>CAZMGX010000199.1:0-9049 GCA_964565915.1 uncultured Gemmatimonas sp.
GCAATCGACCGGTGGTTGTGGCGCCCACCGCAATCGACGCGCGCACTGGCGGGATCGCGCTACCGGCGAGTCGCCGCGATGGGCGATTGATGCAGGTGTGGGAGGCCCGCAGCGATCTGCGTAGTGAGGCCCGTCACTTGCAGATCGCACTGCGACCGGTGACCGTCAATCCGTATCTCCGTTGGACGGCGGCGTATCAGTGGCTGGCCCTGCGTGAAGAGTATCGCGGCTTCAGCAGCACCGGGGGCGATCCGTTTTCGCGCGAGTGGAGTCAATCGCTGCAACCCGGACGGCATCGCCTCTCGTTGTCATTCTCCGACGTCCCGCTCTTCGACGTCGCGTACATCAGTTGGCAATGGGTTTGGCAATCCGGCATTCCCTATACACCGACGATTGGCGGCGACGTCAATGGTGACGGCGTCTCGGTCAACGATCGCGCGTATGTGCCCGATCTGCAGCGCCCCGGGGACCCGATGTTGGCGCGGGACATCACCGCGCTGCTCCGGTCGGCCCCGGCCAGCGCCAGACGGTGTCTGGAGCGTCAGGCGGGGCGCGTGGCGGCGCGTGCGTCCTGTCAGGGGCCATGGTTCTCGCAGCTCGATCTCAACGTGCGCTTCAATCCACTGAAGATCGGGTTGCCCAAGCGGACCAGCGTGAACTTCAGCGTGAACAACCCACTCGGCATGCTGGACCTGCTGTTTCACGGGGACAATCTGCGCGGCTGGGGGCAAGTGGTGCCGCCCGATCCGCAGCTGTTGTTCGTACGAGGATTCGATCCGGTCACCCGGCGCTACAGCTACGAGGTCAACCGCCGCTTTGGCGCAACGAATCCCACGCAGACGGCGACCCGGGCGCTGCCGATGCTCAACCTGCGCGTGCAGGTCGACATCGGGACGCCACGGGAGCGGCAAGTGCTGATGTCGAACTTGCGCACGGGCCGCGACCGCCCAGGCCGTCGCGTCGATCTGGCGTTCTTGCGGTCACTCGCGTTGTCCTCCATCCCGAACCCGATGGCGCTGATTCTGTTGCAGTCGGATTCGTTGGGCCTGACGCGCCTGCAGCGGGACAGTCTGGCATCGATGAGCCGCGTATTCACCCAGCGCGCCGACGCCGTTTGGGCTCCCGTGTTGCGTGAACTGGATGCGCTTCCGGATCGCTTCAATCACGATGCGGTGTACGGTCGCTACGTCGACGCCCGCGAGACGACGGTAGATCACCTGCTCACCCTCGTCCCGTCTGTCAAGCGCCTGTTGACCGCCGCGCAGCGGCGGCGGCTGCCGCTGCAGTTATCCAACTATCTCGACGAGCGTGTGCTGCGGTTCCTGCGCTCCTCGAGTTCTGGTGACGGCTCGCCGGTGTTCATTCGCTGAGCCGTGCTGTTCCCCACACCGATCACTTCAACTCATCGTCCCGTGCGCACACTGCTTCTCGCCCTCGCGTTCACTTCGCTCGCTCCCTGCCTACGTCGGGTGTCGGCACAGGCCGCGATACAACCATCGATACCGATTCGTGAGTTGTCCGCGGCCGAGGCCGTGTCGTCGAATACCTTCGGCACGATTCTGGGCGTTCGCGCGCTGCCCGACGGTAGTGTGCTCGTGAACGATGCACAGCGTCGTCGACTGTTGCATTTGGATCGTGAGATGAAGCTCAAGCAGGTCGTATTGGACTCCGCCAACACGGGTGGGCAGTCGTACGGACGACGCGCCAGTCCGTTGATCGCCTTCACGGGTGATTCGACTCTCTTTGTGGACGGTGCGTCCAGTTCGCTGCTGGTGATCGATCCGAAAGGCGCGGTGTCGCGGGTGATGGCCGCACCTCGACCGGCGGATCTGCGTTTCCTGGCGGGCGGTTCGTCAGGTGTTGATCGCGAGGGCAACTTGATCTATCAGGCGTTGTCCGAACGCGCGCAGACAGTGGCGGCTGCGTCCGGTGGGCCGGCGCCCGCGGACTCGCAGGCCATCGTGCGGGCTCGCCTGGCCACCGGTGACGTCGACACGCTAGCGCGCGTAAAGACCGTCGCGGTGCAACGCTTCACGGCGTCGCGTGACGCCAACGGGAAAATGTCGATGCGACGAACAGTCAATCCCGCGCCGTCAATCGACGAGTGGACCGTGCTGTCGGATGGCACGATCGCCGTGGTACGGGGCACGGACTATCACGTCGATTGGATCTTGCCGACTGGCCAGCGTCGGTCGTCTCCGAAGCTGCCGTTCGATTGGAAGCGACTGACGGATGCCGACAAGCAGGCGTTGATCGATTCGGCCAAGGCTGCCGAGTCGTCCGCGAGTGCGCGTGGCGCGGATGGCATGGGGGAGGCGTCGATCACCATCACGACGCGGGCGGGCGCTTCGGGTGGCGGCGGCGGTGGGACGTCGTCAGTCACGTTTGGGGGGAGCGGGGTTAGCGTCACGGGTGACGGAGCCGTGTCGCAGGCCACATCACGCCCACAGCTCATCACTGACTATCCGCCGCTCTCGGCGATGCCGGACTATCGTCCGCCACTGCGTAGCGGCGCGGCTCGCGGGGACATGGACGGCCGTCTTTGGATATTGCCGGCGACGTCGGCGCAGTCCCGCGACGGGGAGCTGGTGTACGATGTGATCTCGCCGCGTGATGATCGCATGGAGCGCGTGCGACTGCCGAAGGGGCGGGTGATTGCCGGTTTTGCTCCGGGCGGGGTCGTGTTCCTGATGCATCGCGGTGCGGACCAGACGTGGACGCTGGAGCGGACGCGCATCGCGGCCGCCGCCGCTAACCCGTCGCGTCCGTAGTAGCCACGCCGGGACGAGGACGGAACGCGGGCGCGCTCAGAGCGAGCGCGCCCCCGCGGAATTGTTGAGAGGGAGGCTCTTCGAAAGCTGGACACCGTGGCTGATGGTGAAACGCTCAGCGTCTTCTCCGAGACATGACGCAGGCGATCACGGACGGGTGGGAAGCAGCGTCGTCGCGAAGACGTGTAGGGTGCGTTGCCAGGTCGTGAATTGCGCCTGCGCGTCGCTCCGCCGATCCCCCCCCCGATTCGAAGAGCGTTCTTGGTGTGATGCCGTCTCCGCTCAGGTCGTGGCCCGCGTCGGCAAATAACACGAAGTCCGTCGGAAGGCCGGCCGCCGCGCGCCGCTCCGCCATATTCTGGACAATGTATCCTGACGACCAGAGCCGATCTTGTTCACCCACACGCGAGGAAAAGGGCCCTATGGACGTTTCCACAGGGATACGAGCGGCCGCGACCCGACCGGGGTTTGCCCAACGGCCCTCGTCCATGCCGGTACGCAAGCGAAACGCCTGCCCTCGCGCAAGCTTTCCCGTCGCCGTGAGATAGCCGCGCGCGTAGTGCGCGTAGGCCAGCGACATTCCGCGCCAGCTTTACGAAGACCGTGTCCCCAGCTTGACGCCCTCGCCCCAATCCCTCATAAACCACGGCAGAGGGAACAATAGCGGCAACCGCCTTGACCCAGTCGTATCGAACTGCTTCCGGCAAGACATATGTGCCGTTGCGTGAGATCCCATACAATGCAATCCGCGCGGGATCCACTTCCGGCTGTTGAGCAGCCACGCGTGCAACGCCTCCAAACGATCCAGCGCAATGTCGGCACACTCCGATGGCAGTCCCTCAACCCCCGGCTTTCTTCCGCCGAACGAGAGCGAGTATTTTGCGAACTTCACCGCGACATACCCGCCGCGACGAACCTCGGTAGGAGCAGCCCCTCCGTCGTACGATCGAGGCCGAGGCGGTATCTGGGGTCATCGACCAACGAAGCCCCAGAGGATCGGCCCCGCGGTCGGCACCGAACGGATCGCGCACGCTCCTTCTCTGCGCGCGCGTCGCCAGTCCAGTCAGATCGATCCCGTCTGAATTCGGCGTGGACCGCGGATCGGACGTTCGTCCCAATCTCGCTGTTACTGAGCGGGCGCAGCTCTCATTGTCTTCGAGTCGACACCACGAATCCTCAGGATGTGACTGTGCGAGTAGGATCACTGTGGTGTTGACCCGGCTACTTTACGCTTGACGCGCCCAATGGCAGGGAGGTAGCGGTGCGACAGCGCGGCTGTTGGGTAATAGCGTTAGCGGCAGTGGCTACGATGCCGGTCCTGCTGTACGCGCAAGCCAGTGGCAGCTCCGGGCCGCCAACATCCGTTGGTCGGGCGGTCGTGAGAATTGCCGACGCGAGGTGCGCAGCCTGCCAGTTGGATCTCATCCGGGTCGCCACGGTGACTGATGAGCACGTTAATCTTGCCGCGGACCAAGTGGTTGTCCTTCGCGACGTCAACGGTCAGTATTGGGTTGCCACCAGCAGCGGTGAGCTAGACGTCTTTGACTCCGTCGGGCGCTTTCGCAGACGTGTTGCGAGACCTGGCACCGGTCCGGGTGAGTTGCGGCGCCCGTTCTACATGGCCGTCGCACGCGGTGATTCTGTACTCGTCGCTGATCGCGAGACACGGCGGATCTCCGTATTCGATCCTACCTCGTCTCGGACATCGAGAGTTTTTCCCATTGGCAGTCTTTACGAGTTCCTGGCGCTTCCTAGTGGACGACTCGTCGCATCCGGAACAGTGTCAGGTGAGCGTTCCGGGGGACTGTCGATGCATCTGCTCAACGACTCGGGCCGAGTAACGAAGTCCGCAAGCGCCGAAGAGAGAATGCTGGGGGATCGTGGTTCCACCGGCCTAGTACGGAATCTTGCACTCGCACCCAAGTCCGACATCCTTGCTGCGACGATGCGCCGATATCGCATCGAAAGATGGAGCAGCGACCTGCAGCTTAAAACAGTATACGAACGCGCTGTCGATTGGTTTCCGGCGTTGCCACATGACACGCCGGTAGATCTACCGAACAGAAAGCCCATGCCGTCATCGCTGCTTGCCATTCTCAGCGATACCTCGTCCAATCTCATCATTTCGATCATACGAACCGCCGAGCGCCCGTTCGCGCCAGATCCGATGGTGGCACAGAATCGCGGCGAAGGGACCCGAGCCATGATGCCTCGCATGTCTGCTCTCGATGGCTTTGTCGATACCTACATTGAAGTGATTGACCTTGTGGGGGCTCGGGTACTTGCCTCCAGACGATTCCCAAGCGCCTTTCGGCCGGTACTTGGAGTCTATCGAGGGAGTGGAGGTCCCTTGGTTTGGCGATTCACCGAGACTCCCAGCGGCGCCGAGGTCGTTGAGATTTTCATGGTACGGTTCTCGAGGTAAATCCTTCAACGCCGCGGGGCAAAGATGAGCCTTGTCGGAGTAGTGTCAGGGATCACTCTTGTAGTTGTTGGCGCTTCACATCTTGTCGAGGTGACTGGTCGTGATGCGCCAAGAAGCAGCGTGCCAGCGAGGTCGCTGCCAGTGGGGTTGGACGTTGGTCCGGCGTGTCAGCACTGCACGCAGTTTCCAGAGGAAGGACTGTTTTGGCACTCCTTCAGTCAGGGATACGCTCTCGGCCCCGCTGCTCAATCGCCATTCCGCGTAGATGCGATAGTGGAACCAGATGATCATGAGATCGGAGGGCCTTCGACACAGATCGATCATGGCCAGCTTCTGCCGTCCCTTCTCAGCCTTATGGAAGAAGGTGGAAGTCGATATGACTGCTCGAGCTTTAATCGGTGTCACGAGAACACTCAGGTCAACTTCTGCGGTCAGAACCATCACGACTGCCGGAATACCTATTACGATCTGGTTCAGGACGTTCAGGCAGCCATTCGATCGGGCTCCATTGCACGGCAGCTCGCGATCAAGGCCCGTGCCGGTGACCGAGTGCAGCTCGTAGGGCGCGCAAGGTTGATCCTCGTTCGCCGATGTGATGGGAGCCAGAGTGCGTTCCCAATGAGCTCAGCGGGTTAGCATGGTGAAGAACCCCCGCCCGCCCTGCCCGAACGGTGAAGGTTTACAGCTGGAGCGACTTCGCGCCATCAGATGCAGCTTCGCTAAGGGCGCTGCTGCTCGGGGGCGTCCAGCCAGTCCGCGTGATGCTCCGCGCACTGGCGCTGAACCGCGCGGTGCGCGTCTACCGTCAGACGCTCGGGATGCGTCCCGAGTGTGCAACATCGGTAAGCACTTCTGTGCAATCTTCGATCGGCTCTGACAGCAGTACTCGGACACTCGCGCACGGCGATTGGTTGTGTTGCCATCGGCAACACGGCAGGTGCGGAATTCTGACCGGATCATCAGGAGTGCCGTCGAGCTCGCGCTGCGCCTCACCCCCGCCTGCTGCGTCTCGTCACCAGCACGACCACCGCGCGCGTGTCGTCAGCGTAACGTCACGAGACCTCAACCATTGGTGCGCGCGCGTGGTCCCAAAGACGTGACGACGCGACGGCCACCTCGATGCATGGCGAACCGGCGGGTCCGGCTCTCGTGAGCTCGCTGCAGGCGCAGATCCAGGATCGTCTGGGCGAGCTGTGCGTCGTCGAGCCGCCGTGTCGCAGACGCGCTCACGGCCGCCGCTCATCACCGACTATCCGCCGCTCTCGGCGATGCCGGACTATCGTCCGCCACTTCGTAGCGGCGCGGCTCGCGGGGACATGGACGGCCGTCTTTGGATATTGCCGGCGACGTCGGCGCAGTCCCGCGACGGGGAGCTGGTGTACGATGTGATCTCGCCGCGTGATGATCGCATGGAGCGCGTGCGACTGCCGAAGGGGCGGGTGATTTCCGGTTTCGCTCCGGGCGGGGTCGTGTTCCTGATGCATCGCGGTACGGACCAGACGTGGACGCTGGAGCGGATGCGTCTGGCCGGCAATTCCGGCGCGGTGCGACCGTAGTTCGCCCGTGCGGGTGGAGACGCGGGGTGCGCATATGCTGAGCGCCCCCCGCGGAAGGGGCGAGTGGTGTGTCAAACATGCAGACCTTTCGGCAAGGTTGGCTTGCTGAGATCGCTCGTGCAAACGTCGCACGAAACGACCTATGCCTGTCCCCCTCCAGATCCATCATAACTGTTGTGCCCCGCATCTCGACAGGATCCATACGTGCCAGTACCCATGTGCATCTCCCCACCCTGCACTTTTCTACCTTTCACGCCGATGTGGAAGTCGTGGTGGTAGAGTTCCCCCTGATGCGGATCTTCATACTCATTGCAGCGGAAGCACCCACCGTCGTCCTCCAACGCCAACGACCGCGCTGAGAGCGGAATGCTCAGCAGGGCAACGCTGAGAAGAAACGAAACGACCTTCATGAGATACCTCATCGTCAAGGGGTGATTGTGAGTTGTGAGACGGAGACGTGCACTTCGCCATTCGGTTGCACCGAACGAGCCGCGAGAAAGCCGTCGCCAAACGGAACACCGAGGGTGCCGTCGAAGCGCTGGCTCACGAGCATTCTCCTACCAGGGAGGTCAAGTACTTCGATCATAATGTCGTATCGAGGTCGCAAGATCTGTTCATCGCCCGGCCTGAGCGGTCGGGTCGGACGCGGCATGGGCCGCCATTTCGCCGATGGAACGAAAACCATAACCCACAGTCTGCCTTGAGTGTCCTCCCAAATCCGGGACACCTTTGCGACGGGGCGCTCCATCAACACTCCATCCGATGGCCGCTGCGCTCCCCGAAAAGCGGGGAACCAGTCGACGGCGCGTGTGAATTTCATGCTGCGAGTCAGATTCGGCTGAAAGACATCGATTTCATACTTCACCAAGTGCGCAGCATATACGATACCTCCGGCGCCAGTAGACAGCTTTCGCTGGAGGGTCCAAGGGCTGTGCCGATCAAAGGGAGATAGGTCGCCTCGATACACGACCTGTCCCGCCAAGCTGACCGCGTGCAGCAGATAGGCACGTCCAGCCGACGGCGCAAATATGCTGTTTCGCACGAGATCGCCTTCACGTGTAAGCACCATGTCGTAGGTTGGACTCAGGTCGGTCGTAATCGGGACTGATCTCAGGAACTTACCCGTCGCCGAAAACACACTGTGTCGGGACAGTTGCGCATCAACCGTGTGAAGATTGCCTTGCGCATCAGCAAACACCCGCGCGATCGACAGATGCTCCCCGGGGCCCGTTCCACGTCTACCTATTGAGCGGACCATAGTCCCATCCGGACTGAACATCAGCACCGATGTGCCGCCCTGGCTTGCCGCGTAAAAGCGGCCCACGTGATCGCGAGCCATCGACGACAACGCGGAAGACAGATGACCCTCCACATCCCGAAGGATGGCCTGAGGAATGAGCACGATCCGGCAAGAACTACAGGCGGTCCCCCCGGAGATTTTCGTCACCTGTGCACTCACACTACTTGCTCCCTGATGGTAGAGTAATGCCGCGAGTACTCCGCACCTCCGTGTGATGCTCACAAAGCGTCCTTGCCTCTTTCGGCTGCTGGGTGTCCTAGAGTGCTTTCAGAAAGGCGAGCAGGTCGCCGCGTTCCTGCTCGCTCCATGATCGAGGGCGCATCACCACATCCAAGTGAGCGTTTCGGTTTCCTCCCCGCTGATAGAAGTCGATCACCTCGCTCAGAGTATGCAGACTTCCATCATGCATGTACGGCGGAGTGAGTGCGACAGATCGAAGTGACGGCGTCACAAAAGCTCCCCAGTCCCTCGGATCGTTCGTCACCTCGTATCTTCCGGGATCACTCATCAAGCCGTGAGAGAACCCCACGCCCAAGTTGTGCGCCCGACCATCAGTCAGAGCTGCGATCCCGGCGTTCCAAGCAGCAGGCTCTTGAAGTTCATGACAACCTGCACATCCTGCCTTCGGACCTGAGAAGAGGGCCCATCCACGTCGCTCTTCACCGCTCAGGGCGGCCGTGTCGCCATCGAGCAAGAAGTGGTCAAAGCGTGACCGTTTCCCGGCCACGCTGCGTTGAAACGTCGCGACTGCGACGATGAGGTCCCTGGCGTTCGGTGGGCGGCTAAACACCCGCTGGAACAGCAGCCGATAGAGAGGATCTCGTCGAAGTCGCGAAACGATCACGGAAAGCTCGATACCCATGTCACCGTCCTTCTGAAAGACGGTTGCCAACTGCGATTCCAGCGTCGCCGATTCGCCTGACCAACCGAGTGAGCGCTGGAACGCCGAGTTGATGATTGACGGGGTGTTGCGTCGCCGCGCTCTCTCGCCGAGACC
>CAZMGX010000200.1:0-8363 GCA_964565915.1 uncultured Gemmatimonas sp.
TTTTAAAGAGTCTCCAAATGATTTAAAATTTTTGATGATCGATCCTAAGATGGTGGAGCTCAGTGTCTACAACACGCTGCCTCATCTTCGACACAAGGTGATCACGGACAACCGCGATGCCGCCGCCGTGCTCAAGTGGGCTGTCATTGAAATGCAGGACCGCTATCGACTGCTCGAGGCGAATTCGTGTCGCAACCTGCAGGAGTTCAACAAGCGCGTCCAACAGCATGCGTCGGGTGAGGGCCCCGTGTTGCAGAAGCCGCGCTCACCCGACGTCGCGTTCGAGGATCGCACC
Source organism: uncultured Gemmatimonas sp. (assembly GCA_964565915.1). GTDB lineage: Bacteria > Gemmatimonadota > Gemmatimonadetes > Gemmatimonadales > Gemmatimonadaceae > Gemmatimonas. The sequence continues at coordinate 296 of CAZMGX010000200.1, forward strand.
TATCTGGGTGGCATTCTGCCGTACATCGTCGTGGTGATCGACGAAATGGCGGACTTGATGATGACGGTGCAGGGGGAGGTCGAGACGCCGATTGCGATGCTGGCACAGAAGGCCCGCGCCATCGGCATTCACCTGATCCTCGCGACGCAGCGTCCCAGCGTGAACGTCATCACCGGGTTGATCAAGGCGAACTTTCCCTGTCGCATCGCGTTTCGCGTGGCGTCGCAGATCGACAGTCGCACGATCATCGATGGGTCAGGCGCCGAGGCACTGCTTGGCAACGGCGACATGCTGTTCATCCCGCCTGGCAAGTCCGAGGCGTCGCGTTTGCAGGGCGCCTACCTCTCGAGTGAGGACACCGAACGGTTGCTTGCCTGGTATGCGGCGGCGGCGGCGCGCCGAGCGGCCGAACAGGCGGGCGGTGAGTCGAGTAGTGAGCCCGACATTCTGGAAGCCATTCGCGCGGCCGAGGCCAAGGCGGCGGGCGGCGATGATGATGGCTCCGATGAGCCGGGCGGGGATCGGGACTCGCGATTCCGGGAGGCGGCCGAGGTGGTCATTCAACACCGGCAGGGGAGTACCTCGCTGCTGCAACGCCGCCTGAAGATCGGCTACGGTCGTGCGGCGCGCATCATCGACCAGCTCGAGGAGGCCGGCGTCCTTGCGCCCAGCGAAGGTGCGGCCCGGCCTCGTGACGTCTTGGTCGGAATTCAGGACCTCGATCGTATTTGTGGAAACGACTGAGTCACGGGACGTATTGACGTTCTCACGTGGCTCTGCGAACATAGTGGCAGCATTCCTACCTCTCCGGCTCATCCTTCCTTTCCGGAGCCTGCGCGTGACGCGACGTACCTCCTTCCCCCTCCCGAGGTGCCTACGATGGTGTTAACACGGGTCCGACGTTTCATTTCCACCGTCCTGATGGCGCTTGCGCCACTGCCGGTGGTCGGCTCCGACGCGGTAGCCCAATCCGGGGTGATCACCGGCAAGGTGACGAATTCCGGTTCGGGTGCACCGATCGAGGGTGCCCAGGTTCAGGCGTCTGGGGCGCAGCGCTTCAGTGCGCTGACGGGGGCGGACGGGACGTTCCGCATCGTCAATGTGCCGGACGGCGCATATACCGTGGTGGTGCGCGTCATCGGCTACGACACGAAGACCGTCACCGATGTGCGTTCCGGCAGCACGGTCAACATCGCGCTGACGCCACGCCCGATACAGCTCAACGAGCAGGTTGTCACGGCCAGCCGCAGTCGCCCGGAAAAGGCGCTCGACGCGCCCGCCAGCATCTCCGTCATCAGCTCGGAGAAGATCGAAGAGCGGCCGGCGGTGACCGTCACTGATCACCTGCGGGCAACGCCGGGCGTCGACATCAGCCGCGGCGGCATCGCGCAGTCGAACGTCGTGGCGCGCGGAGTCAACCACGCGTTCAGCGGTTCGATGCTGATGCTGCAGGACTACCGGTTTGCGGGCGTTCCGTCGTTGCGCGTGAACGTGCCGTTCCTGTTCACCGGCACGAACGAAGACATCGACCGCATGGAGGTGCTGCTCGGCCCGGCATCGGCTCTTTACGGACCGAACAGCTCGGCCGGCGTGCTGCACGTGATCACGAAGTCGCCGTTCAACTCGCAGGGTACGACGCTGTCGATCGACGGCGGTGAGCGTTCGATCATCCGGACCGGCCTGCGTCACGCGGGCAAGGTCAACGAGAAGTTGGCCTACAAGGTCTCCGGCGAGTACATGCAGGGCCGCGACTGGGAGTACAACGACAAGTCGGAGCTGACGGTTTTCCCGAACACGACCAATGTCCCGGCGTCACGGCGAGGCCAGCCCAATCAGCGTGATTTCGACCTGCAGAAGTTCAGCGGCGAGGCGCGCGTCGATGTGCGTCCGGCCGAGGGTGTCGAGGCGATCACCACGTTGGGATACACCAAGGTCGGCAGTGGCATGGAGCTGACCGGCGCCAACGGTACGGCGCAGATCAAGAACTGGACGTACACCAGCCTCCAGCAGCGTTTCCGCTGGAATCGCCTGTTTGCCCAGGCATTCGTCAATCTCAGTGATGCCGGCAATGATACGTCCAGCTCGGACAAGGGCACGTACCTGCTGCGTTCGGGCCAGCCGATCGTCGACCAGTCGCGTGTGTACGCCCTGCAGGCGCAGCACGGCTTCGACCTGGGCACGAAGCAGACGTTCACGTATGGCGTTGACTACATCAAGACCGATCCGCGCACGGGTGGGACGATCAACGGCGCGAATGAGGCCGTCGACAACGTGTCGGAATTCGGCTACTACGTGCAGTCCAGCACCAAGCCGATCAACAAGATCGAACTGCTGCTCGCGGCGCGTGTCGACAACAACAACGTGATTGACGGCGATTTCTTCTCCCCTCGCGCCGCGCTGATCTTCAAGCCGACCGAGAACCAGAACATCCGCGCGACCTACAACCGGGCGTTCTCGACGCCGGCGAACTTCTCGTTCTTCCTGGACCTGATTCAGGCGCCGAACATCGGCGGGTCGGGCCTCAACCTGATTGCGCGCGGCAACCCGCCGAAGACTGGCTTCACGTTCAACCAGACGTGCACGAACAACAGCGCGTTCGGGTCGTATTGCATGAAGTCCCAGTACGCACCGAACACGGCCAACGCCGGCTTCGTCGGAGCCAGTGCCGCCAATGCCTTCCCGGGGCTCATTCAGGGCAATGCTGCGGCGCTGACCGCGGCGATCACACCCGGCATCACTGGCGCGCTGCAGCAGGCCGGACTGCCGGCCGCGCAGGCGCAAGCGTTGGCCGCGACGTTGGCCAGCGGGTCGATCACGCACCTCGGCAGCCGCGCCCCGACGGGGACCGACCTGGCCACACGCGTCTCGTTCCTCACGTCAGCGACGACCCCGCTAACGACTGCGCAGCTGCCCGACATCGGACCACTGTCGGCCTCGTATAACCAGACGTACGAGCTGGGCTACAAGGGCATCATCGGAAACAAGTTCCGGTTCGACATCGCGCTCTGGGGGCAAGAGCGTGGTGACGTGGCGACGACCGCGGCACTGGCCACACCCAATGTGTTCTTCGGCAACCCGACCCAGTTGGGTGGGTACATCGGTGGGCAGCTGGGCGGATACCTCGTGCCACAGTTGGTTGGCGCCGGATTCTCCCAGGCGCAGGCAATCCAGCTCGCCGGTGCCTTGGCGCCGGCACTCGCCACGGGTCTGACGACCCGACTCGCCCCGGCTCCGCTCGGTGTCGTGACCTTCAACGACCCCAACACGTCGCCGACCGCGATCTATGCGACGTACCAGAAGGTCAACAAGACGCTCTGGGTCAAGGGTATCGACCTCGCCGCCGACGTCGTGGCGAGCGATCGCATCACGTTCGATGCTGCGGTGTCCTGGCAGAACCAGAACGTGTGGAACGACATCGTCATCGGCGGCATCCCGTTCATGTCCAATTCGCCGCAGTCCCGCGGATCGGTCGGGGCGCGGTATCGCAATGAGGCCAACGGCATCGGCTTCGAACTGCGCACGCGGTACAACGAAGCCTATCCGGTCAACTCCGGCGTGTACGCGACCAACACGGCCTACGCGATCGCCGCCGGACAGCCCGGCGCGGGCACGGTCGCCAACGGCACTACGGGCTACGGCAAGTGCCCGGCGGCCGCCGGCACGTTCTGCTACGAAGATGTGCCGGAGGCGTTCACCTTCGACGCGCAGTTCACGAAGCGGTTCGACATTGGCGCCCAGAAGGTCATGTGGTCCCTCAACGCGCAGAACCTCTTCGACAACCGGATTCGTACGTTCCCGGGTGCGCCGGAGATCGGTCGGATGATCATGACGCGCCTGACGTACTCGTTCTAACGGCCGTCTGGCATCCGCGCCTCGCGTAGCGCGCGGAGCGACCGGAGGAAGTGCGGTGAGGGCGGTACGTCACACGACGTACCGCCCTCACTGGTTATGTTGCACCATGATCCTGCTCGACCCGTTGGCTCGGCCGGTCGTCGGACATCGTGGCAACCGCGCGCATGCTCCGGAAGACACGTTGCCGTCATTGCTCGAGGCCGTGGCCCTCGGCGTGGACGCCGTGGAATTCGACGTGCATCTCTCGCGCGACGGACAGCTCGTGGTCATGCACGATCCGACGCTCGATCGGACCACCGACGAGCGCGGGCCGTTGGGCAGTCGAACCGCCGATGAACTGCGGCGCATCGATGCCGGCTACTGGTTTACCACCGACGCCGGTCGCGCGTACCCGTGGCGCGGGCGCGGCGCGACAATCCCATTGTTCGACGACGTAATCGAGTCGCTCCCGCGCGAGCTGCCGCTGATCGTCGAACTCAAGACGCCGACCGCCACGGAAGCGATTCGGGCGGCGATCCGGCGGCACGCGCTCGCGCCTCGCGTGATCGTTGCCGGATTCTCCGCGCAGTCGGTGCGACCGCTACGCGGCGAGGGGTTCGCAATCGGGGCCAGCACCGGTGACGTGGTACGCGCGCTCCCCCGCGCACTCACCGGCCGCCAGGTCAGACCAACGTGCGATGCCTTCTGCATCCCGCCATCGCACAACGGCATTCCGGTCCCGATCGGCGCCATCGTGAAAGCCCTCCGCGCCACGCGGACCGTTGTGCACGTGTGGACCGTGAACGACCCGCGTAAGGCACTTCGACTGTGGCAGGCCGGGGTCAACGGGATCATCTCCGATGATCCCGCCGTGATGCTCCACGCGCGCCGGACGATCGGCCGTTCGCTCGGCTAGGCGCTACGTGGTCGTCGGCCGCAGGCCAACCAAGCCCAAGCTCAGCCGCGCGGCACACGCGGCCAGAATCGCCGCCAGGATCAACGTGACAGCGATGAGGACGATGCCGGGCACCGGGAAAATGCCACCCAGGGTCGCGAGCAACTTCCCGAAAGCGGGCAGCTGCGCCTGTCGTCCGATGAGCATCAGCCAGCCAAGCGCGGCGGATATCGCCGCCTCGCCGGTGGCCCGCGGCGCGCGCTGCAGCAGCGCGTACACCGAGGCAATGACGGGCACCGTTGCCCAGTCGAGGAACAGCGTTCCCGCGGCAAACACGAGGGTGAGCGCCGCCACGCGAAGAAATCCGTTCATCGTGCGACTCCTGTCGGCGTGAGCGTGAGACGTGCCCGTTGCTGCGTTACCGGCAGGTCATTGGGCGTGGAGGGCAGGCGAAGCGTGTCCAACTGGCCCTCGCGCCACGTGGCGATGCGATCGTCGTAGCGCGAACTGAGCGGGTGCCCAGACTGTCCGCCGGGATACGTGGCCCACGCTCGGCGCGGGTTCGACATCTCCACGACCATGCGCCAACTGGGTCCATGACGGCCATCGCCGGTCGATGGCCACAGGGACGCTGAGCCACCCTGCACGGGGATTTCGCGTCGGGAGAAGGCCGGGAGTCGCAGCAGGTGGTTGATGTTCGCGAAGCGCACGCGGTCCCAGCGCCACGCGTCGCTTCCAGGGTCGCCGTGTCGAGCGACCACGCTGTCCAAGGCCGTCGCCATGACCTCACGGAGCAGCGCATCGCGTCGCTCGATCGGGGCGGTGTGGTGGTCATCCCACCAGGCGGAGCTGGTGTCGCGCAGCAGCACGGCCGTCATCATGTCCGTCGGAATCGGATTGTCGGTGCTGTCGGTCCGAAGCTCATCCCAGAGACGCAGGGAGAGCTGTCGCATCATCTCTTCGAAGAGCACGGCCCGCGTATTGTCGCGCGTGTACGTGCGATCCCACTCGCCAAGCAGGGCGCCCGCGCGTTGGGCCTGCGCGTTCTCAGCGGCTCGGCGCGCCACGTCCATGAAGACCGGCACGAAGAGGTCGGCGCGCGCACTGCCTGGGTCCGATTGATACTGCCGCATCGCGTCGGGTGTGACCGCGCTGTCGGCACGGAGCAGGGCATTGATGCGCATCGCACGCCACGGGCGCTCCCAGTTGGCGCCGAAGTATCGCGGTTGCGCCTTGGGGTCGAACGGTTCCTGATTCGCCGACGCCAGAAATCCCTGCGACGGGCGCAGGGACTGCGGATAGTCCGCCACCGGCCAATCACCCGTCCAGTCGTTCGCACTGAAGCTTCCGTCGCGCAGGAGGTCGCCGCGTCCGTCCGTCGGACGCAGCGGATACCGGCCGGTGGATCGAATGCCGATGGTCCCGGCCGTATCGATGGCCAGCATGTTCTGCGCCGGGGCTTCGTACAGCCGCGCCATGCCGTCCAGCATCGCATCGGTGGTGGATGCCCGCGCGGCTTCGTCGAACCCTTCGAGAATGCGCATGGACTCCAGCACCGTCCATCGCATCGAGATCCAGCGACCACGCACCTGACGCACCGGTCCTCGATGCGAAAACCGCAGAGTGTCGGTGGCGATCACACCCCCACTGGCATCGCGGTACTGTTCTTCGCGCAGCGTCAGTGCTCGCCACTCACCGTCGACTTGATACTGCGTTGGTCGTTGAGGGACATCGACCGTCTCGGTGTAGTAGTCCATGACGTCGGCGCCGGTGTTCGTGAACGTCCAGGCAACCGCTTTGGTAAACCCGATCACGATGCCGGGCGCACCGGGGATGGTCACGCCATACACGTCGAGACTGTCGGGTACGACGAGATGGGCTTCATACCAGATACTTGGCAGCGTCAGCTCGAGATGCGGATCACCTGCCAGCAAGGCGTGACCGCCGGCCGTGCGCGACGGCGCGACCGCCCAGTTGTTGCTGCCGATGGCATCGTCGGAACGGATCGGTGCGAATGCAGACAAGCGGGCTAGCCCTCGCGACGGCATCGCCTGCAATTGCGCAACCGCACTCGGATCCGGTGCCCCAGGTGCCGGCAAGGTGAGCGGATCGAAGCGCGCGCCGGTCGTGCCGTTCGGTTGGATTGGTTCGACGATGGGCGCATGGATGGGAAACAGCGCGTCGGCGGCCTCGCGCCCCACGCGGGCGCTCGCCTCGAGATGCGTCAACTCATCCGTCGACGTGGCAAGGGTGGAGCCCATGCGATTGAGCAGATGGAAGATGTCCACGACTTCCATCGGCTTCGGCGCCTGACCCAGCAATTTGTACTCGATCGGGAAATCGGCGACCCGCAACGATGCGATGTACGTGTTCACGCCGTCGACATAGGCGTTCGCCAGCGTCCACGCGCGACTCGTGGTGTCGAGGCGCCCTGCACGCTCGACGGCGGAGGCCGGCATCCCGCTGGCCCGCGTGTCACGGTCGGCCTCGAGCGCACGCGCGCCGACCAGTTCGGTCAGTGTACCGCCGCCCGCGCGCGCCGACAGCTCGAGTTGGAACAACCGGTCACGCGCAACGACGTACCCCAGCGCGCGATACGCATCGCGAATGCTCGACGCAAAGATGTGCGGCACCGCGCGATCATCGAACACCACGCGTGTTTCACCGTCGAGACCCCGGACGTCGACGGCGGCGTCGGTCGGCAGTTCAGCCGTCGACGCCGTGGTCCAGATGCCGTGTGCGGGATCGAGGAACGGGCCCAGCGCGGGCAGCGGGCCGACGGGGCGGAGCGACACATAGCTCGTGGCCGCCAGCAACAGTCCGGCGACCACGGTTCCGACAAGCGAAGGGCGTTGCATGGGGCATAGAAGGAGTGACGCCGCGCGTCGGGTGCGCGCGATCGCTGCAGAAGATGCGCCCCAAGCGTTGTGATGACCAGCGTGGCGGGATTTCGGTGATGGGATTTTCAGAATGCGTCGTATCGTGGCGCATGACGAGAGAACGACAACTGCTTGGCCTCCAGGGCGAACGCATCGCGGCGCGATGGATGCAGCGTGATGGATGGCGTTTGCTCGCTCATCGCTTTCGCTCAGGACATCGCGACATCGACCTCGTGATGCAGCGGGAGCGCACCGTGGTGTTCGTGGAGGTCAAGGCACGGCGCGGGGCCACATTCGGTTCGCCAGTGGACGCGGTGCACTTCCGCAAACAGCGGGAGTTGGGTCGTTCGGCTAGGATATGGGTGGATAGGCACGGGGAAATCGGTCTGAATTACCGATTTGACGTCCTCGGTGTCCTCATTGAGGGACGGTCCGTGAAGGTCCGCCACATTCCAGATGCCTT
>CAZMGX010000200.1:8373-9028 GCA_964565915.1 uncultured Gemmatimonas sp.
TCCCCATGGTCGGAATGTTGTGAAAGTGGCAGTTGTCCACATCGATGTTGTTTCGTACTTTATTCGGGTCTTGGTCCTGCTCGTCCTTCCGGTAGATTCTGCGAGCCAGGGCATGGCGGCTTCACCTCTCACGACGGCGGTTTCCCATGGCGGGCACAGTGATGACAGACGACAAGCGCAAGGCCCTGGCGCTCGCAGTCGCGCAGATCGAGAAGAGCTGCGGCAAGGGTTCGATCATGCGACTGGGCACGGACTCGAAGGTCCGCGTCGAGGCGATTCCGACGGGCGCGATCAATCTCGACGCCGCGATCGGCGTTGGCGGGATTCCGCGTGGCCGTGTGACGGAGATTTACGGACCGGAATCGAGCGGCAAGACCACACTGTGTCTCCACGTGGTGGCGAATGCGCAGAAGCTGGGCGGGGTCGCCGCCTTCATCGACGCGGAGCACGCGCTCGACACGGAGTACGCCAAGAAGCTGGGCGTCGACGTCGAGAACATGCTGATCTCGCAGCCCGATACCGGTGAGCAGGCACTCGAGATCTGCGAGATCCTGGTGCGCTCCGGGGCGGTCGACGTCATCGTGATCGACTCGGTCGCCGCGCTGGTGCCGAAGGCCGAAATCGAGGGCGACATGGGCGACTCCCACGTCGGTCT
>CAZMGX010000201.1:0-8896 GCA_964565915.1 uncultured Gemmatimonas sp.
AAGTGATGCGGACAGACTTGCGGCATACTCGCCCCACGCCTTCTCGGACAGCGTCGAGGAGTTGATGCTGACGCCGACACAGCGGATCGCACGATTGGTGATGCGGCCGGCCACTTCGTATTGCCGAATGGCCTCGTCCAGCTCGGGAAGCGGAAAATCCGGGAAGTACTCGATGGTGGTGCGCGTCGGGTCGTGACACAGCACGAAGGCATCGGGTTGCGAGCCGTGCAACAGACCCAGGGTGACACCGGCGTATGCGGGATGAAACAACGATCCTTGCCCTTCAATGACATCCCAGTGATCCGGTGCATTGTCGGGCGACAGGGTTTCCGCGGCACCCGCGATGAAGTCCGCGACGACCGCATCGATGGCGATGCCGCTGCCGGCGATCATGATGCCGGTCTGACCGGTCGCACGAAACGTGGCGTTCGCGCCGAGGGCAGTGAGGGCGCGCGTCAGTGCCAAGGCGGTGTACTTCTTGCCCAGCGCACAATCGGTCCCGACGGTCGCCAGGCGTTTCCCTGAACGCTTGCGACCCGTCGCGGCCGGAAAAGCCACATCACTGTGCCGCACGTCGAGCAGGCGCACACCGGCGTGGCGCGCGGCCTCCACCAATCGCGGAAACGACGTCAGCCGCGTGTGCATGCCACTCACGATGTCCATGCCGGCCGCGATCGCGTCCTCCAGGTCTGGCAACCACTCATCAGGCAGCCGCCCGCCGACCGGCGCCACGCCGATCACCAGGCTGGCCGCGCCACGGTCCGCAGCCTGTCTGGGAGTGAGGCGTGGCACGCCCACACTCACCGTCGACGCCGGCAGGCTCCACTCACCGACGACTTCCGTGCCGCACCAGTCGCGCAGTCCGCACGCCGTCTTCGCATCGGTAGGACGCTGCGCCGCACCGAGATACAGCAGATACGGTTTCCGGAGTTCGAACATGGGAGCGCGGGGGTGGGCGTGACGGCGTCGGGACGGGTCACGCGAAAGTTATCGTCGCGCGCCGTGCCTGCCGAGCGCGAAACTATCCGGGTTCCTGTCCGCAACCGCCGACGGACCGTGCAATGACGTCGTGTAGGCGCGACAGATCCTGCGCGCGTGTCGGCCAGTTGGCCGAGAGCGCGACGGCTTCGAACTCCGTGCACGCCAGCACGCGCAGCAACGCCGCCGCGCAGTGATAGCGGTCGAGATAGGGTCGGTCGGACAGCAGCACATCGTACAAGGGCCAGGCGACCTGCGACGCCGTTCCCCGGCTCCCCGCGATGCCCCAGATGGTGTGATACTCGCCCGTGCGACCCGCTCGGATCTCGAGCAGCAGGTCGTCGACGGACAGTCGCGCGAACCGTGTGGCCTCGCGATCTGCCGCGTCCTCGTAGTCGGCCTTCCAGTCCGCCATCCCCGTCTCCGTCGTGACGCGCGGATAGTACAACGGCGCGAACGGTGTCGCCACCACGGTATGGCGGGTACTCTTCACGCCATGTCACTCCGTCATCATCCGATTGCCGCCCAGCGCGAACGCAATGTGCGCATCCGCGCGTCTGCCGAGCGCGTGGCGCGGGCGACCGCCGTATCCTCCGATCACGGCAGCATCCCGGTGGCGGTGGTGCCGGCCAACACGCGCGAGACCGAACCGGTCCCCCCGTCGGTGCGGCGCGCTTTTCTCGAGCGGTTGCAGGTATCGCTCGACCGGAGCGCCGACGCGCGTCGTCGCGACGGCGAGGTGTTGTCCGCACCGCCGCCGGAGCGGGATGTCCCGACTCCGAGAGCCGAGGAGATGGCGGCGGTACTCGGACGCAGCTGCGCCACTTGCCGCGGTGAGTGCTGCACGGCCGGCGGTGACCATGCCTTCCTGCGCGCCGACAGCGTCGCGCGCATTCGGCGCGAACATCAGGCACTCGGCGACGCGGAATTGCTGGCGCTGTACAACGCCCACGTGCCGCAACGGCACTATCGCGGCTCGTGTCTCTTCCATGAAACCACCGGCTGCGCACTTCCCCGATCCCTGCGGTCGGACCTCTGCAACCGGTATGTCTGCGGCGGACTCACACAGCTGACGGCGGCACTGGACGCCACGGGCGGCACCATGGCGTTCGTGGGGGCTGCCGACTCAGTCCATCTCCGTCGTATGGCGCTGATCGACGTCGGCTCGACCCGCCCCATCCCGGTCACGACCGGCGAGTAGCGCCGGGCGGCATCGAACGGTCTCCCCGCCTCGCTCGTAGATTGGGGGTCCTGTCCCTCGCTCCCCCGTCCCTTCCCGAATGTCCAGCCGTAGCCCTCGCTCCGATAGCGCCGACCACGCGACACGCCGTGTCCTGCCCTTTCTCCTGCTGCTGTTCGTGGGCAGCGGAACCTGCGCGCTGATCTACGAGGTGGTGTGGTTCCAGCTGCTCGAGTTGGTGATCGGGTCTTCCGCCATTTCTCTCGGCGTGCTGCTGGCGACGTTCATGGGCGGCATGTGCATCGGCAGTTTGGCGCTCCCGCGATTTGCGGCGCGCTCGCGTCATCCGCTGCAACTGTATGCGCTGCTGGAGCTCAGCATCGGGCTGATCGGCATCCTCGAGCTCTTCGCCATTCCGCTGGTGGGCAAGTTGTACTCGCCGGCTGTAGGTCACGGTGCACTGGCGCTGATGTTGCGCGCTGTGGTCGCCGGATTGTGCCTGTTGCCGCCCACGATCCTCATGGGTGCCACGTTGCCGGCCATCGCCCGGTGGGTGGAGTCTTCGCCGCGCGGCATTTCCTGGCTCGGGTTCTTTTACGGCGGGAACATCGTCGGCGCCGTCGTGGGCAGCGTGCTGGCCGGCTTCTATCTGCTTCGTGTGCACGACCAAAGTGTGGCAACGTATGTTGCAGCCGCATTAAATCTGATCGTGGCTGGCATTGCGTGGGTGATTTCGTTACGGGCGCCAGCAGCGATCGCGGAGGCCGCGCCGAGTGCCACAACGGTACACACACCCGCGAGTGCACCGGGCGCCGGCGTACGCCTGCTGTACGTGGCCATTGGTCTCTCCGGTGCGTGTGCGTTGGCCGCCGAGGTCGTATGGACGCGCCTCCTGTCACTGACGTTCGGCGCGTCGGTCTACACCTTCTCGATGATTCTCGCGGTCTTCCTCAGCGGCCTTGGCATTGGCAGCGCCGGCGGTGCGTGGCTGGCACGAATCGTCGCGAGCCCGCGCACGGCATTCGCCTGGTGTCAGCTGTTGCTGACGTGCGCCATTGCCTGGTCCGCGATGGTCATCTTCGTGGCGCTCCCGAACTGGCCGATCAATCCGTCGCTCGCGCCCAGCGCGTGGTACGCGCTGCAGCTGGACCTCGTGCGTGGTGCATTGGCCGTGCTCCCAGCTGCGGTACTGTGGGGGGCGAGTTTTCCGTTCGCACTGGCCGCCATCGCTGCCCCCGGGGAAGACACCTCGCGACTGGTCGGCCGCGTATACGCCGCGAACACCGTCGGCTCGATTGTGGGGGCGACGGTGTGCAGCCTGTTGCTCATCCCCGCCCTCGGAACGCGCGATGCGCAGCGGGTGCTGATTGCGCTGGCGGCTATCGCGTCGATGCTGGTGTGGCTTGCACCCGAGCATGCCGCGCCTGGCGACGCGCAGACGCCCGCGCCCGGCGGCGCGCGTGGTCGCGGCGGTCTATTGGCGGCACCATTGCTGGCACTTCTGCTGATCGCGGTGATGCCGGCCCTCCCCGGCAATCTGGTGGCGCATGGTCGATACGCCGTGACGTGGATCGGCAAGACCGACATCCTGTATGTGGGCGAGGGCATGAACAGCTCGGTGGCCGTTACCAACGTGTTGAGCAACGGCGCCACGCAGTTCCACGTCAGCGGCAAGGTCGAGGCCTCCAGCCTGCCGCAGGACATGCGCCTGCAGAAGATGCTCGCCCACTTGCCGGCGCTCGTTCACCCGAATCCGCAATCGGTGCTGGTGGTCGGGTTCGGCGCCGGTGTCACCGCCGGGTCGTTTCTCAACTATCCGTCCGTGACACGCCTCGTGATCTGCGAAATCGAGCCGCTGATTCCCGCCGTCGTGTCGACATGGTTCGTGAAGGAGAACAACAACGTCGCCAAGGACCCGCGGACGCAGATCTATTTCGACGACGCGCGGAGCTACGTGCTCACGTCGGACGAGCAGTTCGATGTCATCACGTCCGATCCGATCAACCCGTGGGTGAAGGGCGCCGCCTCGCTGTACACGCGCGAGTACTTCGAGTCGGTGAAGGCGCATCTCAAACCCGGCGGGGTGGTGACACAGTGGGTCCCGCTGTATGAAAGCACCCTGGAAGCCGTCCGCAGCGAACTCGCGACGTTCTTCGAGGTGTTTCCGAACGGGACCGTCTGGGCCAACACGATCGAGGGTCGCGGATACGACGTCGTACTGCTGGGACACGATGGGCCCACCACGATCGACATCCGGGCCATGGAACAACGCTTTCAGCAGGCCGGCTACCGGGCGGTCGGGAGTTCCCTGATTGAGTCGGGATTCGAAACGCCTATTGATCTCTTCTCGACCTATGCCGGCAGTGGACCGCAGTTGCGAGACTGGCTGCAGGGTGCCGAGATCAATACCGACAAGAACTTGCGGCTCCAGTATCTCGCGGGTGTCGGCCTCAACAACTACACGGCGGCCGACATCTTCAGTGAGATTGCGAAGTTCCGCACGTTCCCGGAAACCCTGTTCAACGCCGACGACGGCTGGAAGTCGACGTTGAGACAGGCGATGGGTGTCTCCCCATGACCCGGAGCGGCAGTGGCGCACGAAGTGGCACGCGACAACGAACCGTTCGTCCTGTGGTATCATGATCCCGCGGCCACATCGGTCGCACGTGTCGGCGGCAAGAACGCCTCACTCGCCGAACTGACGCAGACGCTGGTCCCGGCGGGCATTCGCGTCCCGCCGGGATTCGCGGTGACCGCGGCGGCCTACTGGCACTTCCTCACGGAAAACGATCTCGTCGAACCGATCACGACGAGCCTGGCCGACTGGAAGGCCGGACGCCACACGCTCCAGGAAACCGGAGCCTCGATCCGCGCACGATTGCACTCGGCCCCCGTACCCGCCGCGGTGCGCACCGCCGTCGCAGCCAGCTACCACGAGTTGTGCACACGCTGTGGGGACGCACACACGCGCGTGGCCGTTCGCTCGAGCGCCACGGCGGAAGACCTGCCCGAAGCGAGCTTCGCGGGGCAACAGGAGAGTTTCCTGAACATCGGTGGCGACGACGCCGTCGTGACCCACTGGCAGGCATGCGTCACATCCCTGTTCACCGACCGTGCCATCGCCTATCGGGATGCCCATGGCTTCGAGCACATGCGCGTCGCACTCTCGGTCGGCGTACAGCAGATGGTGCGATCCGATGTGGGGGCATCCGGGGTCATCTTCACCATCGACACCGAATCGGGATTTCCCGACGTCGTGCTCGTCACCGCGTCGTGGGGACTCGGCGAGAACGTCGTGAAGGGTACCGTGAATCCCGATGAGCTGCTGCTGTTCAAGCCGCTGCTGGACGATCCGGCCCTGCGTCCGCTGCTTCGGGTGCACATCGGCGACAAGGAGCGGACGCTGGTGCTTTCGGATGATCCACGATCACCGACTCGCAATGACGTCACGCCTGATGTGTTGCGGCAACAACTGTGCATCAGCGAGGACGATGCGCTGCAGTTGGCGCGATGGGCCGTGCAAATCGAGCGCGAAGTCTCCCGGCGCTCTGGCCACCACGTTCCGATGGACATCGAGTGGGCCAAGGACGGCACCAACGGCCAGTTGTACATCGTGCAAGCGCGCCCCGAGACGGTGCAGTCACGTCGGGCACCGGGAATGGTGACCTGGCACCTCGATGGCACGGGCCAGGAACTATGTCGTGGCCGCAGCGTCGGCAGCGCCGTCGCCACCGCCGCCGCCTGCGTGATTCGCGATGCACGGGATCTGGCGTCGTTCCGCGCCGGATCGATTCTTGTCGCCGAGGCGACCGACCCGGACTGGGTGCCGGCCCTGCGGACCGCGGCCGGCGTCGTCACCGAACGCGGGGGACGAACGTGCCATGCGGCCATTGTCAGCCGCGAACTGGGTATTCCCGCCATCGTCGGTGCCGCGGGCGCGACGACGTGCATCCCCGACGGCGCGTCGATCACGATGTCCTGCGCCGGCGGCGAAGACGGTGTCGTGTATGCGGGCGCCATTCCCTGCCATCGCGAGGACGTGGCGTTCTCGGACATTCCGGCAACAGCCACCAAGGTGCTGATCAACCTGGCTGATCCCGCCTCGGCGTTCACGCACTGGCAGCTGCCGACCGACGGCGTCGGGCTCGCCCGCATCGAGTTCATCATCACCGACGACGTGCAGGTGCATCCGATGGCGTTGGTGCACTTCGATCGCGTGACCGACCCGATGCAGCGCGCGCGCATCGAGGCGCTCACGCGCGACTACGCAGATCGGCGGGACTACTTCGTGCAGCGATTGGCTCGCGGCATCGCGACCATCGCGGCATCGCAGTACCCGCGGCCGGTCATCGTGCGCATGAGTGACTTCAAGACCAACGAGTACGCCGGACTGCTTGGCGGATCCGCCTTCGAGCTGCCGGAAGAGAATCCGATGATCGGATTCCGCGGTGCCAGTCGCTACTACAGTGAACGCTATCGCGAGGGCTTTGCGCTGGAGTGTCAGGCCATTCGCCAGGTACGCGAGGTCATCGGCTTGCGCAACATCGTGGTCATGATCCCGTTCTGCCGGACGCTCGCGGAAGCCGATCGTGTGCTCGCCACGATGGCGGAAGCCGGTCTGGTGCGCGGGCAGGACGGTCTGCAGGTCTACGTGATGTGCGAGATCCCGTCGAACGTCGTGCTGGCCACGGAGTTCGCCGCCCGTTTTGACGGGTTCTCCATTGGATCGAACGACCTCACGCAGTTGACGCTCGGTGTCGACCGCGACTCCGCGTTGCTGTCAGCCCTGTTCGATGAGCGCGATCCCGCCGTCACCCGGATGATTCGCGATGTGATCACACGTGCACACGCCGCGGGCCGACCGGTCGGTATCTGTGGTCAGGCGCCCAGTGACCATGCCGACTTCGCCGCGTTTCTGGTGGAATGCGGGATCGACTCGATCTCACTCAATCCGGATTCGTTCCTGCGCACCAAACAACGTATCGCCGCCGCCGAGGCGGCGTTGGGACGTACCGCGCCGGCCGCTAGCGGCTGACGTTCCCGAGTGAATCGCGTCCGATGCCATCCGGCGGACTTGAGCCGGGCGGATTCGCGGGGGGATTCGTGGCTGGCGGGGCTGCCGCGGGCGGCGGCGTCGGTTCGCTGCCGACCGGCGGCTTGACCGACGGCGGGTTCGACAACGTCGGCATCACCGGCTCGGGCGTTTCGCCTGCCGTAGGCGAGGCGCCATCCGGTGAGGCGACACTCGCCGGTGCCGAACGCGCACCGCCGGAGCCGCCGCCGAGAATCGTCGACTGCGCTCGCCGCGCGATAGCGCCGGCTTTGCGAAGGGCGCGCGGGATGCTGCCTTCGGTGACCAGCAACCACGCGAACCCCACCACCAACGCCGTCATTGTCCATCGCACGATCGGCAAACGCGGAATGAGTCGCGACAACCGAAAGGACGGAATCGACGGCGCCGACGGCTGCGCGAAAGGCTGCGGCGGCAGCTGCGGTGCAGGCGTGCTGCGCGGCGTCTGCCGGCTGGTTCGACCGACGATCGGCTCCCGTTTGACCGCAGCGACCGGAGGCTGTGGGGTGCGCGGCCGCGGTGGCGGCGGTGGCGGCGCGACCGGGCGCGGCGCTGGCGGCGTCGTGACGGCCGACGTCATGGCTTTCTCGAACGCGCCGGCGAACTGCCCCGCCGACTCGTACCGCCGTGCGCGCTGTCGGTCGAGCCCGCGATTGAGGACCGCCTGAAGATCCTTCGGCCACGATTGCTCGGGGCACAAATGTGCGAGCGTCCGCGGCTGATTCGTCAACCGTGCCATCATGCCGCGATCGGGCGTCTTGCTGTCGAACGCAGTTTCGTTGGTCAGGCACTGATGCGCCACGAGCGCGAGCGAATAGACATCGCTGCGATGATCGATCTCTTCGCCCAGCAGCTGCTCGGGACTCATGTATTCCGGCGTGCCGATCACGAATCCTGTCTGCGTCAGCGACTTCTCACCGGAACCGATCGCCTTCGCGATGCCGAAGTCGGCGATCTTGCACTTTTCCTGCCCCAGCTCGTCCTTCACGACGAGGATGTTATCCGGCTTGAGATCGCGATGCACGATGCCGAGCCGATGGGCCGCATCGAGTCCGTCGGCCACCTGTCGTACGATCGCGGCAGTGCGGGTCAGACTGAGCGGCCCGCTGGTCTCCAGGATGTCCTTGAGCGTACGCCCGGCCACGAACTCCATGGCCAGATACACCAGTCCTTCGTTCGTCTCGCCGAAGTCGAACACGCGTACGACGTTCTCGTGATCGATCCGACTGGCGTTGGCGGCCTCACGATCGAACCGGGCCACCGCTGCCGGGTCCTGCACCATGTGCGGATGCAAGACCTTGATGGCGGCTTCGCGCGGCAGACGCACGTGGCGGGCGCGGTAGACCTTGCCCATGCCGCCTTCACCAAGCGTCTCCGTAATCACGTACCGATCGGCGACGATCGTGCCGATGAAGTCGCTGCCGGGGTCCGCCGCGCGCAACGTGGCACCGTCGTTGGGACAGACGGCGAATGCATCGGAGTACTGGGTGTTGCAGTTGGGACAGACTTTGGGCATGGCCAAGGCGAGGGGGGGTCAGCCGACAAAGTTAACCGGCGAGGGCCCCGGACCGCGACCGGGCCGGTACGGCCCGCGCCAGGGCTCCGCCTAGGAACTGCAAGACAGCATCGAGCACCCAGGCTTGTTCCGCGCCCACTCCGGGCGCTTG
>CAZMGX010000202.1:0-8852 GCA_964565915.1 uncultured Gemmatimonas sp.
GCCGACGGTGATGAACATTGTCGGTCCCCTCGCCAACCCGGCTCGTGCCGGGCGTCAGGTCATCGGCGTGGCAGAACCAGCGCGCGTCCTGCTGCTCGCCGAGGCGATGGCGGCGCTCGGCACCCGCCACGCATTGATCGTACACGGCGCGCCAGGTATGGACGAGGTCTCACCGCTGGGACCGACGGACGTGGTCGAAGTGGTCGACGGCTCGCTGTCTCGCTGGCGCATCGACCCGGACATCTGCGGCATCGACGGGATCAGCGAATCCGACTTGGCCGGTGGATCGCCGACCGAGAACGCCGCGCTGATCGAACTGGTTCTGGACGGGCAGGGGCCGCCGGGGGCCAAGGCCGCGGTGGTCCTGAACGCCGCGGCCGCGCTGTTTGTCAGCGGCCGTTCGCTCACGTACCCCGCCGCTGTGCAGCATGCGCGCGAGGGGCTTGCCGCCGGTGTCGGTCGCGCCGCGCTGACGCGACTGAAGCGTGCGTCACAGGCGGCCATCAGCGTCGGGTAGACACCCGCCGAGGACCACGTGGCACGTCAGTAGCGCCGCAAGACCCCTACGACGATCCCCTGAATGCGCACGTCGTCCTCATGCACGAACAACGGCGACATCGTCTCGTTGGCCGGCTGCAGACGAATGCGCCCATCCCGTTCGCGATAATAGCGCTTGACCGTGGCGGCAGCGCCATCGAGCAGGGCAATCACCATCTCGCCGTTGTCGGCCGCCTGCCGATCATTCACCACCACGAAGTCGCCGTCGCTGATGTGATCTTCGATCATCGAGTCCCCGCGGACGCGAAGCACGTAGTGGCTGCCATTCTTGCGCAGGAACCCGTCGGGAACCGCCATCGTTTCGCCCGACGACAACGCCTCGATGGGTGAGCCGGCCGCCACGCTGCCCAACAGCGGCAGCTCCACCGATCGCTGGAACATCTCGGACGGCAGGATCTCGATCGCGCGGCTCTCGTTGTACGAGCGCCTGATGTAGCCCTTTCGCTCGAGGTTCGTGAGATGCTCGTGAACGGTGGCGAGCGAGTTATAGTTGAACTGGAGCGCGATCTCCTCGAAGCTCGGGGCGTATCCGTTCGACTCCTGATACTCCGAGAGATACGACAGAATCTCGCGCTGACGTTTGGTCAACGGCATGGCGCCTCCTGAGGGGTCTGCACTGTTCCCTGCGGCGCCTTGACGATAAGATCCGACGGTTTGACGGACCGAAAAGGTGCCGAATCCACGCTAACCGAAT
Source organism: uncultured Gemmatimonas sp. (assembly GCA_964565915.1). Taxonomy (GTDB): domain Bacteria; phylum Gemmatimonadota; class Gemmatimonadetes; order Gemmatimonadales; family Gemmatimonadaceae; genus Gemmatimonas. Next base: position 1,253 of record CAZMGX010000202.1, read on the forward strand.
ACAGGCCGAAGTGCAAGCGTTTTTTTCCGGACCCCAGTGGGTGCCGCCGAGTGGAACCCTGGGGGAGCTTACCCGCGCCGCATTTGAGCGCGCCGAGACCGCCATGCGCCGCGCGGCCGAGCTGCGCGATCAGGCGCGGGACCAACGCCCCGGCACGCCGTTCGCCAGTGCCCTGCGCGCCGACATGGTGCGCGTGATCGCAGAGGTGAAGCGCGCCTCGCCATCGAAGGGCGCCATCAATCCAGGTCTCGATGCGGCAGCGCAAGCCGCGAGCTATGTCGCCGGAGGCGCGGCGGCGATCTCGGTACTCACGGAGCCCACTCGCTTCGGCGGGTCGCTGGACGATCTCGCGATGGTGACCGCGCGGGTCGACGTGCCAGTCATCCGAAAGGACTTCCTCGTCGCGCCCGTGCAGCTGTGGGAAGCGCGTGCGGCCGGCGCCTCGGCGGCGCTCGTGATTGTGCGCGCCCTCGATCCCGACCGGCTGTCGCGGCTCGTCGACGCCGCGCACGAGACCGGTCTGGCACTGCTGTTTGAAGTGCGCGACCTGCACGAACTCGAACGCGCCCTGCAGGCCGGCGCCGACGTGATCGGCGTGAACAACCGCAATCTCGAGACACTCGTCATCGACCCGCACACCGCCACGCAGGTGATTCCGAGCATTCCGCCGGGCAGCATCGCCGTAGCCGAAAGCGGCATACGCAGCGTCGACGACGTGCTCCCCGCTGCAGACGCCGGTGCTGATGCGATCCTCGTGGGGAGCGCGGTGTCCGCCGCGAGCGACCCGACCGCGGCCGTGCGCGCCCTGTCGTCCGTCGCGCGTCGCGCGCGGTGACCCATCATCGCGCAGGCCGTGCTCGGCCAACCGCCGTGAAGATCTGCGGCCTCACCCGCCGGGAAGACGCCGAGCAGGCTGAAGCGACCGGCGCGAACTATCTCGGTGTCATCCTCGCGGGCGGGCCGCGACTGCTCGATCTGGCGACCGCATCGGCCGTGCTCGGCGCCCGTCGACCGGCGGTGCAGCGGGTCGCCGTCTTCGGCGACCATCCGGTCGACGAAATCGTCAGCATCGCTGACCGGCTCGATCTCGACGTCCTGCAGCTCCACGGTGATCCGTCGGTCGAGGTTCTGGTCGACCTCCACCGGCGGACGTCGCGTGCCCTCTGGCCGGTGCTGCGCGTCGAAGGAACAGCGCTTCCCGCGCACGCGGAGGCCTTGGCGCGCACGACTGGCGCCCTGGTGCTGGATGCCAAGGTCGTGGGGCAGCTTGGTGGCACCGGCGTTACGCTGGACTGGAGCGGATTGGCCGAAGCCGTCGCGTTGCTGCGCCGGGCGGTACCGCAGCTTCGCCTCGTGCTCGCTGGCGGCCTTCGCGGCGACAATGTCGCGCGCGCCATGGCACTGCTGGAACCGGATGTGGTGGACGTATCTTCCGGAGTGGAGTACGCGCCAGGGCTGAAGGATCCTTCAGCGATTGCACGCTTCGTGTCTGCGGTTTCGGCCGCCAAGGAGAGCAGGTGACGACAGTGGTTGCACCGAGCAGTGCCATGAGCGATCGATTCGGTCCCTTCGGGGGAAGGTACGTGCCCGAGACGCTCATTCCAGCACTCGATGAACTCGAGGCGGCGCTCGCGGTTGCCGTGAGCGATCCCGCGTTCTTGTCGGAACTCGACCACCTCTTGCGTGAATACGTGGGGCGCCCGACGGCGCTGACGTTCGCGCCGAGAATGTCCGCACGCGTCGGAGCTCCGCTCTGGCTCAAGCGCGAGGATCTCAACCACACCGGCGCCCACAAGATCAACAACACGGTGGGTCAGGCGTTGCTGGCGCGGCGAATGGGCAAGCGACGCATCATCGCGGAGACCGGAGCCGGACAACACGGCGTGGCAACCGCCACGATTTGCGCGCGGTTCGGACTCGAGTGTGTCGTCTACATGGGCGAGGAGGACATGCGGCGACAGGAGCTGAATGTCCTGCGCATGCGGCTGATGGGTGCCACGGTCGTTCCGGTGACGGCGGGCACGCGGACCCTCAAGGACGCGACGAGTGAAGCGATTCGTGACTGGGTCACGACCGTGAACGACAGCCACTACATCATCGGGTCGGTGGTGGGGCCGGCGCCGTATCCGCGCATGGTGCGCTGGTTCCAGTCCATCATCAGTTGCGAAGCACGCGCGCAGATGCTTGAGAAAGCCGGGCGCCTGCCGAAATCGGTCGTGGCCTGCGTCGGCGGCGGCTCAAATGCCATGGGCATCTTTGCCGGGTTTGTCGATGATCACGACGTGGAACTCGTCGGCGTCGAGGCGGCCGGCGAAGGTCTGTCCACCGAGCGCCACAGTGCATCGATTACAAAGGGCACACCGGGCGTGCTGCACGGGGCGCTCAGTTACCTGCTGCAGGATGCCAATGGCCAGGTGCATCCTGCGCACTCCATCTCGGCGGGGCTCGACTATCCCGGCGTCGGTCCGGAACATGCCTGGCTGCATGACAGCGGGCGCGCCACGTATGTGTCCGTCACCGATGACGAGGCCCTGCACGGCGTCGTGCTGTTGAGCCGCCTCGAAGGCATCATTCCGGCGCTCGAGACGGCGCACGCCGTTGCGTGGATCGAGCAATCGGCCGGACGGTGGGCGGCGGATGAACCCGTGCTGCTGTGCGTGAGCGGTCGTGGTGACAAAGACATGGCCACGATCAGCCAACACACGCTGCCGCCGCTGTGAGCGTCGGAACGGCGACCGTCGCGCCGACGGCGCAGGCGACGTCCGCCCTGGAGGATGCGCTGCGCGCGCTCGCCAAGGCGCAGCGGGCGTTCCAGTTGTATCTCCCCAACAACCCCACTCGGGCACAGGCCGTGGAGCAGGCACGCGCCGCGTTCACGAAAGTGTGGGGTGCAGTGCCGTCGGTGATGCTGGACATCCGTGAATCATCGTTCGTCTGGGATGATCGGATCGTGTACCAGGATCTCGAGCGCGGCACCGACGGCTTGCCGTGGCTGTTGTATCGGGACGGTCTCCGGGCGTTGACGCTGCACGCGGGCTTCGAGACCCTCGAACTCGAAGTGCTGCTGCAGGTGTTTCATCGCGCACGGACCGCCGCAGCGGATGAAGACGATCTCGTTACGCTGCTCTGGGTGGCCGATCTGCAGGGCGTTGAATACCGGCACGTCGAGCTGGATGGCGTCGTCGATCTGGCCGTCGCCGCACAGGATCGCGGCGGTGGACAGGGCACGGACGCGTCGGGTCGGGAGCAGGCGCCACTGGCCGTTCCGGCCGCCGAGTCGGGGTCCCCGGGGGACGGCCCGCCGTCCGGCTTCGTGCGCATGGAGGATTTTGAGAGCACCCTGTACTTCCTCGAGCCGCGCGAGGTCTCGTATCTCCAGGAGGAGCTCAAGCGCGAGTATTCCGAAGACCAGCGCCGCAATGCCCTGACCATGCTCTTCGATCTGGTCGAGTTGCCGGACTCGGGTGACGCGCCCGAGCAGGCGCTGGGCTTCATCGACCACCTGCTGCTGGAAGCCCTGACCATGGGCGACTACGAGCAGGTGGCCTTCGTCCTGCGCGAGGCGAGTACGACGCTGCGCCGCGGCGAACATGCTGAAGCGGTCGCGAACGGCTTGCGCGAGTTGCCGTCTCGTCTGAGCGACCCGGCCGTCATGGGCCAACTGCTGCAAGCGCTCGACGAAGGCGCGCGCGCGCCCGTGCCGTCGGTGCTCGAAAGTCTCTTCGCCGAGCTGCGGCCGGCCGCGCTCGCGCCGCTGGTCACGTGGCTGGGGCCGGCGACGGCGTCGCCGGCGCGCGCCTCGATCGAGCGGGCCTCGTTGCGTCTCGCGGGGGCCCACACCGGCGAACTCACCGCCCTGCTCGAGCACGCGGATCCCATCGTCGTGCGTGGTGCGTTGCGAGTGGCCACGCTGCTGGCGACCCCCGCGGCCGTTCCCGGACTCTCCCGCGTGTTGCGCGGCGACGACGAGGGGCTGCGCGTGGAGGCCATTGCGGCATTGGCGGAGATTGCGTCGCCGGGCGCACTGCAGGCGCTGGAACGCGGTGTGGATGACAGCCATCGTGATGTGCGGGTTGCAACGTTTCGGGCCATAGCGACCCGTCGGCACGCGGGCGCGATGCCCCGCTTGGTGCAAGTGCTGCGTCGAAAGGAGCTGCGGGCCGCTGACCTCGGCGAGAAGATGGCCGTGTTCGAGGCGTACGGCACCGTGTGCGGCGACGCGGGTGTGGCCGAACTGGATACGATCCTCAACGCGCGAGGCTTGCTGGGGGCAAAGGAGAATCCGGAGATGCGTGCGTGCGCCGCGCGAGCGCTGGGACTCATCGGGAGCGCTTCAGCCATCGAAGGGCTCCAACGCGCCGCTGACACCAAGGACGTCGTGGTGCGCAGCGCCGTCGCGCGCGCGTTGCGGGGAGGCACATGAGCCATCCCTCGCCCGCCGGCGGCACCGATCAGGGCACGGACGCACAGGCCCAACGAAATGCGCGAGCGTATGTGGTCGCCCTGCACGGCGCCGTGCGCGCCGTGCGCCTTTATCCCGTTGAAAACGCCGCGGTGCAGAAGGCGTTGCTTGAATTGACGGCGGCGGCCGATCGGCTGCGCACGTCGGATGACGGCTGTGAACTGCGGCGCGTCGGCGACTATCTGTTCGTGAACGAGCTGCGGCTGCGGTTGACGCTCGACAACTACGCCGCGGTTGCGTATGTGCTGGGCCTCTTTCGTGACGCCGGCATCGGCGGGATCACCGTGCTCCGCTCACCCGCGCCGCGCGCATGGGTCGTGCTGCTGGCCTTTCTCCAGTCACCGCCGCTCGAGTATCCGGAAGAGGAGCGTCTCGCCCAGCTGGCGAATCGTCTGGCGCTCTCGGACGTGACAGAATTCGATTTTTCGGCGCCGTCGGACGAAGGGATCATCGGCGACGACACCGAGCTCGATTCGAAGGAACGGGCGCGCCAGACCTACGTCCGCTCGCTGGATGTCACGCGTGACGTCATGACGTCGGCACGGCTGGGGCGCAGCCCCGGGCTCAAGCGCGTGAAGCGCGCCGTTCAAGGCATCGTCGACGCGATCATGACGGACTCGGCGTCCCTCATGGGATTGACGACGCTGCGCGAATTCGACGAGTACACCTTCGTGCACAGCGTCAACGTGTGCATCCTGTCCGTCGCGCTCGGGCGTCGGCTCGGGCTCTCGAAGCCGCAACTGCTCGACCTTGGCCTCGCGGCGCTGCTCCACGATATCGGGAAATCCAGACTCCCGATCGAGTTGCTCAACAAGCGCGGACAGCTCGACGACGCCGAACGCGCCGTGCTGCAAACACATTCCTGGCAGGGGGTGCTGGCGCTCTTCGCGATGCCGACGGGCGCCGGTCGTCCGTGGCGGTCCATAACCGCCGCGTATGAGCATCATATGCGGATCGACCTTTCGGGCTATCCGAAACCCACACGGCCCCGGCGCCTGTCGATGTTCAGCAAGATCATCGCGGTGGCCGACGGGTTCGATGCGGCCACGACGACGCGCGTCTATCAGCAGTCGCCGTGGACCCCGGCCGACGTGTTGCGCGGGATGCGCGACAATCCCCGGCTTGGCCTCGATCAAGTGGTCGTCAAGGCCTTCATCAACCTGACCGGCATCTATCCGGTCGGCACCGTCGTCACGCTCGACACGCTGGAACTGGCGCTGGTGCAATGCGCGAATCCGGAGCCAACGGCGCTGTCGCGTCCGATCGTCCGTCTTCTCTCCGATTCCCAGGGCAATCGGTTGGCGGATGTGATACATATCGATCTGCTGGATCAGGACGAGCACGGGCAGTACCGACGCACGATCATCCGCACCGAAGATCCCGACCGCCATGGTATTCGCATTGCCGACTACTTCGCCTGAATCCGCGACGCGCTCCCCCATCGCCGCCCGCTTCGCCGCGCTGGCGACCGAGGGTCGACGCGCCCTCGTCTGCTATGTCACGGCCGGCCATCCCGACCCGGCGCGGAGTCTGGATCTGATTCGCGGCCTCGAATCAGCCGGCGCCGACATCATCGAGGTCGGCATTCCGTTCTCCGACCCGCTCGCCGACGGTCCGGTCATCCAGCGCAGTTCGCAGCAGGCCATCGAACAGGGCATGACGTTGCGCGGAACCCTCGCGCTCATCGAACAGGCCGCGGTGCGCGTTCCGATCGTGCTGTTCAGCTATCTCAATCCGCTCCTGTCGGCTGGCGCAGATGTCCTGCAGCGCGCCCGTGAGTCCGGAGTCCAGGGCGTGCTCGTCACGGACTTGCCCGTTGGGGCGGATCCCGAGCGCGAAGCATGGTTTGGTGCCAGCGGCCTCGATTTCGTGCGGTTGGTGGCGCCGACAACGCCGTCGCGACGCATGGAAGAGATCGGACGCCACGGTGGCGGCTTCGTGTACCTGATCAGCCGCATGGGTGTCACCGGCGAGCGTGATTCGCTCTCGGCCGATCTCCCGGCGACTGTTGCGCGTCTTCGGGCCGCGACGACGTTGCCGCTCTGCATCGGTTTCGGGATTTCGACACCCGCGCAGGCCGCCGAGGTGGCGCGGTTGGGTGACGGCGTGATCGTCGGCAGTGCCCTCGTGCGCGCGGCCGAACGCTCGGTCGACGAGGCACTGGCACTCACGGCGTCCCTGCGGGCCGCCATCGACGCCGCCTGAGACCACATGCCCATCGCACTCCCGTCGTGGGCGATCATCTCCGAGAAGCGACGGGCGCACGTCGCGCGTGTGGTCGCGTTGCTGGACGGGTGGGCAGCCGCCATGGCCGTGCCGCCCGACGAAGCGACGGCGTGGCGCGACGCGGGACGCTGGCATGACGCGCTGCGTGATGCCGATGAGGAGACACTGCGCGCGATCACCCATGACGCGGTCCGTCCGTTTGGCTTGCTGCATGGCCCCGCCGCCGCGCTCCATCTCGAACGTGACGGCGAGCCGCGGATCGACGTACTCGACGCCATCCGGTGGCACACGGTCGGCCACGTGACGTGGAGCCGTGTCGGCCGCGCGTTGTACATGGCCGACTTTCTGGAGCCGGGACGCACGTTCATGCGCGCCGATCGCGCGTTTCTCGCACACCGCGTCCCCAACGCGTTCGATGAGGTCTTTCGACAGGTCGTTCGCCTGCGTCTCGAATGGTCGTTGCGCGAGGGGAAAAGCCTCGAGGTGGAAACGGTCACGTTGTGGAACCACGTCCGATGAGATCGGCATTCGACGCGCGCGCCTCGCGGGACACGTCACCCGTCGCGACACCGCGCCGCGTGCGACGCTGGCTCGTGCTCGGTGTGGCGCTGACGGTCGTTGGCGGAACGATCGGCTGGTATCGATCCTCGGACGCCACGGAGCCGCCACCGGCCGTGCAGGCGGCGCTTTCGGACACCTTGGCGCGCGCGCCCTCCGGGGTGCGCGTGCGGGTTCGGGTGCTCAACACCACGAAGACCCGCGGACTCGCCAAACGTGCGTCGGCGGTCTTGCGTGATTTCGGCTACGACGTCGCGAACTACACCGATGTTGATCCGATCTTCGGCACGCTCACCGAACTCGATGCCCTGATCGCCGAGGCGCGCCGGCTCGGCATCAAGGTCCTTGTCGATT
>CAZMGX010000203.1:0-8836 GCA_964565915.1 uncultured Gemmatimonas sp.
CAGGCCGCCTTTGCGCGTGAATATGCCCGGCTCGTCGCCGCCATCGTGGCCGATGTGGGAGTTGCGGCCCGCGAAAACCCGGCCTTCACACCGATCATCCGTCAGTCGCCGGAACGGTGCATCGTGCAACTCGGCCCGGTCGCCATGACCATGGTCTGGCTGCGCAAAGGCGCGGAGAATACCGCCAACGGTGAGCTGCTGCTCATCCTCTGGCGCGGCACCATTGCCAAGAGTGCCGGCGAGCCGACGGAGTATTCCGCACGTCGCCGCGATGTCGTCGCCCCGACGATCCTCTGGGAAGAAACACTGGTCGCGTCGGCCGAGAGTGAGGCGACGTGGGGGTGGCGCTCCGGCGCCGCCGATGGCAACGGTGGTGTCACGTCCCTCGAGTTGGCCCAGCGCTCCGTGCGCCGATTGGCCGCTCTGCACGACGACGAGACGGCACTACCCGTCGCGTCGATCTCCATCGACTGAGGTTTTATGAAGCAAGAAACCCTCGAATTCGAAGGGGTCGTCAACGACGTCCTCCCGAGCGCGATGTTCCGCGTGGGGCTGGACAACGGACACGAACTGCTGGCCACGGTGGCCGGCAAGATGCGCAAATACCGCATCCGCATTCTCGCGGGCGACAAGGTCACGGTCGAGGTCTCGCCGTACGATCTGGCACGCGGGCGCATCATCTTCCGGCACAAGTAGCCGCCGGGGCTGGGCCCAACGAAACGACGGCGATCCCAATCGCCGTCGTTCGTGTTTCCGGGACCTGAGCGCGCGCGCTACTTCACGCGCACCCCGGCGCCGTCCTCGACGGCCACCACAATCGGGATACCCTGCTGCACACTTTGCGAGACGGTACAGAACGCCTCGAACTGTGACAGGATGCGGTCCAACTGCTCGATCTCGCTGCCCGGCTTGCCCAGCGTGATCGTCACGGCAATCTCCAGCACACGGAGTCGCCGCTCCTCATTGCGGTCGATGCGCGCCGTGGCGGTCGCCCGAATGCCGCCCGCATCCTGCTTGAACTTGCGGAGCGCGAATAGCAGGCTCGCGGTGAGGCAGTTGGCGACGCCAGCCAGCAGCAACTCGGAGGGAGAAGGGCCCTCGCCGCTCCCAAGCGGCGGCGGCTCGTCGGCCTGAAGCCCCGGAAACGCACCGCCGAAGTCCACCAGGAACTGGTAGTCGCGCTGCTGAGTGACGGTGACGCGGACAGGGTGACTCATGACGGAAGGACGGAGAGAGGAAACGGCGCAGGCGGTAAACGTTGTACATCACTATATGTGCATAATCTGATTGCGGCAGGGGCAATCCCGTGCGTCGGCGACAGGCATTCCCTGATGTTTTCCGTTCCGGACGTTCCCGTAGCTTTCTGCGCGGTGCTCCGTCATCCCTCCTCCTCACGCCAGGTGCAGACTATGCGCGCATTCCCGATTTCCCGCCCCGCTGACCCGCGCGCGGTGGACGCACGTCGCCGCGGTGCCGTCCGGGTCGCTGTGTTCGCCGCACTCGCCGTGCTGGGGACGGCGCCGCTCGCCGCGCAGGCCCCGGTGATTCCGGGACAGCAGACGTCCGGCCCGGTCATCCAGAGCACCGGCATGTCGATCAAGGTGGACAACCCCACCTTCCTCGTGCCCGATGGCCACGTCTTCAAGGCGGTCTTCGTGATTGATGCGGGCGGGAACGACACCGTGCGCGTCAACGCACAGCTCAACACCGTGGCGCGGTTCTACAACCTGCACGTGCGTCACGGCTACCCCGAGGATCGTGTCCGCGCCGCCGCCGTAGTGCACGGCAGTGGATGGCAATCACTGCTGACGGACTCGGCCTTCGCCGCTCGATTTGGCGGCAAGACCAATCCGAGTCGCAAGCTGGTCGAAGAGCTGGTACAGCATGGCGCGCAGGTGGTGCTGTGCGGCCAGACGGCGGGGTCGCGCGGCATCCGTCGCGAAGAGCTGATTCCCGGCGTGAAGGTGGCGATCTCCGCGATGACAGCGCTCAACGTCCTGCAGGCCGACGGGTATCGCTACAACCCGTGGTGATTCGCCAAAGCGATGATGCGGTGACGGTGACGTGGCCAGCCACGCCGTCCGCTGTTTCCTAAGGCTCAGTTCCGTTGACAGCCACAGAAAAACATATATGGTTACCATATGTCTGAGCCTGCCAAGACAACCGTCTACCTCGACCCCGATGACTATCGGCGCATCAAGGCCCTAGCCAAATCGCAGGGTCGAACGGCGGCAGACCTCGTGCGGGAGGCGGTTGCCATCTATGCGCGCGCCCAACCGCTTCCCGCGAGGCCATCCAGCTTGGCCGCCGGACGCAGCGGGCGCGGTGATCTGTCCGAGCGGGCGGAAGCGCTGCTCACCGACATGGGGCGTGACGGGTGATCGTCGCCGACACCGGGGCAATCGTCGCACTGCTCGATGCCGACGATCGCCATCACGGTGTGCTCTTGAAACTGTTTGACGACGACCCGGCCGGATGGGTCCTGCCGTGGGCCATCCTTCCCGAGGTGGACTACCTCGTCACGCGGCACCTGGGCACTGGCGTCGCCGAAGCGTTCCTGAGCGACATCGTTGACGGCGCGTTCACCGTCGAGTGGGGCCACGAACAGGATCTGCGCCGTGCGCACGAGTTGCGTGTGCAATACGCGAGTCTCGATCTCGGCTTGGTCGACAGTATCGTGGCGGCGATGGCCGAGCGGCTGCGAGCGAGTGCGGTGGCGACGCTCGACCTGCGCGACTTCGGCTCGCTCAGGCTGAGCGGGGCCCCACGATTGTACCCACGCGATCTGACGGGTTGAACAGCTCGATCTGTGGGGGCTGCGTCGGCAGGCCCATGGTCTCCAGCGCGCGCGTGGCCCACACGTCGCGCTCACTCGGCAGCAGCGCATGCACCGGCACGTCGAATGCGGAGATGAGGTCGTCGATCAGTTCGTCGATCTCGGCCTGAAACAGGTGACTCGTCGCGCGCGTGCCGTCGAACGATGGTGCCGCCAACACCGGTACCTTGAACAGCGCATCGTAGCTGCGCACCCACGTGCCCACCAACGCGTCGAACTCAGCCCGGCGTCCGACGCGGGCCACCAGGTACGCGTAGTTGTCCAGCACCGACCGGTCGCAGACCACCACTTCATTGCTTGCGGACGCCGCAATCTCCTCGGCGATCTGCGTATGCAGGATCCACGCCTGCGCGTCGTATGTGGTGCCTTCATTGATCGGCAACGGACAGCGTCGCGCGACTTCCTTGACGATGTCGACCCCGAGGTCGAGTCGCTTGAGTTGTGCGGCCAAGTCGAAACACAACGTGGTCTTGCCGACCCCGTGTGTGCCGACGAATGCGACCTTCAGTCGACGACCCTCGAGCAGATTGAGCGGACTCACGGGCAGGCGACCTTGAGCGAAAGAAGCGCCGAGTCCCTCCGGCGGGCCATTCGGCCGGGGAAATATGCGGTGCCGGCGGCCCCGGTGCCGGAAGACCAGGGACGGACGGCGGCCGGCCGGAAGCGACTGCCGTGACCGCGGGTCGTCTGGTATTCTCAAGGCATCAGGATCGACCCTTCCCCAAGTTCAGAAGACCATGGCCATCGAATCGAAGCCGAGCCGCAACGAAGACGAGTACTTTGCGCGAGTGGACGCGGACCTGCGCAAGGCGCTTAGGGAGAAGGCGGATGAGGAGCGTGCGTCGCGTATCGCGGCCGAGCGCAACAAGTGCCCACGTGACGGCAGCACGCTGGTCGCGCGCGAGTCCAACCATGTCACCATCGATCAGTGCCCGACGTGCGACGGAATCTGGCTCGACAAGGGTGAACTGGAGCTGCTGGCCGCCGGCAATGCCGAAGAAGCCGGCTTTGTGGGCTCGCTGCTGAAGATCTTCAAGTAGCGGGACCCGTCCACGCGGGATGCGTCATGCACGCCAGTATCCGACCATAGACGACACTATCGGCAACACGCCGCTGGTGTCGCTCCAACGCATCGCGGATGCGGTGATTGCGTCTCGCGGCAACGTCCTGTTGGGCAAGCTCGAGGGCAACAACCCGGGCGGCTCGGTGAAGGATCGCCCGGTCTTGTCGATGATCCGTGGCGCCGAGGCGCGTGGTGAAATCCGTCCGGGGGATCGCCTGATCGAGGCGACCAGTGGCAACACCGGGATCGCGATGGCGATGGTTGCGGCGATGACTGGGTATCGCATGACTCTCATCATGCCGGACAATCTCAGCCTCGAGCGACGCGCCGCGATGCGGGCGTACGGCGCAGAACTGATTCTTACGCCGGCAGACCAGGGGGGTATGGAATACGCGCGCGATCTGGCGGCGGCGATGGCCTCTCGCGGCGAGGGCCGCGTGCTGGACCAGTTTGCCAATCCCGACAACCCACGGGCGCACTACGAAACGACCGGTCCGGAGATCTGGCGTGACACCGCTGGTCGCATCACGCATTTCGTGAGCGCGATGGGAACCACCGGCACGATCATGGGGGTGGGCCGCTTTCTGCGCGAGCAGAACCCGGCCGTGCAGATCGTGGGGGCACAGCCTGAGGACGGCTCGCAGATCGCCGGCATTCGTCGTTGGCGCACCGAGTATCAACCGCGGATCTATGAGCCGTCGCGCGTCGACCGGATCGAACGGGTCTCGCAAGCCGGCGCCGAAGCGATGGCGAGGCGCCTCGCGGCGGAAGAGGGCATATTCTGTGGTCCGTCGGCGGCGGGTGCGTGTATCATCGCGCTGCGCGTCGCCGCCGAGGTGCGGGAGTCGACCATCGTGTTTGTGGTGTGCGATCGTGGCGACCGGTATCTCAGCACCGGCATCTTCCCGGGGTAGTCCCATCTTCTTTCACCGCAACGCTCATGCATCGTCGAAACTTCGTGCAGTCCGCCTTGGCACTCGCCGCCGCACCGGCGGCCGCCCGCGCGTCGATGCTGTCGGCGGCCACTGACAGGTCATCATCCGTCATGACATCGCCACTCGCGCCGCCGTTCACGATCTCGCTCGCGCAGTGGTCGTTTCACAAGGCGCTCTACGCGAAGCAGATGGATCATCTCGACTTTGCGCGCGTCGCCAAACGCGACTACGGCATCGAGGCCATCGAGTACGTCAACAGCTTCTTCAAGGACAAGGCCACCGACGCGGCGTACCTGGCCGAGATGAACTCGCGGGCCAAAGGCGAGGGGGTGTACCAGCATCTCATCATGATCGACGGTGAGGGTGCGCTGGGAGATCCCGATGCCACGAAGCGGACGCAGGCGGTGGACAATCATCGCAAGTGGCTGGACGCGGCGAAGACGCTCGGGTGTGCCACCATTCGGGTGAATGCGCTAAGCACGGGCGCCCCTGAGGAACAGGAGCGACTCGCGGCCGACGGATTGCGTCGACTCGTCGAGATCGCGGCGCCGATGAACCTGAACGTGATCGTCGAGAATCATGGCGGACTGTCGTCGCACGGCGACTGGCTGGTGCGTGTGATGAAGCGGGTGGATCACCCGCGCTGCGGCACACTGCCCGACTTCGGCAACTTCTACGACTACGATCGCTATCAGGCCGTCGAAGAGATGATGCCATTCGCCAAGGCGGTCAGTGCGAAGTCGCACGATTTCGACGCCAGTGGCAACGAGACGAAGACGGACTACAAGCGCATGCTGCAGATCGTGCTGCGCGCGAAGTTCCACGCGTGGGTCGGCATCGAGTACGAGGGCACGGTGTTGTCGGAGGCCGAGGGTGTGCGCGCCACGCTGAAGCTCCTGCAGCGAATGCAGAAGGAGCTGGCCTAAGGGACCGGATCGGGGGGACCCTTGAACTTCCGATCAGGCGCGGGCGTCAGGATGCTTTCAAGGCGCCGGCTCAACGCTTGGGCGGCGAGCACCGGATCTCGATCGAAGTTGGTGGCCGTGACCACGACAACGGCCGCCCGCGATGGGAGTACGAGGAGGGTCTGGCCGCCCCAACCGATCGCGGCATAGACCGGGTCACTCGGGTCCCACGCGCCACGCGCGCCCCACATCCACCACTGATAGCCGTAGCGCACCGCCGTCGTCCCGACGTGCGGGGTGAGTGACGCAACAATCCACTCGGCGGGAACCACCGACTTCCCCCCATAGGCCCCCCGGTCGCGGACCATCACGCCGATTCGCAGCAGGTCCAGCGGACGAAGCGACAGGCCGCTGCCCGCATTGGCCGCGCCAGTCGACGAATGCTGCCAGGACGCCGCGACGATTCCGAGTGGGCCGAAGAGCCGCTGTTGCGCGAATGCGGCGAGTGGACGGTCTGTCGCCAGCGCAACGACCTCGCCCAGTACGACGGTCGCGCCGCTGTTGTAGGCGTAGCGCGTGCCGGGAACCGCCGCCATTGGTTGTGACAGCACGTATCGCACCCAGTCCGCGCCGCGGAGCATGATCCCAACGGGATTGGTCGAATCCGTGTACGGCACGGACAACTCATCCCACGCGATTCCGGCGCGCATGGTGAGCAGGTCTTCGATCGTGATCGACGCACGACGGGCGTCAGCACGCAGGAGCGAGTCGTGTTTGGCGAGCACGGCCCCGATGGGGAGCCGTACCGAGTCCACGGCACCGTCACTCAGCGCGAGCCCCGTCAGCAGTGACGTAATGCTCTTGGACACGGAGTACACCGGGTAGGCCTCATGCCGTGTCGCACTGCCGAAGTACTGTTCGACTGGCGGATGTGCGCCGACCTGAATGACGAGACTCCGGATGCCTCCCATCGCACCGCTCCGCATATCGGCCACCAATGAGTCGAGGCCGGGGCGGTTGATTTCCGGTGGAAGTGGCGCCGTCGGCGGTTCGTGGGTGCACGCGAGCCCGATCAGCAGGTACGCGGCCGCCACGCAGCCGCGCCTGAGAGCACGAACAGCAGATCGCCTCAGGCCAGCGTCGGTGACGGCACGACGGTGGCCGGCTACGGCAGCGGTCTCATGCATGCGGTCGTTCGAAAAGGGGGGACCGACAAAGAGGGCTCGCTGGACAATGACTCCCGTGGACAGACGAGCCGCGGCGCGAGGGGCGAAACCCCGGATCGGCGTGACGGAACCGCCGTGCGGTCGGCTCACGAAGACCATGATTCGACGAAGCCATCCCCGCGACCGGCGACACTCGCGGGCCACCCACTGCGTAGTCCGCCCGTGATGCCCGTCTTCATCAAGTCCTTGTCTGTTCTCCACCACCAACGGGCCAATACCATGTCCGGTCTACTGGTGAGCTTCGCGGTCTGGACGGCGATCGCCGGCGTCCACGCCGCGTCCGTGTGGAGCGACGCCATCAGGCGCGGTCGCGCGCCTGGCTTCATCGAGCTGTTCCTCAGCTACCTCGTCGCCTACGCACCCTGGGTGCTGTTCAGCGCGGCGCTGTACGGGATGCACACGCGCACGCCCACACCGTGGCGACGGGTATGGCTGGCGTCCGTGGGTTTCCTGCTGGTCGAGCTGATGTTCCAGGCCGCGCTCCTCGCCAGTGATGCAGGTCTCTCGGCAGCCGGGGTCATCAAGGGACTCGTCGAGATGCCGATGATCTTCCGGCTCATCGACGTCGCCGTGCTGTTGGCGACCAACGCCGTCGTGTACGCGGTCGTGGCGACACGACGGCAGCGCGAGGTGGCCGCCAAGGAGCAGCAACTCCAGGCTGATAACTTGGCGCTGCGCCTTGCCCTGGAACGGCAGCGCCTCGAGGGATTGCGCGCGCAACTGGAACCGCACTTTCTGTTCAATGCGCTCAACGCCATCAGCGGCCTCGTGCGCGGCGATGATCGCGCGCTCGCACTGACGGCCCTGCAACACCTCAGTCGCTTGCTGCGCTATGCAACCACGGCCGTATCCCGCGATTCGGTGCCACTCGCCGATGAGCTCGCCTTTCTGCAGGAGTACCTCGCACTGCAGCAACTCCGCTTCGGCGAACGACTGCACGTCCACTACGAAGGTTTCGAGAGCGTCTCGAACGACCAGGAGTCGCCGCCCTTGCTCCTGCAGCCTCTGGCAGAAAACGCGGTCCGCCACGGGCTCGAGCGCACCGACGCGGTCGCGCGTATCACCGTGTGCGTTGTCGGCGGTCTGGCGTCGACCAGTGTTCTCGTGTCCAATACCGTCCCAGCCGATGCGCCGCCCAACCCGGGCCTTGGCGTCGGTCTGGCGACACTCCGTGATCGGATCCACGTCGCGTACCGCGGGCGCGCCATCCTCACCACGGTGCCCGGAGCGCATCAATTCGACGTGCGCCTGATCCTGCCACTCCACGCCGATGAGTGAACCACACGGGTCGCATCCGACGGTTGCCTCGTGGCGCGCGCTTGTGGTCGATGATGAGCCACTGGCGAGATTGAATCTGCAGCGGGCGCTGGCGCCGTTTCCGGCGTGGCGCGTGCAGGCTGCGTGTGCGGACGCCGCCAGCGCCTTGGCGGAGGTCGAACGCGAGGTGCCGCACGTCGTGTTCCTCGATATCCGCATGCCGCGAACTTCCGGGTTGGTCCTCGCGCGCCGACTCGCCGAGTACCCCGCGCCCCCGCTTGTCGTGTTTGTAACGGCCTACGAGAACCACGCGGTCGAGGCCTTCGAACTGCACGCCCTCGACTATCTCATCAAGCCGTTCGACGATGCGCGCCTGGCGAGCGGCCTCCAGCGCATCGAATCGCTGCTGGCCCTGCGCGCCCAAGCTGACTATGCCACGGCACTCCGGTCCTTCCTCGCGGATACGGGCAGCGACGTACCGCACTCATCGCGCGGCGCGTCGCCGCCGACGCGCTACTTGCAGCAGTTCAGTGTGAAGTCGGTCGGCAAGCTGGAGGTCGTGCGTGTCGCCAACGTGCGCTGGATCGCCGCCGCCGGCAACTACGTTGAACTGC
>CAZMGX010000204.1:0-5281 GCA_964565915.1 uncultured Gemmatimonas sp.
ACGCCCACGTTGAACGCGATCAGATTCGGCACGAGACCGTCTTTGGCGAGTTCGAAGTCGAGCATCTTGGTGGCCAGCCCAAGCCCATGGCAGAGTCCGAAGACCATCGTCATGACCCGCGCATCGGGTGGCCGAGCAAACCAGCGGTCGATCCAGCCCAGGTTGTCTGCGGCCTTGTACACGACCGACGCGCCGATCACGGCGTCGATGAGGTAAGCGTTGACCCGCACATCACCGAGGACACCAGCGAGGAGCGTGATGGAATGCCCCAGTGCAAACAACGTCACGTACACGCCAATGTCCTTCAGGCGGTACAGGTAGAAGATGACGCCGACGAGGAACAGCAGGTGATCGTATCCGGTCACCATGTGTTTGGCGCCCAGATACATGAACGGCACGAGGCGAACGCCGAACGTCTCCAGGATGTACCCTTTGTCGCCGGCCGCCACGCCGTGCGCCTGCGCGACGGAAGGCGCGAGCCACAGGAAAATGGCGGCCAGCGTGCAACGCCGCGTGGAGCTGAGACAGGAGCCGGTCATGACGCAACAATCTACGGCGCGTATTCGTCGTCCGGCATGCACCTCCTCGATTCCAACGCGCGGACCGAGAGTGCCGATGTCAGATCCGCGCCCGCCCGCTCGGCGGCGAGTCGCCCGCCGTTGACACGGCCAGGGCAATTGCCTCCTCGTTCACCCCACGATGCGACGCGCTCCACACACGCCGACCGTCGTTCATGAGAATGACCTGCGGCGAGTGGTGCACGAGGGCCAGTGCCTCCTCGACCTGATTGGAAAGGTCACGCTGCCGGATCACATCGATCAGCAGGACCGGCACCTCCGGATGCGCCTTCGCAAACGCCGAAACGTGCTGCAGGGCAACGGCTGACAGACTGCAGTAAGGGCTATGCTTGAAGATGAGCCCGGACGACGTGCCGTCGAGCAGTTGCGCGATTCCGTCACTGAACGCACGCGGGGACTTCAGTGGAGCCATGAGGACGATCCTGATCTCGGGTTTCGACGACTGCAACAGGCAACGACTCGCCAAGTCCGTGTTGCCGGGAGAAGTTCCCACGGCTCGGCACGGGAACTCCGGCCGCACTCCGGGTCTTGCCACGGCAACCCTACTCTTGGAGTCTCCATGTCTGCCGCCGTTGCACTCACCGAAGAAGCGCTCGCCGAATCGTTAAAGGATCACAAGGGTTTGCTGGTGGTTGATGTGTGGGCCGAATGGTGCGCCCCCTGCCGAGCCCTCGCCCCGACCATTGAGACGCTGGCAACTCGGTATGCCGGGCGTGCTGTAGTGGCCAAGATGACCTTCGATGAAAACCCGGAGGCCGCTACGCAGTTCGGCGTCCGCGCCATTCCAACCGTTCTGTTCTTCCGCGACGGCGAGGTCGTCGATCGCATCGTCGGGGCGCAGCCGCTGCCAGTCTTCACTGATCGCATCGACCAGCTCCTCGCCAATCAGTCGCACGCCGTCTGAGTCCGTTCTAGAACCTTCTCCGTCCCGCCCGCCTCGTGAAAACCCCATCCACCGAGCGACCCGCCGATTGGCCGTCCGCGATTGACCTGCTCCCGTTTGACGCCGCCAACGCAGCGCTCTTGCGACAGGTCGCTCCGCGGCACTGGACGAACCCGGAGCCACGTGCGCGCTACCACCTCGTCGTCATCGGCGCCGGCACCGCCGGCCTCGTGAGCGCGGCGATCGCCGCCGGGTTGGGCGCACGCGTGGCGCTGGTTGAACGACACATGTTCGGTGGTGACTGCCTGAACTTCGGATGTGTCCCCTCGAAGGCGATCATTCGTGCGGCCCGCGGCTGGCACGATGCGGCGCACGCCGCGCGGGACTTCGGCGGATCGCCGGTGTCCGGGAGCGGTGACTTCGAGGCCGTGATGTTGCGTATGCGGACGCTGCGCGCGGCGATGAGTGACGTGGACGGCGCCGAACGCTTTCGCTCGTTGGGCGTCGACGTGTTCTTCGGCGATGCGTCGTTCATCGACGATCGCACCGTGCAGGTCGGCGCGGCGCGACTCAATTTCCGTCGCGCCATCATTGCGACCGGTGCGCGAGCCAGCGTGCCGCCCATCCCGGGATTGGCGGACACCCCGTTTCTGACCAACGAATCGATCTTCTCGCTGACGGAACGACCGGCACGTCTGGCCGTACTGGGCGGCGGTCCGATCGGCGCAGAACTCGCCCAGTCGTTTGCAAGGTTCGGCAGCGTGGTGACCGTGCTGCATGCCGACGCACGCCTGCTCCCGCGTGACACCCCGGACGCTGCGGCTGCCGTCCTGCGAGCGTTCGACGCGGATGGAGTGACCGTACACAACGGCGCCGCGATCGGCGCGGTACACTATCGCGATGGCGAGTTCATCGTGACCGCCACGCAGGGAGACCGTCCGCTGGAAATTCGTGCAGACCAGCTGCTGGTGGCGACGGGCCGACGGCCGAATATCGAGTCGCTGGGATTGGAGGCGGCGGGCGTGACCTTCACCCGCACCGGCATCACCGTGAACGACCGACTCCGCACGTCGAACCCACGCGTCTACGCGATCGGCGACGTCTCGTCCGCGCTGCAGTTCACGCACGTGGCCGACGCACAAGCGCGCCTGGTCGTCGCCAACGCCCTGTTCTACGGCATCGGCGGCGGCCGGGCGTCCAGCCTCGTGATTCCGCGCGTGACCTATACGTCGCCGGAAGTCGCCCACGTCGGTCTGACCACCAGCGACGCGGAAGCCAGGGGCGTGGCGATCGAGACCGTGCGGGTGGATTTGCAGCACAACGATCGCGCACGCCTGGATGGCAGCACGGACGGCTTCCTGGCCATTCACCTGAAGCGTGGCACGGACACGATCCTCGGCGGCACGCTCGTGGCGGATCATGCCGGGGAGATGATCGGCGAACTCGCGGTGGCCATCCGCAACGGCATCGGCCTGAACGCCCTGGGGAGCACCGTGCATGCGTATCCGACACAATCGGAGGTGTTTCGCAAAGCGGCCGACACGTGGCGCCGCGGACGACTGACGCCGCTGGCGCGTCGGCTGTTCACCACATGGTTCAGGATGTTCTCGTGAGCGACAAACGTCGCGCGGTCCTGCGGCTCGTGATCGCCGCGTTCGCCATCGTGGCGATTGCCATTGTGGCCAATCGGTACGCGGGGGAACTCATCGGGGATCCGAAGACGCTCGCCGATCGCGTGCGGGCACTTCCCGGTGCGGCCGCATGGTTTGTCGCGGCGTATGCAATCGCGGCAACGCTGGGCTTGCCCGCCACCCCTTTCACGCTGGCTGGCGGGGTCGTATTCGGTGTGGCCAAGGGCTCGCTGCTCAACTGGACCGCCGCGAACATCGGTGCGATCGGCTCCTTTCTGCTGGCACGACTGCTCGGCGCCGATGCCGTGCGCTCACTGCTGGGTCGTCATGCGGCACGTCTGTCGTGGCTCACCTACGACACCAAGGTGCTCACCATCCTGCGATTGCGGTTGATCCCCGTCGTACCCTTCGTGGGGCTCAGCATTGCGGCGGGACTCGCCGGCGTCCCGCTTCGTGCCTTTGTGATCGGCACGGCGGTCGGCATCATTCCCGGCACGCTGATCTACACGTGGTTCGCGCACAGCCTGCTGTTGGGATCGGCCGAGGCCTCACGTTCGGCGTACGTACAGCTCGCGATCGCCGCCACCTTGCTGATCACGCTCTCGTTCCTGCCCAAATTGCTGTCACGCTACAGCAAGATTCCGCCGGTCCCCGTTACAGGTGACGACGAGCCCACACGAGACGCTGCACGACGTTGACCATCACCAGCGCGGCCATGACGGTGAAGAGCGTTACACGCGCGCTCGGCCACGCGATCATCGCCGTGAAGAACAACACGGTCTCGGTACCGGCCACGATGCCCGGTGGCATGGTGATAGTGGTCAGTTCACCGCGCGATGATGCACCAGCCTGACGGCGCTCGAGAATCGCTGCGAGATACATCCACGACGCGGCGTTCACGAAGAACGTCGCCAACAGGAACGCACCAGGAATGAGCAGGGCTGGTTGCGACAGCATCAGCGCCAACGGAATCGCGGCGTACACGACGAAGTCGAGCACGATGTCCAGATAGCCGCCGAAGTCGCTCTGACGGGCGTGCACGCGCGCCTGCGTACCATCGAGCCCGTCGAGCACCCGATTCGCGAGCCACAGCAACAGCGCCCAGCCGCGTCGGTCCTGCCACGCGCAGAGTGCGGCCGCCAGACCCGCGACGCACGCGACCAGCGTGATCACATTGGGCGCGACACGCGCCCCCAGCGCGACGGCCAGTGGCGTCAGCAACCGATCCTTGAGCTTCCGCAGCAGATCGTCAAACATCACGCGCTCGCCGCGTTCCGTCCGACGCGCCGTGGCGCGTCCTCGAGCCATCGTCGTCGACGAAGTGCGTTCGGGCAGATACGCTGATACCCACCCGGTCACCCGGACGCCATGACGAGTCGGCATCGGCGCGCGCCAATAGTTCCTGCTGATCCACGCGCACGCGGACAACCCGGCCCAGCCCACGATGTTCGACCGACACCACGGTGCCGGCATGTTGCGTGGCATCGTCTCCCGGATGCAGGTGGATCATGTCCGTCCATCCCACCGCGCAGGCCGAGCCGGCATCCCCGGGTGCCGGCAGAGAGCCGATGGCGCTGGTCCAGTGCCCGTTCCCGTCGCGGTGCCCCGAAATGATGTTGGGTACACCCAACAGCCGCGCCACCTTCAGTGTGGACGGACGCTGCAGCGCCGTATCGACGACGTCATCCTGCGCGATCGTGCCATCCAGCAGCACGACAAGACGCGTGCCCATCTGCGCCGCTTCGTCCACGTCGTGCGTGACCACGATGACGGCTGGACCTCCCGGCGCCGTCAGCGTCGCCAACACGTGCTCCCGCACGTCGGCCCGGAGTGATGGGTCCAGCGCCGCGAAGGGTTCGTCCAACAGCAGCACCGCCGGCTCGGCAGCGAGTGCGCGCGCAAGGGCCGTGCGCTGCCGCTCTCCGCCGCTGAGGCGCGCCGGAGCACGCTGCGCGAGCGACGCGATTTGCAGTTGCGACAGCAGCCTCATCGCTCGTTCGCGGGCTTCTACGCGACGGGTGCCACGCAGCACCAGCGGAAACGCCACGTTGTCCAGCACCGACAAGTGCGGAAACAGCGCCGGCGATTGGTGGAGATACACACAGCGTCGCTGCTCTGGCGGCGCGGATGTCACGTTCACACCACCCACGGAGAGTGTTCCGGCGGCGAAGTGATCCAATCCGGCAATC
>CAZMGX010000204.1:5291-8827 GCA_964565915.1 uncultured Gemmatimonas sp.
TGGTCTTGCCGGATCCCGACGGTCCCATCATGGCGAGCCGTTCCCCGCGTGCCATGGACATCGTGACGCCGCGCAGCCCCTCGCACGCACCGAAATTCACCGCACCGCCCTGCAGCTCCATGGCGAGTGGTGCCGACGCACCCTCCTGCAACCGACCACTCATGCGGGAACCCCGGTACGCTCGGCACCGCCCTTGAGTACGCTGAGCGCCACCAACGGCGGGATGGTCAGGAGCATGGCGGCAATCGACGCGAGATGGTCGTCACCCGAGCGGATGATGGCGAGCAACTCGACCGGCATCGTGCGCACGAGACCGCCGCCAACCAGCAGCGTCAGCGCGAGTTGCCCCCACGACACGAGCGCACCCAGGGCCACCGCCTCGGCCAGGCGACGTCGCAGCGCGGGCACCGTCACGCTCCACCACGTCCGCCACGCCGTCGCGCCGAGTGTGCGTGCGGCCTCCTCGCGGGTCGTATCGTCGTGGGAGAGCACGCCCAGAAGATACAGCGTGACATACCCGACGGCCGGAATCACATGTGCCAGCCAGACCCCCGCCGTGGTTGAGCCAAGCCCCACGCGCAGCAGCACGACCTGCAGTCCGACACCAAGCGCAACTGGTGGTGCGATGACCGGGAAAAACATGAGCATCGATGCCATGCGTCGAACCGCAGGAGTCGTGCGTCGCATGCCGCGCGAAATACTCAGCCCGATCATTGCCGCGGTGATACCGGTGGCCAGCGCCAGCAGCAGACTGGTGAGCCCCGACGTGATGAGACGTGTTGACAGCACACCGCTTCCGGAACTCGCCGACGAGCCTGGCACAGCCGACGGCACAGCCGATGGCAGGAGATCCGGAAAATTCCATGACGGGGCTACGGCGCGCAGCACGAGGACCAGCACCGGCCACTGCGTGAGCGCGACCAACAGGGTCCACCGCAGGCGACGCGAGGCATTGGCCTTCGAGGCATCGTCGATCATTGGTCGGGCGCGCTGATGTCGCGCGATGCTCGACTGAACCACCACACCAGCGCCAGTGTCAGCGTCAGCGCCACGAGGGCCAGTACATACGCTTCCCCACGACGCGCGAGGACGGGATCGGTCGTTCGCTCGAAGGTGAGCACCGCAAACGCTGGCGGCGCACTGGGCCCCAGCAGGCTGGCCATTTCGAACTGCCCAAGAAGATACGCGAACACGGAGATCGTGGCTGGCATGATGCCGCGTACGACCAATGGGCGGACGATTGCGCGCGCCACTTGCCTCGGTGTGCCTCCAAGGCTGCGGGCGGCTTCGATCATGCTGCTGGCGATTCCGGCCCGCGCCGCGAAGGCCGTCAACGCGAGAAACGGAAACTCCTTCCAGAAGAACGCGATGGCCAGACCAACGCCGAATCGGTCGTAGATCACCGCGGGAACGTCTCCCGGCCCGTGTATCCAACCCAGCGCGTAGGCGAACCGCGCGAACAGACCCGACTGACCAAGGAGCAGCAGGATGCCCAATGCACCCGCCACGTGTGGCACGGCCAACGGCAATACGGCCAGACGCCTCCCCATCTGGCTTTCCCAGAGTGCCTCAACCGACCAGACCGCCGCGCCCAGCGCAGCAAGCGTCGCCGCGCCGGCAACGCACACGGTCCACGCGAGGCTCCGCCAAGTTTCGGCATGCCCCAGCACGTCGGTCAAACGCTGTGTGGTGAATCCCTCGGCGCCGGTGCCAGCCAATCCCAGCGCCGCCAGCGCCGCGTAGGCGGTGCCGACGACAATCGGCGCGATCACCAGCAGCAAAAGCACCGCGGCCGAGCGCCCGAATCGTTGCGTCACGGCGAACCGCGATATCGTGCGCGCCAGTCGGCCAGTATCCGATTGTGATATTCCGCCGCGACTTCCGGACGCGCGTACCGCGCCAAGGTATCGATCGGGATCTCGCCCGCGGTCTGCGTTCGTTCGAGAAACCGTGCGGGCCACGGCGCGGGCAACCGCGCCACGTCGAGCACCGTGCCGTCACCCCACACATCGAGGCCGGCCTTCTGCCACTGCGCCTCAGGCGAGATCAGGAAATCGGCGACCACCATGGCACCCGCCGGGTTCGGGGCGTTGAAGGGGATGCCGACGTAGTGACTGTTGGCGATTGCGCCATCGCGCAGGATCATCGCGCGCGCGGTGACCGGCAGCACTCCGGCGCGTATCTTGGCGGCGACCTCGCGATGATTGTTGGTCATCGTCACATCGATTTCCCGATTCGCAAACAATCGGTGCATCGCGGCCACGTCGGGAGGATACGTTTTGCCAGCGCGCCAGAACGATGTGCGCGTCTCATCGAGCCAGCGGAAGACGGAATCGCGCCCCGCCGCGTAGTCCGCTTCTCGGAATCCCCCTGCGAAGCGGGACAGGCCCCCGCCCTGCGCGTACATCAAGCTCTTGAGAAAGGTGACGCCGGTGAAACTCTGATCGTGCGTAAAGCGGCCCGGATGTGCCAGAATCCACGCGCGTAACTCGCGCACCGTGTGCGGCGGCGCCGGCGTACGCGCACTGTCGAACACAATCGCCGACTGCACGGAGCCCCACGGTGACTCGAAGCCGGCGGGGTCCACCTCGAAGTCGCGCGCAATGATCGGCGACACCGTGTCCACCAGCGCGGCGTTGGGGATGGCGCGCGCCCACGGACCAAACAACAATCGCTCGGCGCGCAACGCCGCAAACGTTTCACCGTTGATCCAAAGCAGACTGGCGGTACCCGGGCGATCACCACGTGCTTCGCGTTCGGTGACCAGCGTATTCACCAGCTCGGCCCCCTGTCCTTCGATCGCCTCGAGTGTGATGCCATAGGCCTCGCGCAGTCGCGGCGCGACCCACCCGTCCACATAGGCATTGATCGATGGATCGCCACGCCACATCCGCCAGGTCACGGTGGTTCCGCGTGCGAGTCGCACTACGGAATCCCACGGCATCGACACCAGCGCCGCAGCCGACATGGTCTCACGTCGTGCCGCAGCGCTCCCCGCATCGCTCCCCGTATCGTTCCCCGCGTTCGCGCGATCGGAACCCCCACAGGCCGCCAGCAATGCACTGGCGCCGAGTGCCATCGCTCGCACGATGCGGAGACACGGTTGCAGACTCAAAAGTGCACCCCGACGGACAGCTGCACCTGACGCGGTGCGCCGGCCGTACTGTACGTGATCGGATCACCCGGTCGGCCCACCTGCGTTGCGGAGCCGCCCCCGCCAACGCCGGTCGCAAAACCGGACGCGTTCACACGATTCAGCACATTGAAGACGTCTGCCCGTGCGGTGAACCTCGTGCCGCGCACGGCGATGTCCCATGCGGCACTGCCGCTGAGGAATACCGCCCCCGGTAACCGCTCCCCGTTGCGTGGCACACCGGCGAACCGCTGATAGTTGCCGATGAATCCATCGCCGAATGCGCCGCCGGCGCCCGTGAGGTCGCGGAAGAACGCAACACGATTGATCGGCGTGCCCGTCTGCCCATCGAGAATGCCGCTCAGCGTCAGGTGCCGCACGCCGGTCCAGATGGCTCGAATCG
>CAZMGX010000205.1:0-8767 GCA_964565915.1 uncultured Gemmatimonas sp.
GCAAGCCGACGCCGGTCAAGGCCGTCGCCGCGGCCATCAATCGGTTGTACGACCTCTCGTTCCCGGCGCTTCCCGATGGTGCCGTGATGAACATCGGCCAGGTGCACGGCGGCAACATCTTCAACGCCGTGCCGCAGGAGCTCTACTTCACCGTGGACCTGCGCAGCTCGGACCCGGCGTTGCTCGACTCGCTGGACCGTACCATCACGCGCATCGTGAAGGAGGTCGCAGATTCGCAGAAGGTCGGCCTGCGGGTGGAGATCGAGCAGAAGAGCGGCGCCGGTGGTACGGAGAAACAGCTGGCCTCGGCGCGCGCGCATCCGCTGGTTCAGACGGCCATCGACATCAATCGTACGCTGGGCATGACGCCCGGGATGCCGGGTGCAGCGGAAGCGGTGGCGACCGGCGCGACCGATGCGAACCCCGGCGTGGTGCGGAAGATTCCGAGCATCGCCATCGGTGGTTCCAAGTCGAGCGGTGCGCACCAGCTCACGGAGTTCGCGTTGGCATCCACGGCACTGTCGTCAACCAAGTTGCTCTATCTGCTGACGGCGACCTTCGCCGACGGGATCAAGACGATGCCGCCCGCCAAGGTTGTGCCCTAGCGGCTCAGCGGCAATTCGTACAACCGCATGATGATGGCGTAAGTACCGGTGACGCGACGGCTGATGAGGAGATCGCGAACGTGCTAACGTACGTGCGTGGTGCGGCTCACGACCGCGCTGCACGCCTTCCCCATCACCAGAGCGTGTTCCATGACACCGAAAGCTCGTCCGCGGCGTAGCTCCCCCATCCGAATCGCGCTGTGCCTGTTGACGCTGGCGGGAGCCGCGCAGGCACAGCCCGGCGGCCCCATGCCGGACAGCGTGAAGGCGCGACGCTGGGCCGTGGAGAACGAACTGCAATCCCTCGCGGTGGTGAATCGCAAGGTGATGATCAAGATGCGCGACGGCGTGCGTATCCCCGCCGACATCTACTATCCGAAGGACACGACCAAGCGCTACCCGGCGATCTGGGTTCGCACCCCGTACAACTTCAACTATTGGGACGTTCAGAACGGCGTCCCCCGCGACATGACCGCGGCGCTTACCGCCATCAAGCGCGGCTATGCCTGGGTCGACATGCAGGAGCGCGGCCACTTCTTCGCCGAGGGGAACTACGACATCCTCGGGGCGCCGTTGTCGGACGGCGACGATGAGCTGAACTATCTCAAGGCGCAACCGTGGTCGAACGGACGTATCGGCGCGACCGGCTGTTCGTCGACGGCCGAGTGGCAACCGGCCGTGGCCTCGTTGGGCAATCCCGCGTTTGCCGCGATGAACATTCAGGGATTCGGCGCGGGCGTCGGCAAGGTGGGGCCGTATTACGAGATGGGCAACTGGTATCGCGGCGGTGCGGTGCAGATGTTGTTCATCTCGTGGCTGATGGGCGAGCAGAATCAGATTCGCCCCATGTTCCCGGCGAACACGTCGCAGGAAGACCTGATCCGCGTATCGAAGTCGTTCGATCTCGCGCAGCGGCTGCCGCCCGTCGATTGGGCCACGGCCTTCTGGCACCTGCCCAGCATGGATCTCATCAAGGCGGTGGATGGTCCGCACGGCATCTTTGCCGACAGCATGCCCGTGGCCACCGGTGGTGCGATGATCAAGCGTACGCCGAACGACTCCGCGTGGTATCGAGGTGGCCTGTGGCATGAGCACATGCCGATCAACATCCCCGGCTTGTGGTACATGTCGTGGTACGACGTGTCGGTGGGCCCGAACCTCGCGATGTACAATCACGTGCGGAAGACGGCGAAGGGTGCGGCCGCGAACCAGCAGTGGGCGATCATCGCTCCCGTGGCGCATTGCGCGTATACGCGCGCGACGGAGCACACGGTGGTGGGTGAGCGAGATATGGGCGACGCGCGCCTGGGATACCAGAACATCATGTACAGCTTCTTCGACCAGTTCCTGAAGGGGAATGGCCAAGGCGCGATGGATACGATGCCCAAGGTGCACTACTTCGCGATGGGCGCCAACGAATGGCGTACGTCTGATGTATGGCCCCCTCGCAATGCGCAGTCGCTGACCTTTCATCTGGGCAGCAACGGCAACGCCAACACACGCACGGGTGACGGGGTGTTGACCATGAAGCCGCAGAAGACCGACAAGCCCGATCGCTTCACGTATGACCCGATGAATCCGGTCATGTCGCATGGCGGGAACGTCTGCTGTCAGGGCAACGCCGTGGTCGCCGGCTCGTTGGACCAGAGCGAGAAGGAAATGCGTCCGGACGTCCTGGTCTATACGTCCGAACCGTTTGTCGATGGCATGGAGTTGAGTGGGCCGATCGTTCCGACGCTGTACGTGTCCAGCGATGCGAAGGACACCGACTTCACGGTCAAGATTCTCGACGTGTATCCCGACGGTCGGGCGTACAATCTGGATGAGTCAATCCAGCGCATGCGCTATCGCGAAGGGTACGACAAACCGCCGGTGATGATGGAAAACGGCAAGGTCTACAAGGTGACGCTGCAGCCGCTTACGACCAGCAACTTCTTCAAGCCGGGGCATCGGCTGCGTATCGAGGTGTCCAGCAGCAACTTCCCGCGCTTCGATCGTAACCTGAATACGGGCGGCAACAACTACGACGAGACCAAGGGCGTCGTGGCGCACAACGTCGTGCATCACTCGACGAAGTATCCGTCGACGATCACCGTGACGATCGTAAAGAAGCCGCCGACGATCGTGCCGTAAGCGACTCCGGCGCCAGCCGTCCGGTCGAGGTTCGCCCTTGGCACACGGTGCTGGCATCGCGAACGGTTCGCGGCATATTGGAGTGGGTGTGGCGTTCATTCAGCCACGCCCACTCCTTCTGCCGGGATCTCCGTGCGCTGTTCAACTCGCTTGCTCCTCGCCGCCCTTGGTG
The DNA here is from genome assembly GCA_964565915.1 of uncultured Gemmatimonas sp. Classification (GTDB taxonomy): domain Bacteria; phylum Gemmatimonadota; class Gemmatimonadetes; order Gemmatimonadales; family Gemmatimonadaceae; genus Gemmatimonas. The sequence continues at coordinate 2,911 of CAZMGX010000205.1, forward strand.
CGGTCACTGTCGCGGCCGCTCTGCCGTCTGTTGGCCGCACACAGGGCCCCTTCCCAGACGGCGCCATCCAGGGCCCGCGCTGGCGGCACATCGGGCCGTTCCGCGCCGGTCGCACCAAGAGCGCGGTTGGCGTGCCCACGCAACCGAACGTGTTCTACATGGCGGCCACCAACGGTGGCGTGTGGAAGACCAATGACGCCGGTCGCACGTGGAATCCGATCTTTGATGCGCAGGCCACGGGCTCGATCGGCGCCGTCGAGGTGGCACCGTCGGATCCCAACATTCTGTACGTCGGCAGCGGCGAAGGGCTGCAGCGCCCCGACCTGTCGGTCGGTGACGGCATGTATCGCTCCAATGATGCCGGACGCACGTGGACCCACCTGGGACTACGCGACGGCCAGCAGATCCCACGCATCGCCATCGATCCGCGCAATCCCGAGCGACTGTTCGTGGCCGTGCTCGGGCATCCGTATGGTCCGAATACCGAACGCGGCATCTATCGCTCCGTGAACGGCGGTCGATCGTTCGAGAAGGTGCTGTACAAGGACGAGAACACCGGGGGCGCCGATGTGGTGCTGTCGCCGGATGATCCCAGCACCGTCTATGCCGTGCTCTGGGAAGCCCGTCAGGGCCCGTGGGAGAATGCGGCGTGGAGCGGCCCCAACTCGGGGCTGTTCAAGAGCACCGACGGTGGCACCACGTGGACACAACTGGCCGGCGGACTGCCCACCACGGCCGACGGGTTGGGTCGCTTCGGCATCGGCATCAGCCCCAGCAATCCGCGGCGCATCTATGTGACGGCGACGGCCGGCAACAAGAGCGGCTTGTATCGCAGCGACGACGCCGGGGCGACGTGGACACGCACCACGACGGACAATCGCATCTTTGGTCGCGGCGACGACTTCGCAGCCGTCACGGTGGACCCGCGCGATCCGAACACCGTGTATTCGATGAACGTCGTGGCCTGGAAAAGCACCGACGCGGGCGTCACGTGGAAGGCGTTTCGCGGTGCGCCGGGTGGCGACGACTATCAGCGCCTGTGGATCAACCCGCTGCAGCCGGACGTGATGCTGATGGTCGCTGACCAGGGCGCGGTGATCACGGTGAACGGCGGCGAGACATGGAGCTCGTGGTACAACCAGGGTACCGCACAGTTCTATCACGTCACCACCGACAACGCGTGGCCCTATCGCGTGTGTGGTGGCCAGCAGGAATCGGGGTCGGCGTGTGTATCCAGCCGCGGCAACGATGGCAGCATCACGTATCGTGATTGGCGTCCGGTGGGAGCCAGTGAATACAGCTATGTCGCGCCCGACCCGCTGAACCCCGACATCGTGTACGGTGGCACCGTGACGCGGTTTGATCGCCGCACGGGTCAGGTACAGAACGTGAGCCCGAACGCCGGTCGTGGTCGTTCTGGCGGCGCGGGCAGCGGCCCCGACTACTTCCGCGGCATTCGCACGATGCCGATCCTCTTCTCGCCGATCAACAAACGCAAGCTGTACTACGGCACCAATGTCGTGTGGAGCACGGTGGACGGTGGCACCACCTGGAAGCGACTCAGCGACGACCTGTCACGTGAGACGTGGACCGTCCCCCCCAGCGTGGGCAAGTACGTCGGCACGCCGGGTGCGCAGCCCACGCGTCGTGGCGTCGTGTACACCATCGCTCCCAGTCACGTGGACTCGAACACCGTGTGGGCGGGCACCGATGACGGACTGATTCACGTGACCCGCAATGGTGGCCGCACATGGACCAACGTGACCCCGCCGCAGATCGGCCCGTGGTGGAAGGTCTCGATCATGGACGCTTCGCACAGCGATGCAAGCACGGCGTATGCCGCGGTGAATACCTTCCGGCTGGATGATCTGCGGCCGCACATCTATCGCACACGTGATGGCGGCAAGACGTGGACGGAGATCGTATCGGGTATCGACACCAACGCACCCATCAACGTGGTGCGCGAGGATCCGGTGCGTCGGGGTCTGTTGTTCGCGGGCAGTGAGACGCAAGTATGGTTCTCCCTTGACGATGGCGATCACTGGCACACACTGCGCGGCAACATGCCGGCCATCTCCATTCGCGACCTCGTCATCAAGGACGACGACATCGCCGTCGGCACCCACGGACGCGGCTTCTGGATTCTGGACAACATCACCGCACTCCGGCAGTGGAAGGCCGAGACGGCGACGGCAGCGGCGACACTGTTCAAGCCCGCCGTTGCCACGCGCGTGCGCTACTCAATGTACACGGACACGCCGGTGCCGCCCGACGAGCCGCGGGCCGAGAATCCGCCGGATGGCGCGATGATCGACTACTACCTGGCGCGTGATGCACAGCGCGTGACGATCGACATTCTTAATGCGAGTGGTCGGGTGTTGCGGTCCTATGCCAGCACCGACCCTACGCCGCCACCGGCCGATGCCGGCAACGTGCCGTGGTACTGGTTCCGGCCCGCAACCGCACCCAGCACCAAAGCGGGACTGCAGCGCTACACCTGGGACCTGCACTACGCGCGTCCGACGGACCAGTGCTCGATTCCGATCTCCGGCACGCCGTATAGCACGAAGTGTGAGCCCGAGGGGCCGTGGGTGTTGCCCGGCACGTACACCGTGCGCCTGACGGTGGATGGTGTCGTGCACACGCAGCCATTCACGGTGCGTATGGATCCGCGGGTGACGACGCCCATGACCACGTTGCGGCTGCAGCATGACCTGTCGGTCTCGTTGTACGACGCCATGCTCGAGGCGCAGCGACTGGCGGCCGATGCCCGCGCGCGCGGCCGCACAGAGTTCGCGGGCAATGATGGCTTCGGTGCGGTGACAGCGGCGCATCAGGCGGTGATCAGCGCGCTGCAGGGGAGTGATGCTCCGCCAACCGCGTCGATGTTGGCGGCGGCACGGGAGCGGCTTGCGGCGTATGCGGCGCTCAAGCAGCGCTGGAATGCCGCGATGTCGTCCGCGCCGCCGGCCTTCGAGCCGCTGCAGCCCGCGTTGTTCGCGGCCGGTGGTGCGCTGGCGAATGCGTTCGCCGACGTGGACGGCGATGGCGATCTCGATTTGTTCGTCGGCTTCAACGGCACCCCCAATCGCCTGTACGAGAACACGCGCGGCGTGTTTCGGGATATCGCGGCTGCGGCAGGCGTGGCCGACCCACGCGCCACGCGCGCGGCTGCATGGGCCGACATGGATGCCGATGGTGATCCGGACCTCCTCGTTGGCTTCACGCCGGGAGCCGGGCCAGTGCTGCGACTGTATCGCAACGATGGTGGACGCTTTGCGGACATCACCGACGCCAGTGGGCTGATGGTGGCGACCGGCGCGGTACGCCAGCCAGCGTTCATCGATCTCGACGGCGACGGGGATCTCGATCTCTTCGTCGCCTTCCGGGATCGGGCCAACATGCTGCTCCGCAACACCAGCGGACGATTCGTTGACGTCGCCGCGGAGATCGGTCTGGCCGACGCTCGAAAGAGTGTGGGCGCGGTGTGGTTCGACTATCAGCAGGACGGCGACTTGGATCTGTACGTCGCCAATCAGGACGGCGACGCCAACGGATTCTTTCGGAACGACGGGGGTCGGTTCACCGATATCGCGGAGTCGATCGGGTTGTCGTGGGGCGGTCGCGCGGCCCGTGCAGCGACGCAGGGCACGGTACGCCCCTGTGTCGCCGACCTGAACAACGACGGCATCGCCGACCTCATCACGGCCAACTACGGCCCCAACGGGCTCTTCCTCGGCAACGCCGACGGGTCGTTTCGTGATGTCAGTGCCGCGTGGGGACTCGCGATCGACAGTCGATACGACACGTGTGCCACCGCCGACGTGAACCATGACGGGCGCCTCGACCTGTATGTGAACGGCACCGTCTCGGCCACGGAGAGCTTTCGCGACTACCTGTTCATGCGCACGGGTGATCGGTTCGTGGACCAGACGCCGCAGAATGTATTGGCGCTGACGGCGAGCCACGGAGTGCAGTGGGGCGATGTGGACGGTGATGGCGCGTTGGACCTGGCACTGGCGGGGTCGCGCGCGGAGGCGCCACATCCGGTGCTGCGCAACGTGGTGTCGCCGGATGTCGCACGGCGCTCGCTTCAGGTTCGCGTGGTGAATACGGCGGGGCGTGCAGTGTACGCCGGCGCCGAGGTGCGGGTGTACGCGGCCGGCACGCGTCGGCTGTTGGGCACGCGGTTTGTGGACACCGGTTCGGGGTACGACGCACAGAGCGACACGCCGGTACATTTCGGCTTGGCATCCATGGCGGCGGTAGACGTCGAGGTGACGGTGCCGACAGGGACGTCGCGGAGGAAGACGATGGTACGCGGGGTAGCGCCGGCGGCGCACGCGGGGCGGTGGCTCACTGTGAAATTCTGAGTAACGAGTAGTGAGCAGGGAGCAACAGAGAGCAAGGAGTAGGGAGTAGCGGGTACGGAGTTGTGAGTAACGAGAGGGCTTCGCCTGCGGCGCGCCGGGCACAATCAGGCCACTCGTCCACAGAACATTCAGATTCATCCACTCGGAGCGTAGATGCGAATGAAGGCGATGCTGCAGGCAGCGATCGGGGCGTGCATCTGCGCGGTGGCCGTCGGCGCGACGGCTCACGCGCAGGCGACGGGCGGACGGGCGCGGCGTGTGCAGGATACGCTGGCGTCGCCGGTGATTGGCCCGGACGCCAAGGTCACGTTCCAGTTGTACGCGCCGAAGGCCACCGAGGTGAGACTGCGCAGCGAGGGACCCGCGCCCTTCGCCAACGCGGCGATGGTGAAGAACGACGCGGGCGTGTGGCGGTTGACGGCCGAGGTGCCAGCGGACCTGTACATCTACTGGTTCGACGTCGATGGGGTACCGGTCGCGGACCCGCGCAACAACCGGCCGCGCGTGAACATGAGCACCGTGCGCAGCTTGCTCGAGGTGCCGGGCGCCGCGTCCGAGTTCTTCGCCGAACGCGACGTGCCGCATGGACAGGTCGCGGAGGTCCACTACCAGTCCAAAGCCCTCGGTGTACCCCGCCGCATGCACGTGTACACGCCGCCCGGCTATACGACTGGCAGCCAGCGATTGCCCGTCCTCTATCTGCTGCACGGCTCGGGCGACAACGATCAGTCCTGGCTCATGGCCGGCCGTGCGAACTTCATCTTCGACAACCTGATTGCGGCGGGAAAGGCGAAGCCGATGATCGTCGTAATGCCGGCGGGGCATACGCCGCCCGGTGTGACGCAGGGGCCCGCGTCGGGACCCGACGCATTTGCCCGTGATCTGCTGGGCGACGTGATGCCGTACATCGAGCGCAACTATCGCACGCAGACGTCTCGCGAGCAGCGCGCGATTGCGGGCCTGTCGATGGGCGGTCAGCAGACGCTGAACATCGGCCTGACCAATCTTGATCGATTCAGCCACATCGGCGTCTTCAGTGCTGGCTGGTTCGGCGACAACGGGGCAGCGACCTTCGCGAAGAACAATGCGTCACTGCTGGCCGATCCCAAGCTGAACGACCGCATTCGGCTGTTCTGGCTTGCGACCGGTAAGGAGGATTTCGTGCTGCCGAGTACCAAGGCCACGCTGGCGTTGCTGGACGAGCACAAGATCCGGCATAGCTACAAGGAGACGGAGGGCGGGCACACGTGGCCCAACTGGCGGGCCTATCTCAACGAGTTCGTGCCGCTCTTGTTTCGCGACGGACGATGAGGTCGCGATCCATCGCGCGGAGTTTTGACGCGACACGCTACTCTGCCAGCAGCTCGGCGACGGCGTAGCTGAAGCCCGGCAGCACGTCGCCACCATCCAGGGATTCCGCATCGTTCAACAGCGCGTGGGATCCGTCCGCGCGATAGATCGCGACTGATCGGCGAATGGGGTCG
>CAZMGX010000206.1:0-8767 GCA_964565915.1 uncultured Gemmatimonas sp.
GCTTTCCGGCGGAGAACAGCAACGCGTGGCCATCGCCCGCGCCGTGGCCAAGCGCCCGGACGTGCTGTTATGCGACGAACCGACCGGTGCCCTCGATTTCGAGACGGGCAAACTCGTCCTCGAGGCTTTGCGTCGCGCCAACCGTGAGCTGGGCACCACCACCGTGGTCATCACACACAATGTCGGCATCGGTGCGATGGCCGATCGTGTGCTTCGAATGCGCAGCGGGCAGATCGTCGAGGTCACGCGGAACGCGACGCCCGCCGAGCCTTCGGCGCTGGCGTGGTGAGGCAGCCTGTGCGCCTCGGCCGCGTGCTTGATCGCAAGGCGCTGCGGGATGTCTGGCACCTTCGCGGGCCGGCACTCGCGACGAGCATCGTCGTACATACCCCTTGGGCAGCAGCACCGTCGCGCCGAGGTAGATCGGGCGCCCCCAGAACTTCGTCAGCAGCGTCGACTGGAACTTGAACCGCTGCACGTATTCGTTGTCAGCCGGCACGACGACGGGCGGAATCACCTGCGTCACGGCCAGTTTTACGGTACTGGCGACCCGAGGGTCGACACGCACCTTTTGTGGCGTGCTGTACAGGTTGCCCGGGGACCGATTCCATGCCTGCCCTTCCCACTGGTCGTCGTGCATCCACACGGTATGGCCGTCGGCGCGACGAAACTCGCTGTAGACATTCACGACGGCCTGCACCCAGTACTCGCCAGCGGGGATGTCCGCCATGTCGGCGACCGGCGTGCCGAGATCCGTGCCGTCGACGACAATCGCCCGGTCGGGCGCTACCGCGCTGAAGTCGCGTGCGAACATCGGCGCGCCCACGCGCCCGATTTGCAGGCGCGGCTCGGTCGTATTGGTGCGCGACAGGATCACGTACGCGCGCCCGGTGGTGGCCTCGCGGCGCACACTGGCGGGAATACTGATTTCGAAGCGTGCCTTGGCCCTCCCTGATGGCCACTCCAGGAGCGGCGCCCGTTGCGCCCGTGCCGACGGTATGCCCGCGACGGTCAGCAGCGACATCAATAACGCGTACACGCGGGTGGCGATTGACGTCCGGTGACGCAGTTCGCGCAGCGTTGGTCGCGCGGAGTGGTCGAGTCGTGTACGGCGGATCATGGCGGGGCGCTCCGATGGGGTGGCCATGAACGTATCGCCGACCGTTGCGGTTGGCGAACGGACCGCCATACTCCACGGACGCCACCTCGCCCCTTCCTCCCGCGCATGCATCGACGCCGCTTCCTCCCGCTACTTCTGCTGGCACTGCTTAGTGCCGCCACGCCTCAGCCGACGATCGATGGGCCGTTGGTTCGTCGCACTGAGTATGGCGTCGTGCACATCTCGGCGACGGACTTCCGCGGGATCGGTATCGGACTCGGATACGCGCAGACCGAAGACTACGGCGCGCGCGTCGTGCTCGGGCTGCTGCGCGACAAAGGCTGGATGGGCCGCACCTTCGGTCGGGACAGTGTCGGCTCCGACTTTGCGGCGCAGCTGGTGCAGCAGCGCGTCCAGGAGACCTATCACCTGCTGGACGCCGATACGCGCGCCATGTACGAGGGATTCGCCGAGGGTGTGAACCGCTACATCCGCGCGCACGCCAACACCCTGCCGTCGTGGGCCCAACCTGTGTTCACTGGGCACGACGTCGCCGCCGGTGACATCGGCACCGCCAACATCGCCGCGGCGCAACGCCTCGTCGTACGCCGCCTGCAGGCCGACTCGTTGCGTCGCAGCGGTACCGAGCCCGCCGGCACGACGGATGCGGATGGTGACGCACCGTACAACGAAGACGGCTCCAACGCGTGGGCCCTGGCGCCGAGTCGCACGAAGTCGGGTCGCGCCATCCTGCTGCGCAACCCACATCTGGCGTGGACAGCCGGCTACTGGGAGGCGCACGTCACCATCCCGGGCAAACTCGATTTCTACGGCGACTTCCGCATCGGCAGTGCCTTCGCCGTCGTCGCGGGCTTCAACAAAGACCTCGGCTGGGCGACCACCAACAATGCGCCGGACCTCGACGAGGTCTATGCGTTGGAACTCGACCCGTCGCTGCCCGATCATTACCGCTTCGACGGCGTCTCCGTCCCGATCCGCACCCGTAGTGCCACGGTGCAGTTCAGCACGCCGGCCGGCGTGGAAAGCCAGACACGGCAGTTCTGGACGACCGCGCTGGGCCCCGTGGTGCATCGCACGGCCCAGCACGTGTACATCGTGCGCGCCGGCCCCGACGGAGAGTACCGCGCTGGCGCACAGTTCCTCGCGATGATGCGGGCGCGCAATCTCGCGGAGTGGAAGACGGCGCTGGCTATGCGGGCGCGAGCCACGTCGAACCTCACGTATGCCGATCGTGCGGGCAACATCCTGACGATCTGGATGGCGAGCCTCCCGAAGATTCCGCATGCGCCAACGGGCGATTCGCTGTTCACGGTCGCGCGTACGTCGGCTGACGTCTGGACGTCGCTGCTGCCGCTGGAGCAGCTGCCACAGACGTTGAATCCCACAGGCGGATACGTTCACAACGAGAACGACGCGCCGTACTACGCAAACCTTCGCGCGCTCCTCGACAGCGCTGCGTTCCCAGCGAACGTGGAACGCGGCGAGCTTCGGCTGCGCAGTCAGCACGCGCTGCAACTCATCGGTGGTACTCGGAAGTTCTCGTTGGAAGACGTGGTTGCCGCCAAACACAGCATGCGCATGCTGCTGGCCGATCGGGTCAGGCCCGACCTACTCGCCGCTGCGCGACGGGCGCCATCGACGCCGCTGCTTGATAGTGCGGTGCACATCCTGTCGCGATGGGACAACACGGTCGCACCGTCCAGTCGTGGCGGCTTGCTGTTCGAGACGTGGTGGCGACGGTACACCAGCCTCGCACGCGACTCCGCCTACGCGGATCGCTGGAGTCTCTCCGCACTTACCACCACCCCGCGCGGACTGGGCAAACCGAGCGTCGCGATCGATGCCCTGGTGTGGGCCATGACCGAGATGCAAACGCGCTACGGCTCGGCCGACGTCGCCTGGGGTGACGTCCATCGCGTTCAGCGCGGCAAGGTGGATGTGCCGGTCGGCGGTTGCAGTGGTGCGCTCGGGTGTTTCCGTGTGCTCGCATACGACCAGCGCACTGACGGGAAACGTATCGCCAACTCTGGTGACGGATGGGTGCTGGCCGTCGAGTTTGGCGCGACCGGACCGCGTGCGTACTCGATTCTTGCGTATGGACAGAGCGCCGACAGCACCTCCCCACACTTCGACGACCAGGCGGAGATGTTCGCCAAAGGTGTCTTCAAGCCCGTGTGGTGGCGAGCGCGTGATGTGCAACGACACACGATCCGCGAGTACCGTCCGTGAGCATGGCAACCCGCACACTGTTCGAGCGCTTCGTCAGCGCGACTGCGCCTTCGCCGCGCTGACGATCACCGGTATCATTGCCGGCCTGTCAGGGTGATGACGTCCGGCGCTGCATCCGGGAGAACGGAAAACCGTTGCAACCGGTGCGGGGCGTGCGACGATCGGCGGTGCGCGCGCCCTCTGCCGCAGCGCGAGTCGGCGCTTCGTACGCGCTCAGGCAGTAGGCCCACGTGTACGGCGCCATATCCGACAACAGCATCCAGTCGATACGCGTCCAGAGGCCCGGCGCCGACGGATTGGTCGCGGCATTGCGGGCGATGAGATACTGCGAGTCCACATGCCACGCCACGATTTTGTAGGCCATTCGCGTGCCGTGTCGCCACAGACTATCACTGATCTGGTACGTACCGCGGTAGTCGTCGGTGAAGTCACCGAGCAGGGCGGCTGGCGCAACAGCCACCCGCGCGCCGACACCGGATGACGCGCGACGACCGCTGCACGCCGCCACCGTCAGGGCCAGCAGCAGAGTTGCCGCGCGACACCAACGACGGCCGCCGATCACGCGCCGATCACTCACGACGTTCGTGCGAGACGAACCCAATGCGCTGATTCACGGCAATACGCTCCTCCGCGCTCATGCTGCGCCAGCGCACGATCTCGTCGATGGTGCGACCGCAGCCGCGGCATCGTGACTCGAGATCGAGCAGGCAGACCTTGATGCACGGCGATTCGGTGGTCGGCGGTGTCGGTCCGCGATCGCGGGCGGGTATCGCAGGAGGTGTCATGCTGACCCTTCCCACGAGGGTGTATCGGGGTGAAGCACGCGGGAGGTCCCCATGGCTCGGGAAGTCGTCGACTATTGGCTACCCGGCAACGTAGCCGCGTCCGCATGGGGATGCAGCCACCGGCGGGTTGCGCGGCAGCGAACGGCTCAGTCCGCGGCCGCGGGTGGCCCTAGCCCGCCGCGCTCAGTGCCCGCCGAAATCCACCGGTCTGGACCAGGACCGCCCCGACGACGTACCCAAGGAGCGCCGCCACCACCGTGTCACTCAGGAAGTGACCCAGCGCGAGGATCCGCGTGACCGCACAGCCAACGGCGAGGAGGTACCACAACCACCATCCCTTGGGCAGCAGACGCGAGAGCACGGCCGCGCCCGCAAATGCGACCGCGACGTGGCTGCTGGGCATCCCCAGCCCGCGCGTCGACCACAGGTCTTCCGCGATCGGACGCCAAACGTACCGGAACGCGTCCGGATCCGGACGCAGTCGTCGGATGGCGATCTTGAGCAACTCGGCGATGCCGCCGCTCAGCGCCGGTGCCAGGAGCACCAAACCGCCGCGCCAGCCCCAGCCGGTCGATCCGCGATCGTGCAACCAGAACCCGCCCGCCACGATCAGCCACGTTGGCAGATAGCCCATTGAGCGCAGCAACCGGCCCCAGTCCTTGTCGTTCACCCGGGCATCACGCAGTTGCGACCACGCGGCGTGATCCAGCACGTGCGCCGCGACACCCAGCGTCACGCCGACGGCAAGAAAGCCGAGCCACTGGCGGCGCGTTCGCAGCGCGTCCCCGGCGGGGTTCCGGACCGTCGTCATCGCGGAGTTCATGGGCGACAAATCAAACGCGGGTCAAGGCCTGCACGCCACTGGGGAACCCATCATATTTGAGCCATGGAACGCAAGACGCGGCAGCGCGACGCCATCCGGTTGGTCTTCGAGGAGAATCCTCGCCCTCTGGGTCCGTTCGAGGTCCTCGAAGCGGGTCGGTCGCATGTGAAAGGGCTGGGAATTGCCACGGTCTATCGCACCATCAACTCGCTGGTCGAAGGGGGCTGGCTCGTTGCCGTCGAGTTGCCGGGCGAGGCACCCCGCTACGAACGGTCCGGCGCGGCACATCATCATCACTTCCGCTGCCGGCAGTGCACACGCGTGTTCGAGATCGACGGCTGCCCCGGCGACTTCGCGGCGCTTGCTCCCGCAGGATTCCAGCTTGAGGCGCACGAGATCGTGCTCTACGGTCGATGCGCCGGTTGCGCCGCGGCGGCGTGACGCCGCAGCAAACGACCAGCTCATCTCCTCGCGCGTTGTCACGTACGCTGGGTCTTGCGCTGGGTCTCGCGCTCGGCGTCCTGGTCAGCGCCTGTGGTGGCGAACCGTCTCTGCGCGGGGTCCGCGTGGACCCGCCGCGTACCATCCCGGGATTCTCATTTACGCTGCCGAACGGCAGTCGTTTCGAGACCACGGCGGATGGTGCCCGTCCCACCGTAGTCTTCTTCGGCTATACGAACTGTCCGGACGTGTGTCCGACCACCCTCGCCGACTGGAAGCGCGCCAAACGAGAGCTTGGCGCCGACGGGGATCGGGTACGCTATCTCTTCGTGACGGTCGATCCGGCGCGCGATACACCTGCCGTCGCCGATCGGTACGCCAAGCAGTTCGACAGCACGTTCGTCGGCCTCTCCGGCGATTCGGCCACGACCCAAGGCATCATGCGGGCGTTCGGTGTGTCGGCGGCGCGCGAGTCGTCCACCGACTCAACGCGATACCTCGTCAGCCATTCCGCGCAATCCTTTCTGCTCGACGCCGGTGGGCGACTGATCGCGATGTACACGTTCGGCATGGGTTGGGATGTGCTTGCCGCTGACCTCAAGGCGATCCAATGAGCCATCGCGCGCGATTGGATCGCGGCCTTGGGCTGATCGCCCTGACTGTCGTGACCACGACGCTGCTCCTGGCGTGTGCGCCGACGAATGACACGCGCGCGGCGAGTGATGTACTTCGCGCCGGTCCGCTGATCGTGCGTGAGGCCTGGGCGCGACCGGCAGACTCCGGCACCACCGCCGGCGCCTACCTCACCCTCGAGAACGACGACACCACCGCGCACGTGATCACCACGATCACCTCGCCGGACGCAGCCACCGCGGAGCTGCACAGCACCATGCAGCATGACGGCATGGCCCACATGGTGGCCCAACCCACCGTGACAATTCCGCGCGACAGCACGCTCGCGATGGCGCCTGGCGGGCTCCACGTCATGCTGCACGCCATCACGCGGACGCTGAAGGCTGGTGACACCCTCCGTCTCGCGCTCACCATCGACCAGACCACCCTGGTGCCGGTCGCGGCGGTGGTTCGCGCGCCATGAACCTGCTGCGAAGCCTCTCCATCGCCGGCGTTGCGCTGGCCACCGGCGCGACGACATGGATCGTTTGGCCACGGCCGGACGCCTCCATCGAGGTGGCCCTCGGCGGGCGCGCAACGGTGGTGGATCACTTCGGTCGTCGTGCACCACTTTCCGACACGATCTTCGTCGGCGGCGGTGGTGCGCGGCGGCGCGTCCGGGTCATCAATCGGGACACCATGCCGCACGTGCTGGCGCTCTTTACCGTGGCCGCTGGCGCGGAGACTGACTACACCGTGCCACCGGGTACGTTCGGTGGTTTTTGCTCGGCACATGCCTCCAGCAAGTCCCTCACGGTGGTGGTGCGATGACCATGCTCGATCCCGTGACCGAGAGCACCCTGCGCCCGATGACCGAGGTGCTCAACGAAGAACTGCAGGCGCTGCAGACGGCCGGGCTGCGTCGCACGATGCGGGCGGTGCAGCAGCGTCACGCGGGCACGGTTCTCCTGAACGGGGAACGCATCGCCGATTTTGCCTCCAACGACTATCTGGGGCTGGCGGCCGATCCGCGGGTGGCGCGCGCCGCGTCGGCGATTTTGCAGGCGGAAGGGACAGGGGCCGGTGCCGCACGCCTGATCTCGGGCAACCACCCGATTCATGACAGCCTCGAACGCGCCCTCGCCCGCTTCAAGGGCTGTGAGCACGCGCTGCTGTTTCCGTCGGGATACATGGTCAACATCGGCGTCATTCCGGCGTTGGTCGATTCGCGCGACGTGATCTACTCCGACACGCTGAACCACGCGTCGCTCATCGACGGATGCCGCCTCTCCAAGGCGACCATCCGCGTGTTCCCGCACAATGATCTCGACCGGCTCGGCGCCATGCTCGACGCCGATCGCGGGCGCTATCGCCGCGCGCTGATCGTGGTCGAAGGCGTCTTCTCGATGGATGGAGACACCTTCCCGCTCGACGGACTGGTTGACCTCGCGCAACGCTTCGGTGCGTGGACGTACGTCGACGATGCGCATGGCACGGGCGTCCTCGGCACCAACGGCTCAGGGGCCATCGAGCATTATGGCGTCACCGGCAAGATCGATGTCGTCGTGGGGACGCTCGGCAAGGCCCTCGGGACCTCGGGCGCATGGGTGGCCGGATCGCAGACGCTGATCGAGCTGCTGACCAGCCGCGCGCGGTCGTTCATCTTCACCACCGGCACACCGCCCGCGCTTGCCGCCGCGGCGCTCGAAGCGCTGCGATTGGCCGAGGTTGAACCGTGGCGGCGCGACGCGGTGCGTGAGCGCGCGCGGCGTCTGCGTGATCGCCTGCGTGATGGTGGTCGCGAAGTCACCGGGGCTCCCGATGCGCACATCGTGCCGCTCGTCATCGGCGACCCGTCGCGCACGATGGCCGTGGTGGCCGAATTGCGGCGGCGCGGATTCCTCGTCGGTGGAGTGCGCCCTCCCACGGTTCCCGCGGGCACGTCGCGCCTTCGCATCTCGGTCTCGGCGGTGCACCCGCTCGAACTCATTGACGGACTCGCCGCCAATGTGCTCGATGTGCTGCGCAAGGTGTTCGGATGAGCGACGCGTACGACGACGAGTACGCCCACGAGTACGCGCGCGGTGACGCCGACGAGTTCGACGACGTCTCGGAGGATGCGGCACCGATCGACGCGGACGCGACACCGGACTTCGTGCAGCTGCACGATGCCGCGCACCTCTGGCATCCCTATACCCAGCACCTGCACGCGCCGATGCCCGTCCACGTCACGCGCGCCGAGGGCGCATGGCTGTATCGTGCGGATGGCACGCGGATCCTCGATGCCATCTCGTCGTGGTGGGTGACCACGCACGGGCACGGTCATCCCGACATCGTGCAAGCCATCCGCGATCAGGCGGCGGCCCTCGATCAGGTGATCTTCGCCGGGTTCACCCACGAACCAGCGACCGCACTCGCCGCCGAACTGGTGTCGCGGTTGCCGCGCGGACTGACGCGAATCTTCTACAGCGACAACGGCTCCACAGCCGTCGAGGTCGCGATCAAGATGTCCGTACAGTCGTTCGCCAATCGCGGGACGCCGCGCCGGTTGATTGCCGCGCTCGAACACGCGTATCACGGCGATACGTTCGGCGCGATGGCCGCCGGCGCGCGTGGTGTGTTCACGCACAGCGTCGAGCCCTTGCTGTTCGAGGTCGCGCGTCTGCCCGACCCTTCAGAAGGCGACACGATCGCCGCACTCGACGCGCTGTTGACCGCACGCGGATCCGAACTGGCGGCCGTCATCGTCGAGCCGTT
>CAZMGX010000207.1:0-8757 GCA_964565915.1 uncultured Gemmatimonas sp.
ACGGCCGTATCGAAGAAACTGTAGTACACCACGTTGTTCACGTGGCCGTAGGCGTCGTTGTCCATCCACCGCGTGTCGATGGTGGACAGGTGCGCGTACGCCTCACGCGTTTCGACCGCCGCGTCGTCACTCATCCGAATCTCCGGTCAGAACGCCTCCCGATACAGCGCCAACGCGTCGCTGAGCGACACGTCGCGCGGGTTGTTGACGAGCAGGCGCTGCACCTTCATCGCATCGGCCGCCAGCGTGGCCAAGTCTGACTCGGCCACGCCCACCTCGCGCAGCGACCGCTCGAGCGGCAGGTCGGCCACGAGATCGCGCATCGCCGCCACGAAGGCATCACCCGTTGCGCTTGCGCAGACCGGCACACCGTCCCGTCGGAGGAACGCCGCCAACTCGCCGTACCACACGTTGGCCACCGGCTGGTTGAACGCGAGCACGGGGAGCAGCACCAGCGCATTGCTGAGGCCATGCGGCACGTGGAAATGACCGCCCAGTGGATAGGCCAGCGCGTGCACCGCCGCCACGGGGGCATTCGCGAACGCCATGCCTGCGAGCATCGACCCTTGCAGCATGGCCCGTCGGGCGTCAAGGTCTGCGCCATCGCGCAGCACGCGCCGCAGGTTGTCCGACAGCAACACCAGCGCGCGTTGCGCCAGGGTGTCTGACAACACGTTCTTGCGGTGACGCGACGTATACGCTTCGATGGCGTGCACCATCGCGTCGATGCCGGTCATGGCCGTGACCCGCGGCGGCAAACCGAGTGTCACTGTCGCATCGAGTACGGCCAGGTCTGGATACAACAGCGGCGACACGACACCCATTTTTTCGTTCGACGCCGTGGTGACGATCGCAATCGGCGTGACTTCGGAGCCGGTCCCGGCGGTGGTCGGCACCTGCAGCAGCGGCAGACGCGGACCGCGCGCGCGCCCCACCCCGTACGCCGCCTCGAGCGCTTGCGGCGTCCGCGCCAGCAATGCCACCAGCTTGGCGGTATCCAGCGAACTGCCACCGCCGAAGCCGATCACCCCGTCGACGCCCTCGTCGCGCGCCTGCTGCACCGCGGCCAGCACGGTGTGTGCCGGCGGATCCGCTTCCACGCGGTCGAACAGCGACAGCGCCACACCCGTGGTCGCAAACCCGCGCAGCGCGTCGTCCAGCAGACCACTGCCCCGCACGCCGTTGTCGGTCACGATGAGCACGTGATGCATGCCATGCTCGGCCGCATAGGTCGCGAGCTGCGAGGCAGCGCCATCGCGGCACACGATACGTGGCGTGGTTTCGAACGTGAAATCGTGCACGCGGCAGTGTGATGAGTCAGCGCACGGTCGGGTCGTTGCGCAGGTCAGGCAGTCCCCGTGCGTAAGGAAACCTCGACGCGACGCTTTCGCCACGCACGCCACCGTCTCCACGACAGCGCGATGCCGGTATACACCAGCAGCGTGGCGCCCAGTGAAACGAGACCGGCAATCGTCTGACCGAACAGCCCCAGCACCTCGCCGGTGTGCGCAAAGCGAAGGATGCTGCGCCACTGACGGGCGCGTGTCTGATCGCCGAAGGTCTGCCATTTCGTTTCGCGCCCGTCGGTACCAAGGGCCAGTTGCGCCCGCTTGTGTGGCTCACCACCCATGCCACGATCGATGGTGAACGCGAATGACGCCGTATCGGAACGGGGGAGCGTGAGCGAAATCGTGCGCCAGTCGGGCATGCGCTGTGCGGCCACGGAGAAGGCGATGCCGGATGCCGCGCCCACCGAGACACGTGGTGCGGCCGCGGGCGACGGGTCTGGCGACTGGCGGGACGATTGGTTTGGCGATCGGTTCGGCGTCGGCGCGCGGCGTCCTTCGGGACGATCGGACCGACGCGGCGGTGCTTCTCCGGCCACGCGATACACCAGATCGCTGGCCCACGGATACGAGATCACCACCCCCGAGGCGACGACCATCACCAACGGCACGAAGGACCAGAAGCCGACGACGTTATGCCAGTTGAAGTCGCGCGCCTTGCTGCTCAATCCTCGACGGAAGCTCAACACGTTCCGAAACGCGACGCGTGAACGGTGCTTCGGCCACCACAGCCAGATACCACTCAGCACCAGCACGAGGAACGCCAGATTCGAGACCCCCGTGATCGCTCGGCCGGTTGATCGCCCTTCGCCGGACATGGCCAGCCAGCGATGCCAGTCGGTCATGACGCGGAAGAACCGCCGCATCGACGCCGAGCCGCTGCCGAGGACGTCGCCGGTGTAGGCATCGAGGAAGAGGCGTCGGCCTTCGGGGAGGACCACCTCCACGGGCCGGTCGACGCGGGCGCGCCAGACGATGCTGTTCGGGGTGGCACCGGCCACGCGACGTGCGCGGGCGATGAGCGAATCGGCCGGCAGTCGTCGCGCCGCCGGCGTCGGCGGTGCTCCGCGGAGTCCGCGCAGGTCGGCCCAAGCGGTCATCTGTTTCTGGTACGTGAGCGCGACGCCCGTGACCGACATGATGAAGACGATGAGGCCTGCCGCGAGACCGGCCACGAGATGCGTCCAGAATAGGGCCGGTCGCAGAACCCGTCGCCAGTGTGTCGCACGAGGGCGCGGGGCGGGTGAAGGGTCGCCGGTCACGGCCGAAGTGGGGGAATCTGAGACTGCGTCGACTGCGTTCACCATGCCGGCCCTTTTGTTGAGAATGTCTCTCATGTACTCTGTATGCGCCCGGGCAGCATAGTACCTCAATCCCGATAAAGTCAATCGGTTTTATCTTCCTGTCATGCCCCCACTCGGTCTTTCCCGCTCATGACCCGTCGATTGGCGCCGTCGCTGACGCTGCGTGCCGGCCCGCGTGCGATGGCCCTCATCCGGGAGCGCGGACTGCGCCTCGAGGACATCGACGTCCTGCCCGGCGCCTCGGGCGGCGCGAAATGGCTCGCCATCGCCGGGCTCGATCGCTACCTGTTCGGCACCGTGCTCCGGGCGTCCTCGACCGACGGCGCCGCGACCCGTACGCGGCCCCTCCACTGCATCGGCTCCTCGATCGGCAGCTGGCGCATGGCCTGCCTCGCGCAGCGAGACCCGGTCGCCGCCCGCGAGCGAGGGCACCACGCCTACATCTACGACCAGCGCTACTCGCACAAGCCGCCCACGCACGAGGTCACACGCGTCCTGACCGCCTGCCTCGACCGCATCCTGGGTGAACATGGCGTCGACGAGATCCTGTCACACCCATTCGCGCGCCTGCACATCATCACGGCCCGTGGACGGGGACTGGCGACCAGTGATCGCCGCATGGTCTTGGCCACGTCCATCGCGCTCGCGGCGTCGGCCAACCTCGTACGACGGCGCTCACTCGCGCTGCAGTTTCGTCGCACGGTGTTCCATAGCGCCGGCGACGCCACGCCATTCCTGCATTTGCGAGACCTGCCGACCGTCCATCACGCGCTCACGCGCGAGAACCTACGCGACGCACTGCGAGCCTCCGGTTCGATCCCGCTGATCGTCGATGGCGTACGCATTCCCGGTCGCCCCGACGAACTGCATTGGGACGGCGGCGTACTGGACTACCATCTCGACCTCGACTTCGGCGCGGGCGATGGACTCGTGCTCTACCCGCACTTCTACGGGCACGTGGTTCCGGGGTGGTTCGACAAGTCACTGCCTTGGCGGCGCGCGCGGGCGCGCAACTTCGACCGCGCGCTGCTCATCGCGCCAAGTGACGCGTTCGTCGCGTCTCTGCCCGGCGGCAAGATTCCCGATCGTCGCGACTTCTTCGCCTTCCCCGCGGAGGAGCGTGAGCGCCGATGGCAAGCGGTCCTGGACGCCTCGGCGCGCTTGGGTGAAGAGCTGCACGAGCTGATGCAGACCGGGCGCCTGGCCGAACACATCACGCCCTGGTGAACGACACGCGTCTACTCGGCCTCCCCCATCTCCAGCCGTTCGAAACGCGGATGTTCGAAGATGGTGGCCTGGATGTCATGCCGCTCGCCGATCGCGTCGCTCAGCCGACCGGCGAACCGGGCTACGAGCTGATTCATCGCGTGTACTTCGGCCACGAGTCGCGCCGTATCTCGCGTTTCCCAGAAGTGTGTCTCGTCGTACACATCGACGTCGAACCCCAACTGAATGGCGTGATCGAGCAGCTGCACCAGCACCGTGTGGCACGCAATCAGATGCGCATCACTGACGATGGACGCGTACTGCGTCTTGCAGCTGCAGCGCCAGAACCACTCAACGTGCTCGCCACGCCCATCCGCGCGGCGCAGCAGACCGAACGACGCGGTCTCGCATCCGCGCCCCGGGTGCACGAAAAAACCCTGCGCCGTCTGCGGGTCGCCGATCAGCCGGGGCCCCTCCTCTTCGTACGGCTCGGCGATGATCGGCGCCCAGAATCGGAGCGACGCGAGACGATCGCCTTCATCGGTGGGGCCGCCGTGTTCGACCAGCAGGGGCGAGAGTACGTCCAGCGCGAGCGTCTGCGCGAACGCGTGGAGACTGGTGAGCGTCGCGATCACGACGTCGCGCGCAGTGGACGCGGGGAGGCGCAACTCGTAGTTGAGATGGAGTCCCATGGGATCCGCCGGTGAGAGATACCGGAGGGTAACGCGCCCGGGTTACCGCCGCCGTACCATTTTGTTGCAGCGGGTTGCGAAACACGGCGGCCCCGACTGAACAAACAACCCTGCCAACCGGCAATGCGGATGGTTTTCAGGCGGGATCCTACCCAACCTCCTTCGCCGCCGCGCGTCCCGCCGCGCGCCCCGAGAAGATGCACCCGCCGAGGAAGGTGCCTTCCAGTGACCGGTACCCGTGCACACCGCCACCGCCGAAGCCTGCGGCTTCGCCCGCCGCATACACACCAGACAGCGGACTCCCATCCGCACGCAGCACACGCGACTCGAGATCCGTCTCCAAACCGCCCAACGTCTTGCGGGTCAACACATGTAGTCGCACCGCAATCAGCGGACCGGCCTCGGGATCAAGCAAGCGATGCGGGGGCGCAACGCGAATGAGTTTGTCGCCGAGATACTGACGCGCACCGCGCAGCGCCGTGATCTGGAGATCTTTCGTGAACGGATTCTCGATCTCGCGATCACGGGCCCGAATCTCGCGCTCAATCTGCGCGGCGTCGAGCAACGGCTCGGGCGTCAGCGCATTCATCTTCGCCACCAGCGTCGGCACATCACTCGCGCTCACGAAGTCTGCCCCCTGGTCGATGAACCGCTGCACCGGCCCCGGCACGGCACCGCCGGCGCGCCCCAGCACACCGCGCACACTCTTGCCGGTCAGATCCGGATTCTGCTCCGACCCCGAGAGCGCGAACTCCTTCTTGATGATCTTCGTCGACAACACGAACCAGCTGTGGTCGTGCCCTGTCGTCCGCAGATGCGCGAGCGTGCCGAGCGTGTCAGAGCCCGGAAACAGCGGAACGGGCAATCGTCGGCCCAACGCATCAAACCACAGCGACGATGGCCCAGGCAGAATACGAATGCCATGACGACTCCACACCGGCGCGTAATTCGTGATGCCCTCGACGTAGTGCCACATGCGATCGCGATTGATCACGTGTCCGCCCGCGGTCTCCGTGATGCCGATCATGCGCCCGTCCACATGATCGGGCACCCCCGACAGCATGTGTGACGGCGGCGTCCCCAGTCGTGCTGGCCAGTTCTGTCGGACGAGATCATGATTGCCGCCAATACCGCCCGACGTCACGATCACCGCCTGCGCCGTGAACGAGAAATGCCCCGTCGCCACGCGCGAACTCGGCATGCTGCGCTCGACGGCGCTGGGCGCAAGCACCTCACCCTCGACGCCGTTGATCACACCACCCTGCTGCGACAACGCGTTCACGCGATGTCGGAAGCGCAGCGTGACACGACCACGATCGACCGCCGCCTGCACACGTCGAATGAACGGGGCGAGTAGCCCAGGCCCCGTCCCCCACGTCACGTGAAACCGTGGCACCGAATTGCCGTGGCCGATCGCGCCGTATCCACCACGTTCAGCCCACCCGACGACGGGAAAGAATCGCACGCCCTGCGCATGCAGCCACGCGCGTTTCTCGCCCGCCGCAAAGTGCACGTACGCCTCGGCCCATCGCCGAGGCCAGCGATCTTCATCGCGATCGAAACCGGCCGTCCCCTGCCAGTCCTGCCAGGCCAGATCGAACGAGTCGCGAATGCGCATCCGTCGCTGCTCGGGCGAATCGACGAAGAACAACCCACCGAACGACCAGAAGGCCTGGCCGCCGAGGGCCTGCTCAGGTTCCTGATCGATGAGGATGACCCGGCGACCCGCGTCGGCCAGCTCCGCCGTGGCGACCAGCCCGGCGAGCCCTGCCCCCACGACAATGACGTCTGCGTCCATGCGCCAAGGTGGCCTCTCGCTGGCGTCCCCGGAAGGCACCGGCGGGTTCGCGCGTGAAGTGACTCCCACCGGCCGAGGTTCGTCGATGAATCATGCGCCTCCACCTGCCGGGTCAGCTCCATCCATGTCGCTGAGACGCACCGAAACGGCGCTCGCCCTCTGTGTCGTCGGGCTGGCGTGCTTCATTGGCGGACAGGCCGTGGGGATGCGCCGTGCCATCCGACCGCAGGTCTCGGCCGGCGCGATCGGCGAGCGGATCCCCGTGGACGCGGAGACACGCCAGATCGATGCCGGCGTTGAGCGAACGGACGGGTCCGACGCATTCCGGACCGCCGCGCCCGAAATGACGATCGAGAGCGGCACGCCGCGCCCGGCGCCCACGATGTTGTCGCGTGATGTGCGCCGACGCATCGATGACGGCGCGACGGGCACCTACATCGACGACTTGATTCGCGCGCGCGATTCTGCCGTGGTGCGCTGGCCGGATCGCACCACACGCCCGCTCCGGGTCTGGATCGCAGAAGACGACCAGTTGACTGGATGGAATACCGACTTCCTGCCCGCCGTGCGCGACGCCTTCGACACGTGGGTCCGCACGGGCATCCCGGTGCGCTTTACGTTCGTGATCGACTCGGCCAGTGCCGACGTCCACGTGCGCTTCACCGAACGCTTCGCGAGCGGCATCAGCGGCAAGACGATCTGGAGTCGCGACAGTGCGTGGTGGCTGGTCTCGTCCGACATCCAGTTGGCGCTCGCGCATCCGGGCGGTGGCACCGTGACGCCTCCGCAGATTCGTGCCATTGCGCTGCACGAGGTCGGGCACCTGCTGGGGCTGGATCACGCGGAGGCCGCCGAACACATCATGTCCGCGCGTATTCGCGTGCGTGACCTGACCGAGGCCGATCGCGCCACGGTGCGATTGCTGTACAGTATTCCGGCGGGGTCGCTGCGTTAGAGAGGCTGAAGGCCGACGGGTGAGCGCAACAACGATATCCGTTATCCGTTCATCAGCTATCCGCTATCGGCTGAACGTGCATCGTCGTTACGCTCGCAACTCAGGCCTCACCAGCGGATCGTCACAATGCGCAGTGGTGTCTCGCGCCCCGACACCGTGAGTTTGACATCGCGCACGTTCGCGCCGCTGATGGCTCGCTGGAGGGGCAGCAGTTCACGGACCGGCGTGCCGTTCACCGCACGGATCATCTCGCCCGCGCGAAGTCCCGCCTCGGCCGCCGGAGACCCCGATTGCACGCGCATCACGAGCACCCCCGGCTCGAGGCCCATGCTTTGGGCGAATTCATCGTCGACGGCGTTGAGCTGCGCGCCCAACACCATTGCCATCGCGGCACTGCCGGAGATGGCGGCGACCGATGGTGACGCAGGACTCGTGCGCACCACGAAGGCATCGCCGTTCGACCACGACGGCCAGAAGGAAAAGGGTTGCAACGACCGGGTCGTGACGACGCTGTTCGCGCGCACGTTCTCCAGCGCCGCCACCTCGAGCTGTGCCTGCGTGCGTTCGGCGATGGTCACCGGCAATTCACGCACCTTGCCTTCGCGACGTACTCGAACGCGCACGACCTTCCCGGGCACCAGCAGTTGCGGATAGTTGACTGCCTGCGCGACGACATCCTTGCCGTTGTACGCGAGCACGGTGTCGCCAGTGCCGAGCCCAGCGCGACGCGCCGGCGACCCGGCTTCGACCGTCTCGATCATCGGATAGTCGCAGTGCGAGGTGAAGGTGCCGGAATCGCTGACGATGCGTACCTGCGCCCCCGACAGTCCCACGCCGAGATAGCCGGTCGGCGACCCGTTCGCGACGACGCGGGCGCCAGCCGAGGCAAACGCGGCCACCTGCGGCTCGAGGGCGCGCAGCGTGAACTCGATGTCCGGCCGACCGGGCCGCAATCCCCCCTCGATCGATTCGATCAGGATGCGCGGCTCGACGACTCGGCCGTTGACCGTCATCGTCGAATCGCTGCGATGGACCGTGATCGTCGAACCGATCGGGCCATCACCGGTGCGATAGCGCACGAACACGCGCATAAGCGAGTCGACGCCGCGCTGCACCTGCGACACACGTCTCGCGTCCATGCCTTCGACGGCGGCACCACGTTGCTCGAAGATCGTGGCAACACCTTCGAGTTCACGTTTGAAACGCAGCAGCGCGAGCCCCTCCGGCGTGCCGACCAGTTCGGACGGGCCGTTCATCAATGACGCGCAGGCCCCGTTGAGGGGGGCGCGCGCCGTCACCGACGCGCGCACGGTCGGACGGGTCCCCTGCGCATGCACGTTCATCGGCAACACGACCACCAGCACGATGGCCGCGCCGCGCTTGATCAACTTCAGGTGGCGCATGGTCAGTATCGCTCCAACGATTTGTCGACGGGCAAGGTGCCGCCGAGGGCCTG
>CAZMGX010000208.1:0-8746 GCA_964565915.1 uncultured Gemmatimonas sp.
TGATGCCGCGCTCCTGTTCCTGCTCCATCCAGTCCATCGTGGCGGCGCCATCATGCACTTCACCGATCTTGTGGCTCTTACCGGTATAGTAGAGCACACGCTCGGTGGTCGTGGTCTTTCCGGCATCGATGTGGGCCATGATGCCAATGTTGCGATAGAACTCGAGCGGGGTCGTACGCGGCATAGTCTTCAGGCGGCGCCCGATTGCTCGGCGCCAAGTGTTGACGAAGTGTGGTCCTGCTGAAGTCCGGCGAAGTCTGCGAAATCCCTGGTCCTGCCTCATCCTGCTCCGGCACCCCGCGACCCCGAGGGATCGCAACCGGCACCAGCAAAAAAACGGCTGGACCAGGCACCCTGCCAAGGCAGAGCCGGTATCCATCCGCTGCCGCCGGGTGCATTCGTCGCTGGTGCACGAATGGGGACCCTGGCGCGCCGGTCCCGAACGCAGCCTGAGCCGCTTCGGAAGCACCGACGTCAAATTGGCTGCGTTGCTTGTCGGGAGCCCCTGCGCGTCACAGACGCCGGAACCGGTACCGCCGCGGAATCCCGAAGGAATCCGCCCCCCATCCCGTCGGGATGGCCCATAGGAGCCGGCCGCAGATCGCCGGCGAACATCGTGGAACCCTGATTCTTCCCCAATTCGCCGCTCAAGGGCGTTTCAGAGAAGACTGCAAACATGGCGGGTGGCGGGTGGGAAGTCAACCCGACAATGAAGGAGAGGTGAGACCCTACGGTTCTCTCCCCCTCCGGGTCTCAAACCTCATTGACCACAAATGGCAACGCCGCCCGACTCGGTCGGGCGGCGTTGCGTGCCTCAGTCCCTCAACCCTCTCAGCTCTGACGACGGCGGCGAGCCGCAACCCCGAGGGCAACCAGACCCGACGCCATCAGCACGTAGCTGCTCGGCTCAGGCACCGGCACCGGACGCTCGGCCCGCGTCAGCGACACGTTGTCCACGAAGAACGTCCGGTACGGCGTCAGGTTCGGGCACGCCACCATCGCACTGTTGCAATAGCCCTGCTGCTCGATCACGGTGCCGTACGGATCGTAGTTGGCGCTCTGGCCGTTCGTATACGTCACGCGGAACGTCAGGTTGTCGATGATGCTGGTGTTGCTGAACAGCGAGTAGTCACCACCCGTCCCGAGGAACGAGAAGTTGGCGTTCCAGATCTCGTTGCCACCCAGCGAACCCGTCAGCAGGAGCGACGTGACATTGCCCCACCCGGCACCCAGCAGGATGTTGGTCAGCCGGAACGGGTTGGCGTTGCTGATGGAATAGGCGCCCGAACCGTTCGACACCGCGATGACTTCACGCGGCATCGAGTTCCGACCCATCATCATCTGCTGGTAGCCGGTCATCTGCTGCGACGCGCCGACGTAATACCGCGAGCCCGTTCGCCCGTCGACGAAGCACCCGCGGGTGCCGTCGTTCACCCCGCCGTTCCCTTCCGAGAACAGATAGTCGCCGAGGTCGAGCGCGTTGAAGCCGGAGAACGTGTAGCCGTTGTACGGCGATGCAAGCGGCTGCCCGCCCCAGTCACACGCGACGGCCGACGTGTTGTATCCAAGATCCTGGAAGTTATTCACGACCGTCTGCGCGCCGGCGACCGGCGTCCAGAAGCTCACGGCCAGGCCAGTGAGGGCGGCGGCACGGGTGAGAAGTCGACCGGTTGCGTTGCGATGAGACATTTGAACCTTCCGTAAGGTGTGGACCACGTTGAACCAGATTGCCTTGACACTACCGGACTGGTGCATAACGCGTGCCACGTGGCGAACTCGACCATAACGCGCTTTTCGACGGAAAAGCGTCCAAACTGGACGTCAGAAATCAGACATGGTGTTGGAAAAAGTCAACAGCTGTGGCGCTGTTGACGGATCGATCCTACAACACCATTGCCATTCTGGGCAGGTCCACCTCGTCCAGCAGCGCCGACTCGAGGATCTCGGCGATACGCTCGCCGGCCCGACCATCTCCAAAGGGATTCGGCGCCGTCACCATGCGCCGGTAGACCACCGGATCGCAGAGGATGCTGAGCGCTTCCTTTACTATAAGGTCGGGATCGGTCCCAACGAGGATGCCAGCCCCGACGTCGACCACCTCCGGCCGCTCGGTCCGTTCGCGCAGAATCAGGATGGGACGCCCCATGGACGGCGCCTCCTCCTGCAACCCGCCCGAGTCGGACAGGATGATCGTGCTGCGATGCATCAGCTTGAGCAGATCCCGATATCCCAGGGGCTCGGTCAGCAGCACCCGGGGGACCCCGGCGAATGCCTGCTCGAACGGGCCCCGGACATTCGGATTCGGGTGCAGCGGCAGGACGGCCTGAAGGTCGGGCACCGCATCGACCAGCCGCCGGACCGCGCGCGCCACATCCTGCAGGGCGGCACCGTGATTCTCACGTCGATGGGCCGTCACCAGCGCAACCCGCCCGCTCCCCAAGTCGTCCAGCGCCCGGTTCTCGAAAGGATGCGACAAATCCATCGCCTTCACCGCATCCACGATGGTATTTCCAGTCACGAAGATGCGATGCATCGGCACCCCCTCCTTCAGGAGGTTCTCGCGACTTTCCGGTGTTGGTGCAAAATGCCACTGGGTCGCCACGCCCACGACACGTCGATGGAACTCCTCCGGGAACGGCTCCTGAAAGTTGAACGAGCGAAGCCCGGCTTCTACGTGGCCCACGGGAATCGAACGCCACGTCGCCGCCATCGCGCCGGCGATGGCACTGCTCGTGTCTCCCTGAACGAGCACGGCATGCACCGGTCGCCCCGCCAGCAGCTGGTCCAGTGCAGAAATGCAACGCGTGGCAAATTCGCTGGGCGACTGATTGGTCGTCATCAGCGTCAGCGCGACATCGGGCTGCAGGTCGACGTCCTCGAAGGCCCGCGTCAGCAGTTCCCGATGCTGGCCGGTCGACACGAGCGTGACGTTGGCGCGACCACGCTCCCGCAGTGCGCGCACGACCGGGGCCATCTTGATGACCTCCGGACGCGTGCCGACCACCGCGATGATCTCCGGCGTCTGGCCGGCGGGAATCGCGTTCATGCC
Source organism: uncultured Gemmatimonas sp. (assembly GCA_964565915.1). Classification (GTDB taxonomy): domain Bacteria; phylum Gemmatimonadota; class Gemmatimonadetes; order Gemmatimonadales; family Gemmatimonadaceae; genus Gemmatimonas. The sequence continues at coordinate 3,050 of CAZMGX010000208.1, forward strand.
TCCACGCAAGGGCGTCAACCAGCGGGACGTCGTCATGCCTGCGTTTTCCGTACGATGGTTTCGACGTCGTCCCGCGTTACGACACCCTGTCGCACCAGGATCGCGCCGATCTGCCCGCCCTTCTCACGCTGCTCGCGCAGCGCCACCACGAGTTGCTGCGTCGTCAGCTTCTTCTCGTCGATCAGCCGCTCGCCAAGACGCAGCGTGGCACCAACCTGCGGCGGCAGCGAATGCTCCGTCTTGTCCCAGCTCATTGGGATACCCGTCCGACGCGACCGGAAGTACTGCGTCGTCGCCCGGAAGGTCGCCACAAAATTCACGATGTTACTGAACGGCGTCCGGATGATCGACAACAGCGCCTGCCAGAAGCCGTACAGCTGCCCGGTCGAACGGGCACGCTGCAGCAACCGGTTCAGCATGAAGAACAGACCGATCCAGAACAGCCACGCGAACCACGGCTCCTCCAGCACCGCCGGAAGCTCGGCGTCGAAGAACACCCGCGCCCACTCATAGGCGACGAAATACAGCAACAGCAGGTAACCGGCGAGCACCACCACGTATCCCAGCGGGCCACGACGATCGTGCGCCAAAACCCACGTCAGCCCCCGCGGCCAGCCCCAGTGCTCGTATCCCTGATACACGATGCCGGCCATCCAGCGCGTACGCTGCCGCACCGCCGTGCGGAACGTCTGCGGGAACGGCGCCCAGGTGGCGACCAGCTCTTCGTACGTCTTCCCCTCCTCCTCGACCTTGATGTACTGGTGCAGGTAGCGCGTCTTCTGCCCCGACACCGCCATGCCGAGTCCGAGATCGTAGTCTTCGGTCAGCGAGTTGGTGGCGAACGGAATGCCGTTGCGCTCTTCCATCAGGCGGTCGATGACGCTGCGACGCACCGCCGTCGCCACGCCGGCTGATGGCACGAAGCCCCAGACTTTCTCACGCACGAACATGTTCTTCGTGTACATCTCCGCGAACTCGTCGATGTACGTGCCGGCGATGAAGTCATACCACTTGGGCGGCGTCGACAACACCGGCAGCTGTACGAATTCCGCGTCATCCTTGCCGAAGAACCAGTTCAGCGTGCGCAACTCCTGCGGATGAATCAGATCTTCGACGTCATGGAATACGATGAAGTCGTACTTGATGCCCGCCTTCTTCTCGTGCTCGACGATCCCCGCCAGCACCGCGTTGACGCAGTCCGCTTTCGAGGTCGGCCCGTCGGTTTCCGTGACGACCTTCCAGACGTTGGGATAGACGGGACGCACACGATCGACTTCGGCGCGCGTTTCCGGATCGTTGCGATATGTGCCGACCCAGTAGTCGAACAGCTGGTAGTCGATGCGCGGCAAGTTGTACAGCAGCATGCGCGCGATGACGTCCTGCTCCTTCCACGCCGGCGTGACGATGGCAATCCGCCGCTCGGGCGTGCCCTTCAGTTGCTCGATGCTGACGATCGGCCGACGCCACCAGCCCGCCAGGCGACCCACCCAGTACGTGATGTCGAAAAACAGGTCGTCGATCGCGAAGAGAAAGTAGAACGCCGCGATGATGACGACACCCCATTCAAGCCAGGTCATCGCGTGCCCTCCGCGGCGCGCAGCGGCTTCACGGCGCGCCAGCCAAGGACGGCGGTAATGCGCCAGTCATGGTACCGTCGGGATGTGGGTGGTGGAGGGCGATCGATGAAGCGCCCGGAGAGTCCTTCGGCATACACGGACACGTTGGCATGCGGACGAATCATGAGACCGCCGCCGAGCTCGCCCGCGCGGTTGTAGAATTCGCCTTTGGAGTCGTACGAGACCCAGCCGCGCACGAACGCATCGACCGCGCGATTTCCGCGCTCGGCCAGCCGGACGCCCTGGCGCACCTGCACCGCGCCAATGACGTTCTTGTCGAACCGCTCGTACCAGCTCACGTCACCCGACACGTCGGTGACCAGCTTCACGCGCGACGTCGAGATCCGTCGGATATCCTGCGCGATCACGTACGCACCAGCGCGGATGTCCGACTCATTCGACGGATCGGCGTCGGCGAGCAGCGAGAAGGCGCGGCCCGCTTCGGCGTACAGCCAGACAGGGCCATGCCACGGGCGGACACGAACACCCGCCGCCGCGACCGCCGCATTGTCGGAGAGGATGCGCGTCTGCAATCCCAACGCCGACTTGCTGTCGCGCGTGCCACGCAGCGCCACATAGGCGGCCGGCGCCCACGACGCCCCACCTTCGATGCCCGTACGCAGCACCGCCGAGCCGATCGTGTTCTCGAAGCGGCTCTGATACAGCAGCGCCGAATAACCTTCCGAGAACAGGACCGTCCCGACGTCGCCCTTCGCGGCAAGTGACCGACGGGCCGGATTGGCGACCGACGTATCGGTGCTCTTCGCCGCGCGCTTGTACGCGCCGACGGCCGCACGACCTCGCGCCTGACCGTCGTACAGATAGCCCAGGGCCAAGTGGTCTCGATCCGTCAGACCGGGCGGCACGTCGGCAATACTCTCGAACGCCCGGATCGCTTCGGCATTGCGCCGAAGTTCGACCAGGGCGAATCCGAGCTGACGACGGATATCCGATCGAGTCCGGTCGCGCGCCACCGCCTGCTGCAGGTAGTCGACCGCTAGCGGCTTGTCACCGGCCGCAAGGGCCATGTAGGCCAGCTCGATCCGCGGCAGCGCCTGGCTGCTATCGGCGGTCACCGCGCGTGCGAAGAAGGCGCGGGCAGCATCCAGATCCCCGCGCTGACGGGCCGCGTAGGCGGAGTCCAACGTCGCGTAGTACCGGGCCGGGGGAGATCCCTGCGCGCTCGCGGTCGGCGCCCACGCACCCGCCACGGCGAGACCCAGCACCAGCAGAGACACGGCACGACGTCGCGGGGACGCCGGCCAACACCACGGAGTTTGTCGCAAGGGGGTGCGTTCGGAGGAGGAAGTGACCGCCCTTCGGGTCGGCCTGCCGAACGCAGCTGCGCCCGGCACTCGGCGGGCAGAATATACCCGGCGAGTGACGAGACGCGATAGAGATGTGACGCCTATCGCACGATCGCCGCCCCGTCCCGCTCCCTAGAGCGCGCGCACCCGGTCGACCTTGACGGTCGCATCTTCGGAATAGACGCCGATGCGCCCCGCGCGATAGGGGCGCTCCTCGTCACGCAGCCGAACGATCTCCCGCCCACCGACAAACACGGCGACATCCTGCGCGATCTGCACGACGGTGACGTCGTACGCCTGTCCGATCGGAAACTCCTGATCGCGACCGGACGCGAGAAAACGCTGGCCCCCGGGATACGACGGGTCGCGCTTGCCGAGTTCCCAGCCATTGGGCTTCGGGATGAAATAGTAGAAATGCTCGTCGTCGCTATAGTGCCAGATGACCCACGCCACCTCCCACGGGTTCGGCACCCCGCGGCGCAGCTGTGCGGTCGTCTCGACCCGCATGTGGAACATCAGACGACTCCCGAAGGAGGGCCCCAGCACCATCGGCGCATGGGTCTGGAACTGCTTCTCCGCGGCCTTCGGCCCCATCGTCAGTGCACCGAACGCGCCGCGGTCGGTCGTCGACACGCAGCCGTACCCGCTGAATCGCACCGTCCACGCGCCAAACACCTCGCCTTCACCCAGGCATTCGGACGACATCTTCGGAAACGGCACACTGGGCAGCCGATTGGCATACCGCAGCATGGCCAGTCGCGACGTGCCGTCGGTTGCCACCAGAGGATCCGGCAGGATCTCGTCCAACAGCACGGCCGTGCCGGACTCTGACCCCAGTGGAGCCGTGGCCTGCGCCGTGCGGCAGGAGCTGAGCAGCAGCATCGCGCCGACCAGGGTCAACGCCATGACGTGCGGCTTCGTGCGTCTCATGTCAGAGCGCCTCGTGTGCGGTTCGTTCGGCGGCTCGGCCGGCAGACGTGTGGATCACGTGGAAGCCCCGGAGCTTTGCGTCGCCGACTTTCGTCGGGTTTGCCGTTTCGCGACCTCGGAGTCCGAGGGTCGCACCATCGTGAAGGTGACGCCCGTTGTACGAGTGGGCAACGTCGCAGACCAGCCGGGTGACGACTGGTCCATCGCCGTAACGATGCCGGGAGCGAAACAGCGACGGCACCGTCGCCGGCGGGGATGTCAGTGATACCGGTGCCAGCGCCGTAATGGTCCGCAGATCCGTGGCGACAGGTCCGACGGACTGGCCGCTGGCATTCGGGGACCGTCCGTCACAATTTGTCCCGGACTTTTGCGCCCCACTTCTCGAAGGACGTTTCTATCGCCCGGTCGAATCCCCCGCACGTCGTCGAGGCCCCAACCGTTCGCCGCAAGGTGGCGAGCGTTCACGCGACTGCCCACACGACGCGCGTCGCCTCGCTGGATGGACTGCGCGGCCTCGCCATTGCCGGAGTGGTGGCGTTTCACGCCGATGCACTGCGAGGCGGGTTTCTCGGGGTCGACTTGTTCTTCGTCCTGTCCGGGTATCTGATCACCGGACTGCTTGCCAAAGAGCAACGGGAGCACGGACGGATTGCGTTGCGCGAATTCTGGACCCGACGCGCGCGCCGCCTCGTTCCGGCCGTCCTGCTGCTGCTTATCGCCGTGCAGGCGTGGGTGCGCATCGAAGGACTGCCCGGCATGCGTCCGACCGTCAACGAGCAGAGTCTGGCTGCACTCGTGTACGGATCAAACTGGTACAACGTCTTTGCCGAGGTGGGCTACTGGGACGTCGGCGTGGAGCGATCGCCGCTGAACCATCTCTGGTCGCTCGCCATCGAAGAGCAGTTCTACGTCGTGTTTCCGTTGCTGATGGTGTTGTTCGTGGTGGTGTTGGCGCGACGTGCCGACGCCAGTCGCGCGCGTGTGATGACGATAACGGTGCTCTGCATGGCCGTCGTCGCGCTCGCCGTGACGCCGGCGTTGTTCGCCGCGTACGGTGCGGATCGTTCGTACTTCGGTACGGATTCTCGTTCGGGTGCGCTGCTGCTTGGCGCGGCGTTGGCCCTGTGGATGGCCGAGCCACAACAGCGGGAATCGGCGTCGACCGCATTGTCGGCCGGACGACGCCGTGTGTCCAACATGCTTGCGGTGGGTGGCACGATCGTGCTGGTCGTGACGTGGCTGATCGCCGACACGAAGGTTGCGTGGTTGTATCAGGGTGGACTGGCCCTGCACGGGATCGCCGGCACGGCGATGGTGGCGTCACTCGCCCTGCACCCCAACGGACCCGCCCCGCGTGTGCTGTCGTGGCGGCCGCTCGTCTGGCTTGGTGAGCGCAGCTACTCACTGTACCTGTGGCACTGGCCCGTCATGGTGATCCTGACGCCCGAACGAACGGGCATGGCGGGATTCGCGCTGTTCGCAGTGACAGCGGCGGTGATTGCTGCGGGCACGTTGTTCTCGTATCACGTGATCGAACACCCGATCCGCTACTCGTCGCTGGCCGGCTGGCGCCTGATCGGTTCGATGACCGTGCCCGCGATCGTTGTCGGGGTCAGCGCCTACTGGTTCCAGCCGCCACCACCGCCGCAGTTCGGCACCAGCACCATCACGACCGAAGGCCGCGGTGGCCTGCGGCTGCTCATTGCCGGCGACTCATGGGCGCGCAGTCTCGGGATCGGCATGGCCAATGTCGACTCCGCGCGACGCCACACCATCGTCAACCTCGGCAAGGGTGGGTGCGGCATCGCCGATGCGGTGCGTGAGCGTGTTGCCGAAAGTGGCGA
>CAZMGX010000209.1:0-8730 GCA_964565915.1 uncultured Gemmatimonas sp.
CAACAGCATTGAACCACAGGGAGCGCAGGGGGCGCAGGGGCCCGCTTCGACGGAGACCATCACCCGATGCCAGTCAACAAAAATCAAAATTGTTGCACGTGGTCGACGGCGATGAAGGTGCGGAAACGAGCCCCCTGCGCTCCCTGCGCTCCCAGCGGTTCAGTGCTGTTGTTCTCCGACCGCAGTGATCGAAGACGGGCCCGCCCGTCGCCTCCGACGCCGTTTGTCCATAGTTCGTGTGCCGGTCTGGCGTGCGACAACAGCATTGAACCACAGGGAGCGCAGGGGGCGCAGGGGCCCGCTTCGACGGAGTCCATCACCCGATGCCAGTCAACAAAAATCAAAATTGTTGAACGTGGTCGACGGCGATGAAGGTGCGGAACCGAGCCCCCTGCGCCCCCTGCGCTCCCTGCGGTTCAATGCTGTTGTTCTCCGACCGCGGTGATCGAAGACTGGCCCGCCGGTCGCCACTGACGCCGTTTGTCCATAGAGCGTGTGCCGGTCTGGCGTGCGACAACAGCATTGAACCGCAGGGAGCGCAGGGGGCATAGGGGCCCGCTTCGACGGAAGCCATCATGCGCTGCCAGCCAACAAATCAAAATTGTTGAACGTGGTCGACGGCGATGAAGGTGCGGAACCGAGCCCCCTGCGCTCCCTGCGGTTCAATGCTGTTGTTCTCCAATCTCAGTGATTGAAGACAGGCCGCACGCCGGTCGCCACCGATGCTCCCGAAGCCGCACGCGCATCAGCAGCGTCCTCCTCCGACTCCAACGCCGGCGCCAACAGCTTGTACAACACCGGCGTGACCAGGCGCGCGATCAGGGTGCTGGACACCAGGCCGCCGATGATTACCCACGCCAGTGGGGAATACAGCCCCGAGCCCTGCAGCGCTAACGGCAGCAGTCCGCCAATCGCCGTCATGGTCGTCAGCACGATCGGCAGGAAACGCACCTCACCCGCCTTCTGGATCGCGTCGTCCAACCCCACGCCGTCACGGCGCAGTTGATCCGTGAAATCCACCAGCAGAATGCTGGTCTTGATCTCGATGCCCACCAGGGCCACGAACCCGATCATCGCCGTAAACGACAGCGTATAGCCGCTCAGCAACAGCGCCACCACACCACCCACCACGCCCAGCGGGATCACCGACGCGACCACCAACGTCGTGCGGAAGTCGCGAAACTCCAGCACCAGGATCGCGAGAATCGCGAACACCGCCACGATCACCGCACCGCCGACTCCGCCGAAACTCTCCTCGCGGCTTTCGATCTCACCCGCCGGCCGCAGCACATAGCCTGGCGGCAGCGCGATCGAGTCGAGCCGCGACAACACCGTCTTGGTCACCGCGTCCGTGTTGTATCCCGAGCGCACATAGGACGTGACCGTCACCGCACGCTGCCGATCCCGATGATCGATCACCGTGGGCGTCGCCGTGAACGTCGTACTCGCAACCTGCGACAGCGGCACCATCGCCCCCGACACGCTGCTCACGTTGATGCGCTGCAGCGCTTCCGGAGCCGGACGTCCGTTGTGTGCGATGCGAACTACCAGAGGATACTCGTCACCATTGGCCGCACGGATCTTGCCGGCCTCCAATCCGGCAATACCCAGCCGCAACGTCCGCTCGATCTCCGCGCTCGGAATTCCCAAGAGCCCCGCCTTCTGCTTGTCGACCAGTACGCGCATGTCTGTACGCCGCAGGCGCACGGGGTTGTTCACGTACTGCGTGCCAGCCGTCGACTCCAGCACGCGCTCGTACTGCGCGGCGATCTGCTGCAACGTGTCGAGGTTGGTGCCTTCGATGCGCATGGCAATCGGGGCGTCGATCGGTGGCCCGTTCTCGAATTCCTTGATCTCGATGCGGGCGCCGGGATACAACGCGACCTGCTGCCGCAGCGAATCCAGCGCCAACGGCGTCTTGATGTTGTCGTACTCGTTCAGCAACACCAGCAACTGCGCGCGGTTTGGTGCCTCGGCGCGCTGGAACACGTTGTAGTAGACGTTCGGGTTGTCCTTGCCGATGTTGGCGAAGATGCTCTTCGTCGCCGGATGCGCCCCGATCACCTGCTCGGCATACCGTACCGCGCGATCGGTCTCCGCCAGCGAGGTCCCGTCCGGCGTCTCGATGTCCACGTGATATTGCGGGGTGCCCGCCTTCGGGAACAACGAGAAGCCCACCGCCGGCACGAGTCCCACGGCCCCGACTACCAGCGCTGCCGCCACGAGCAGCGTTCGACGCGGTGCACCAAGCGCCAGATGCAGCAGGGGGGCGTAGGTACGCCGAATGCCGCCGTCAAACCACTGCAGCACGCGGTTGCCCTCGGCAGACTCATGGCGCGGCATCAATCGGCTGGCCAGCCAGGGGATGATGGTCAATGACACCAGTAACGACGCAATGACCGCATAGACGACGGCCATCGGCAGCGACCGGATGTATCGACCGGCCAGCCCCGGCAGGAACATCAACGGCAGGAATGCGAAGATCAGTGTCGCGGTCGCACCGAGCACCGCCACACCGATCTGACGCGTGCCCTCGATAGCCGCCTGCGTCCGTGACATGCCGCTGCGCAGGAATCGACTGATATTTTCCACGACGACGATCGAGTCGTCGACCAGGAGGCCGAGGGCAATCACAAATCCGACGATCGACAGCTGGTTCAGGCTGTACCCGCTGTAGTGCAGCAGCATGATCGCGAGCGACAACGACAACGGAATCGAGATCATCACGATCAGCGAGGCACGGGTGCCCAGCGGGAGCAGCGTGATCAGCACGAGCCCGATGGCGATGGCGAAATCCTTGCCGAGTTGCGCGAGACGCGCGTCGACGTTGCGCGACTGATCGAAGCCGCGGGCCAGCGTGACGCCCGCCGGCAGTTGCCGCTCCAGTCGATCCAACTCCGCCCATACCACCTCACGCACGGCAGACACGTTCCGTCCGCTCTGCACGGCGACGGTCACGAACATCGCGCGTTGCCCGTTGTAGCGTCCCATGTGGACGGGATCGCCGTCTGCCCATTTCACCGCTGCCAGATCGGCCACGCGAACGACATTGCCGTTCGCCCCGGCGATGACGGTGCGCTCTACCTCGGCCGCCGTCCGATACCGGCCTGGCGTCGCGATGTTGTAGCGCCGCGAGCCGACATCGACCGAGCCACCCGGGATCTGCAGATTGTCACTGCTCAGGGCGTTCAGGACGTGGTTTGGCGTGAGCCCCAGCGCCGCCAATCTCCCGAGGTCGATCGTGACCTGCATTTCCCTCGGCGGCGCGGCCCATCGCTGCGCCTTCTTCACGCCATCCACACGCGCCAGATCGTCTTCGAAGCGCTTCGCGATGTCGTCCAGCTGGGCGTACGGCGTAGTTGGTGCCACGAGGGCCAGCTGAAAGACCGCCAGATCGGAGTTCTCGCTACGCAGCACTTCCAGCCGCTGCAAGGCCGACGGCAAGTCGGCGCGCAGGCCGTTGATCTCGCGCAGCACCTGATCGTATGTGCGATCCGCGTCTACCTTCGGCTCGAACTCGATCTGCACCACGCTCAAGCCGTCGGAGCTGGTCGAAACCAGCTTCTTGACGTCTTGCAGCGTCTTCAGGCGTTTCTCGATGGGTTCCGTGATCAACTGCTCCATATCCTCCGGCGAAGCCCCGGGATACACGGCCACCGCGGTGAAGATCGGTACGGGAAACTCCGGGTCTTCCGCGCGCGGAATCGCCAGCCAGCTGGAGATGCCGAGTGCGGCGAACATGAGGAAGAGCAGGACGGTGAACTGCCAGCGGCGCACCGAAAATCCGACCAGCGCAGAAAGCATGTTCATGGTGTACCAGCCTTGGCGAACGCCGTTGCGACAGTCGTGATGCGCACCAGTGCATCGGGACGCACGTAGGCCGAGCCGCGGGTGATGACGCGTGCGCCGCTGTCGAGCCCGGAGATGGCCGCGTGGTCTCCGGACAGCTGCAGGATGCGGACGCGATGCGGCGTGGCGCGCAGCGGCGTGGTTTCCGAGACCGTGTACACGATGGCCGAGTCGCTATCGGCTTCCACCAGTGCGTCGACCGGAACGAGCGTGGCGGACGTGATTGCCGTCGCACGTGATGCAATCTCGGCGCGGCCGACCAATCCACTCGGCAGCGAAGCACCATCGGCCAGTTGCACTTCGACGGTGTATGTACCGGTGCGACTGTCGGCCGATTGGCCCAGCAGGGCCACCTTCCCCGCGAAGGCGCGACCAGGAAGCGCGTCGAAGCGAACCTGTGCGACGTCACCGACGCGCAGGCGCAGCACATCGCGATCGGGCACGCCTACCCGGAGGACTTTGCCGCGGCGGCTTCCGCCGATCGTGAGGACGGGGGTGCCGGCACCGATGGTCGTGCCCGGTGTCGCCTGACGTTGCAGCACCACGCCGTCTTCCGGGGCGATGATCGTCGCGAACTCTCGATTCACCCGCGCCGTCGTGAGATCGGCGCGCGCCGCCTCGGCGGCCGACTCGGCGTCCTGCAATTGTGAGGTGGTGGCGACGCTGTCGACCACGAGTCGGCGCAGTCGAGCCACGTCCCGTTCGGCCTTGTCGACGCCAACCCGCGCCTTGTTGACCATGGCGTCGATTTCGCGCAGATCCAGCATGGCCAGCGTCTGGCCTTTGCGCACCACCGCACCCTGGTCCACGGCGACCTGCGCGATGACGCCGCCGATCTTGAAACTGAGTGGGATCTCGTCGCGGGGACCAAAGGTGCCGGTGGCAACGACCGACGAGCTGGCGCCGCCGTTGCCGGCGGTGGCGACGGCCACTGCGATCGGTGCCACCGCCGTCGAGTCGGCCTCCGCCGACTGCCCTTTCGCGTTGCCATCCCCTTCACTCCGATTGCATGCAGCAAGCACCAACACGAGTGTGGCCGAGGACAACAGATACAGCGAGCGGTGGCGGGACAGGTCGGACGCGGGCGATGTGGTGGGGCGTATGATCGTCGGCATGTATCACTCGGGAAGCGGGCGCAGCGCAGCGGCTCGTTCGAGCTCGACGACGCGCGTGGCGAAGGTGAAGCGGGTCAGGATCTGGTTGATTGCCGCGGAGGTGTAGGCGGAGCGCGCGCCGATGAATTCGATCTGGGACGCGAGGCCTTCGGTGAGGCGGCGTTGCACGAGCGTGAAGGCGCGCTCGGCGGACGCCAGCCGATCGGCGGCGTTGGTCAGGTCACTGCGCGACGCAGTGACGGCATCGAAGGCGTTTTCGACCTGCAAGCGAATCGCGCGGACCAGCTCACGTTGCCTCAGCTCCGCTTCAGTGCGTACCGCCTCGGCTTGCTCGCGTCGCGCGCCCGTTTGCCCACCATTGAAGAGATTCCAGGAGAGCACCACGTTCGCGAGCGCCACATCGTTCCGGCGACTGAGTCGATACTCGTTTCCCTGGATGCCGTAGCTGGCGGAGAGGCCCAGCGTCGGGAGGTATCCCGACATCGCGAGGCGACGTTGCGCGTCGGCGAGTCGAATGCCGGTGGTCGCCTGACTCAGCTCTTCGCGATGCGTCAACGCGTGTGAGACCAGCGCGGTCAGTGTCAGCGTGTCGACGTACAACAGCGTGCTGTCGTCGGCGAGGTCGACGGGCGTGTTGGCGTCGCGGTCCCGCAGCAGGTTGAAGGCGCGCCGGGTGGCGTCGCGCTGACGGCGCGTGTCTTCCAGCTGCTGTTGGAGTTCGCTGCGTTCGGCGCGTGCCCGCAGCAGTGCATCGGGGGTGGCCTGTCCCGCATCGATCAGGCGCGTGCTGACGCGGGTGTTTTCGTCGAGCAGTGGCACCGTGGCCTCGAGGGTGGCAACGGCGCGATCGAGGCTGGCGTAACCCAGCCACGCGAGCTGGACATCGGCGGCGAGTTGACGCATGGCGGCCCGGCGCCCGGCGCCGGCCAGGTCGCGCTGGGCTTGCGCCGCCGCGTTCGCCGCACCGATGGCGCGATTGAAGATCGGCATCGTCAACTCGAGCTTCGATTCCTGCTTGAACGGCAGGGTCGCATTGATGTCGGTCGGAAACCGCGGCTGGCCGATGAGCTGGTTGAGTGCGGTGTAGGCTGGGTTGATGAAGTCGCCGATGTTCACGACGCCGCTGACCTCCGAGTAGCGCGCATTGACGCCGACGGCAGGCCGGTATGCGGCGCGGGCTTCGCGGAGGGCCGCATCGGCGCGGTCGATCTGGGTGCGCTGTTGGGCCAGCGCGAGGTTGGCACGGAGCGCCTCGGCGACATAGCCGTCGAGGAGCATTCGGGCGGTTGGGCGACCGGCCGCGGGACCCGCCGTTGGAGTGCCCACCGGCGTGCCTGGTTGTGCGCTGAGGCTGTCCGGCGGGAGCGTGAGCGCTCCGGCGAGGGCGAGCATCCGTAACAACGATCGCACTGTGAACATAGATGGTTTAACGAACAGTGTTAAGTGAACCCGCCGAAAAATGGGCGCTGGTGCGCCCGGGGCTACTCGATGGCTAACGGCAAACGGTCAGACGGAGTTTCGAAGACTTCCTCGGACGAGCGCATCACACATGGTCCGGACGGTTTCGCGCGGATCACGCAAAACGATGTGCGGGTCATTGCAATGGGTGAACCAGAGGGACACCACGCCGTGAATCGCGCCCCAGAACATCTGGGCGAGCTCGGGAGCGTCGTTCAGTTCGGGGCGATAGTAGCCCTTGGCGATCCCTTCCTCCACGGTTTGCAGCAGAAACTGATAAGCATCCTCGTCGGGCGACTTGATCTCGTTTCCGGCCGCATCCAACATAGGGTGTCGCAATGATGTCATGAACATGAACCGATACTGGCTTTCGTTATCCAGTGCGAAGTCGGTGTAGGCCATGCCCATCCTCTTCAGGCGCTCGATCGGATCTTCGATTCGCCCAATCTTGTACATCGCCTGTCCAAGTGCCCGAAAGTCAGCCATACACAGCTCGACGATCAGCGCATCCTTATCCGCGAAGTGATGGTAGATTGCCGTAGGCGTATAACCGATCTTGGCCGCGATGGCGCGCATCGTGGTGGCTTCAATGCCGTCCGTCACGAACAGCTCACGCGCCGCGCCCAGAATCGCCTGGCGGGTCTCGGCCTTCTGACGCTCTCGGCGCGCCAGGGAGGCTGTGCGGATGGCTGACGTGGTCATGATCGACAGTATGCCTCAATCACTTAACACTGTCAAGTAATCACTCAGCTTTGCGCGCGGAACATGAAGTACAGGGCCCCCATCACGCACAGACACGCCCAGAGGTAGTCCAGCTTTACCGGCTGCTTCATGTACAGCAGGGCGAACGGGACAAAGACCGCCAAGGCGATCGCTTCCTGTAGAATCTTGAGTTGCGGCAGCGACATCGTCGTGTAGCCGATCCGGTTGGCCGGCACCTGGATCATGTATTCGAACAACGCGATGCCCCAGCTCACCAGGGCCGCGATGTACCAGGGCTTGGCGCCCAGGTCCTTGAGGTGGGCGTACCAGGCGAAGGTCATGAACACATTTGACGCCGTGAGGAGCAGGGCCGTCTTCCAGAATACTGGGGTCATTGCGGCTACCGAGCTGAAGTGTGAGGGTGGTCCAAGTCACGTTGTGCCGCACTGGCACGCCCGTTCCATGGTATCCTGAAGATCATGAAGATGGCCACCCTTGGGACTCCCTCGCTGTCGACCCGCCGTCCGGCGCACCGCTGTACTGGGCGTGGCCACCTGCGCATGGTCCTGCTGGCCTTTGGCCTCCTGACAGTCTCGTCGCGTCCGGCACACTCGCAGGGATCCAGCGCTGGCGGTGCTTGGACCCTCCCCGATCCCACGGATCTCGTCGCTCGCGCCATCCGCCGCATCATCACCCAGGACAAGCCCGGCGGGCTGCCGATCGAGGATTTTCCGCATCGGGCATTTGGTCGTGAAGAAACCGCGGCGGCGGTCCGCGGTTACCTCGGACGCACCGGAGCGCTGTCGGCCGAGGCCTTCGGCGCGGTGCAGGCCTGGCCAACCGCCCGCGGCAGTGACTCACTCCCGTGCGCGCAGGTCGCCGGTCTCACCCCCGTGCTGGCGACCGCCCCGCCGCCAAGTGCAGCTACCGATCGGTGCGCGAATCCAAACGCGCTGTGGCTCGCCATCACCCGGATCGAACGCGGCCCCTTGCCGCACGAACTCCATCTCTGGTACGCGACACACTTCCGAACGGACACACAGGGCGTCGTGCAGGAATCGACGTACTCGTTCTGCGAGCGGTGGTTGCGGGTCGGGGGCACTTGGAAATACGACGGCTTTGTGCGGGTGTCGCGCGGGGTCGTCGCGCCGTAGCCCCTGGTCTGGGGTATATCGAATACCCCGGCTCGCGCGATTGGGCCACGAAGGTGATGTGTCTCTCGGCCGGTAGGGCATGACCAGCTCCCACTCACGCGACGGATTCGTATGCGTTCGAGGCGCTCGTGAGCACAATCTCCGAAATGTCGATGTCGAGATTCCGCGCGACGCGCTCGTGGTATTCACGGGCGTCTCGGGGTCGGGGAAGTCGTCGCTGGCGTTCGGCACCCTGTACGCGGAGGCGCAGCGCCGGTATCTGGAGTCGGTAGCGCCGTACGCGCGCCGGCTCTTCGATCAGCTTGGCGTGCCGGCGGTGGATGTGGTGGATGGCATGCCGCCCGCCATCGCGCTGCAGCAGCAGCGGGGCACACCAACGCCGCGTTCGTCGGTGGGCAGTGTCACGACGATGTCGAACCTCGAGCGAATGCTCTTCTCGCGGGCGGGCGTGT
>CAZMGX010000210.1:0-6185 GCA_964565915.1 uncultured Gemmatimonas sp.
TCGATCGACACGGTGTTGCCCGGACTCGCACATTGGATGTTGCCCCCGACGCCGTTCACCGCCGGGGTCAGGTAGAGGGCTCGGCCGGCCCGCGGTTCATAGGGCTGGTATCCCACATCCACCCGAAACGGTCCAAGGGCGGTCAGTACGCGTAGCCCCATGCCCGGCGTGGCGCGCAGATTACCGAACCGGAAGGGCTCGGACGCACCCTCCCAGATGTTGCCCACGTCGACGAACGCCGCAAACTGCAACTGCTCGGCGAGCCACCGGAAGCTGCGGCGGTATTCGAGGTTCGCCACGAGCAAGGCGGTGCCGCCGCGAGGAACGGCACGATAGTTCGCGTCGGCCCTTGCCTGCACAACCGTCACGCCGCCGTTGACCACCGTATCGGGAACATCCGAGACCACATACGCCAACGGCCCCAGCAGGTTCTGCTGGTAGCCGCGCACACTGCTCTGGCCGCCGGCAAACAATCGTTCCTGCTGCGGAATGAGCGGCGAGCCATCAACCAGCTGCGCTCCGGGCGCGAACGCGCGGGCCAATTGCACACGCGTCGCGATGACCCCGCCAAGCGCCCGTGCATACGCCGACGCTTCGCCGGATCCGCGATAAAAGCGGACCGACGAGTCGATCGTCGCAAACGTCTGCCCAATCCGCGCCTCGCCGCGAACGCGAAACCCGCGGGTTGGATCAATCGAATTGTTCGAACGATCGTGCGTGAGGCTTGCGCTCATGATCCCGATGCCTCGCCCGAACACCGCCTGCTGGTATTCCTCCGGTCGACACTGGCCGAATCGTGAGCACGACTCGGCGGGGTCGATCTTGGTGCGCCCGTTTTCATACTGGATGCCGGACGTCGACGAGGTGCGCGTGGAGAACTGACGGGACACTTCGACGAGGGCCCCCACGCCGATTTCGCGCACGTACGCGTACGGCTCGCTGCGTCGCTCGGTGTACACCGTGACCACCGGCGAAAACGGGGTGCCGAACAGCCGCGTGTTCGATACGGTCACACCCAGATAGTGATTGAGCACCGTGAATTGGGTATCCGCGCGCAACGCGCGCGAACACAGACTCGGCGCAAAGTCCGCCGGCGGCCCGATCCCGAGGCGGGATGCACGCGCGGTCAATTCAAGGCGTCGGCCGACGCCCAGAAAGCGGCGGTCGACCAGCCGCGCCTGCGCGCGCATGCACTCCAGCGTGGCCCAGCCGATGCCGGCCCGCGCGTTGCGAGTGCGCGCCTCGGCGACGGAGATCTGCAAGTCGATCAACGAATCGGAAGGGGCCGTGCCTGGGGGCGCCACCGTGTCGATGAGCACGAGTCGAAATACATCCGACCGGTACAGGTTGCGCTGCGCGTTCAGCACGTCGCTGGCCCGATAGCGTTCACCGGCCTTCAGTGCCGAGAGTTGGCGGACCGTCGCCGAGTCGACCGTGGGCGGTGTGTCGCCGATGCCCTGCACGTCCACCGTGACGGCCCGCACCGAGATGACGCGCCCCGGCCTGAACGTCAAGTCGACATCGACCCGCGACGTGGCGGTGTCGATGCGCAGGGCCAGCGTCGGGCGTGTGGCCCGCGCGTACCCGGCATCTCGCAACCGCGTCACGACCGACGTCACGGCCTCGTCGAACCGAACACGATCGAAGCGTTGTCCTTCGCGCGCGCGCAGGGGCGCCTCGAGCGGCCGTCCGCCGCCCGACCACTCCGGCAAGCCCGAGACGTGCACGGAATCGAGGATGGTGGGCGGTCCGGGCAGGATCTGGAACTGCACGCGAACGCCATCAGCGGCGCGTTGCTGCAAGACCATCACGGACGACTGCAGCCACCCCGCCTGGCGGTGCAGCACGGCGAGGCGCAGGCCATCGAGTTCGAGACTCAGCGAATCACTGCACGGCAACGCGCCCAGTCCGAATCGCCGCTTGACGCGCGTAAGCAAGGTCGGCGCGCGGGTGGCGATGCTCGCCGCCAACGTCGCATCGTCGTAGAGCGGGCTGCCATCGAACCGAATGGCGTGCACCCGCTGATCATCGGCACACCGCTCGGACGGCTGCGCCGCCGCACCTCGTGGCGCGAAACCCGACAGCGACAGCGCGATCAGCAGGGGCACAAGCAGTCGCCGGAGTGCACCGGGGCGAACACTGGCAGTCATGTGCAAGGCAATCTCCCCCGGCGAGGGGTCACTGCCAACCCATCGAAGTGACGTGGGGCGGACGGACCAGTGGCGGGTCCCTCGGGAACGATGGCAGGTCGCTGCGTGCCCGGGGTCACAGCGTGACGCAACCGGCGCATCGCCTTCATCGTCCATTCATCGGACCTCGCTAGAATTCACCGGAACGGCGGTCGCGGGATGGTCCGCACCACCCCTGTTCACCCACGACCCTCGAGCGTGTTGCATGATGCCGGTGGCAGATGTGGCCTGTGCTGTCCTCATGACGTGGAGTGCCGGCGTGGCGCCGGACACGACGGTGGCGCTTCGACGGCCCGTCGGCGGGCCCGTCAGCATCGCCTCGAGCCTGACCTTGAGGCCGGATACGATTCCCAAGCCGCGCCAGAAGGCGGTGACGTATAGTGATGGCTACACCACACGGCTGACGATTCACCGTCGTCTCTCGTGGGCGATGCTCCCGCTGTTCGCCGCGTCCTACTTTTCGGGCGACCAACTGCTCAAGAAAGGCGAAGACGCGCCAGACTGGGCGGAGTCGTTGCACGGACCCGCCGCCACGGGTAGCGCGATTCTGTTTGGCTTGAACACCGTCACCGGCTCCCTCAACCTGTGGGAGGGGCGCAAGGACCCGAACGGCCGCACGCGCCGCATCCTTCACAGCGTGCTCTTCACCGCCGCAGGCGCCGGCTTCGTGTATGCGGGCACCCAATTGGCCGAAGACGCCGAAGAATCCGGTGACAAACGACGCCAGCATCGCAACGTGGCGTTGGGCTCCATGGGGGTGTCGACGGCGAGTTGGCTGCTGATGCTGATCGGCAACTGACCACGGACCTCCACGAACCGCACGCTGCAAGACGCCTCGCAACTTCCGGTGTTCGAATCGCTGACCACGCTCGCCCAGCCATGGGCCGACCTGTACGCCAACCAGCCCAGGCTCGCCACCGCAGTCCTCGCGATCCACGTCCTCGCCATGTTCATCGGCGGGGGCATGGCGATCGCCGCGGACCGCGCGATCCTGAGAGCGGCCCCGGGTACGGCGGACGCCGCCCGCGCGATCGTCGCCGATCTGTCGACGACCCACTCGCTGGTGGTCATGGCGCTCGTGACCTCGTCGCTGAGCGGGTTGGCGTTGTTCCTGACCGACGTCCCGACCTTCTCCGTGTCGACGGTGTATTGGGCGAAAATGGGAACGCTGCTGCTGCTGTTGCTGAACGGGCTCCGGATGCGACGCGCCGAACGCACCGTCATCGCCAGTCTCGATGGGGCGCCGATCCATACCGCGGAGATGCCGGTGCCCTCGCCGGTGTCCTCGTGGGGACGCGTGCGTCAGACCGCGGGGCTCAGCTTTGCACTGTGGGTCGCCCTCGTGCTGCTCGGGGTGGTACTCACCAATGGGTGAACTCCCCTTCGACCGTTTCCGCTGATGTCCACTGACATGCCGATGACTGATCCTCTCGACGCCCCGTCTTCCCACGCGGCGTGCGGCGGCGCGTGCGGGCGTGCTCTCGGAGACGCCGCCTCCGATCGCCGCGCCTTCCTGCGTGAGGCATTCACGGTCGCCTCAGCCCTGGCCGGCCTGGCGGCCTTGGCACCTGTGTCCGCGCTGCAGGCACTGACGGTCGATCCTGCGGGGACGGTGCGCTACGTGATTCCGACGGCCGATAGCGTGTCGATCGACGCGAAGAACGAGGTGATTCTCTGTCGAGCCAATGGCGAGGTGTTTGCCTTCGCGCTCTCCTGCCCGCACCAGAACACGGCCTTGCGCGCCTTGCCTGGCAACAAGGGGTTCCAGTGCCCTCGCCACAAGTCGCGCTACCAGCCCAACGGCACATTCATCAACGGCAAGGCGACCCGGAACATGGATCGCCTGCCGATCTCGCGCGACGGCAATGAAGTCGTGGTCGATCCGGCCGTTGCCTACGCCAGCGACACGCAACTCGAGCAATGGCGTAACGCCGTGGTGCGGGTGGTATAGTCGGGTGTGTCGCCGGACCCGTCGGCTGCTAACTTGAACGCGTCGCGGCCCACCGGTCGCGGCGCGTGCTCATTCCAGCCCTCGTTCCGCGTAGTCCCTCCTTCCCGCTCCCGTGCCCATGTCTGCTCGCCGCCTCGTATCGCGCCCGGCGCGGTCTCTCGCCACGACCTCCGGTGCGGCCGGCGTCCTGGCCATCGCGCTACTGACAGGAACGCAAAGCGTCGGCGCGCAAGCGCGGGCCGCCACGCCGGTACCGGTCAGCACGACCGTGACACGCATCGCGCAGCACCCCGCGGTGAAGAGCGCCTTTGCCGCAATCCAGCGGGACAACGCGTGGACGCTCGAGCAGCAGGTTGCGTTGTGTGAGATTCCGGCGCCCCCGTTCAAGGAGTCGGTGCGCGCCGCGGCGTTTCGTGATCGATTGGTCGCGCTGGGCGTGCAGCACGTTCGGATCGACCGCGAAGGCAACGTGATCGGCGAACTGCGGGGTGTTGGCCCGGGGCCGACCGTCATGTTGAGCGGGCACCTGGACACGGTCTTTCCCGAAGGCACGGACGTGAAGGTGAAGCGCGAGGGCACGAAGTTCAGTGGCCCCGGCATCGGCGACGACTGCCGAGGCCTGGCCGTGACCCTCGCGGCGGTCCGGCAGATCGTCACGGCCAAGGTGCCGTTCACCGGACGATTGCTCGTGGTCGGAACCGTCGGCGAAGAAGGACCGGGCAACCTGCGCGGCGTTCGCGCGATTTTCGCCAGCCCGCTCAAGGACTCCGTCAACGTGTTTCTGTCGGTCGACGGTACCGGCATCGCGATCACCAACGGAGCCGTCGGCAGCAATCGGTATCGCGTCAGCTATGTCGGTCCCGGGGGCCATTCGTACGGCGCCTTCGGCATGCCCAATCCCATTCATGCGATGGGCCGCGCGATCGCGAAGATCGCGGACCTGCAGGCGAGCACAGAACCCAAGGTGACGTTCAATGTCGGCATCGTGTCCGGCGGCACGTCGGTCAATTCGATTCCCGACAAGGGCGTGATGGACATCGACCTGCGGAGTGAATCGGCCACGGCCCTGGCAGACATCGACGGACGGCTGCAGGCCGCCCTCCGTGAGGCGCTCCGCGAAGAACGTGCGCGGTGGCCAAAGTCGAAGGTGGCCCTCGACATGAAGATCGATACGATCGGCCTGCGCCCGGCAGGACGCACACCGGATAGCGCGAACGTCGTCGTGACGGCCTTGGCCGCCGCCCATGTGATGAACCTTTACGCACCACTCACCACGTCCAGCACCGACGCCAACGTACCGATCAGTCTTGGCATCCCGGCGCTCACCCTCGATGGTGGCGGCGTGGGCCGCAGTTCACACTCGCTGGACGAGTCCTACGACGACCGCACGGATGGATTCAAGGGACCCCAGTGGGTACTCCTGGTCGTCCTGGGGCTGCTCGGCGTCCGCTAGCGTCTCACCGTCGAAACAGCGTACCCGCGTCGGCAGCGTTGAGCGGCGCGGGCGTTGGCTGCAATCCCACCAGGAACGCCGCCTCACCGATGAGCTGGTCGGCGCGCGCGCCTGCGGCGCGGCGCTCGCGCAGCGCGGTGTCACCCAGCGCCTTGCTCAGCTTCGCGCCGTCGTCATGAACCAATAGCGGGTGGTGCAGCACCAGCGGCAACCTGGTGCGTCCGAGAAGCCGAGCCATCCGCCGCTGGCGCGCGGTGCTGGCCAGCAGGTCTTCGCCGCGAATGATCACGTCGATTTCCTGCTCGAAGTCGTCAACGGTGACGGCAAACTGATACGTCCAGCCGCCGTGTCGGTCACGCGCGAGCACGTCGCCACACTGGGTCGACGGATCATCGGCGAACGTCCCCAACCGAAGATCCTCGAAGGCCTCCACACCGGGGTCGATGCGGACGCGGCGGGCGAGGATCTGGACACCGTCGAGCTGTCGATCGCGACACGTACCGGGATACCGAACGTCCGCCCCGTCACGCCGAGGCGATGCCCCGGCAATCGAGCGTCGCGTGCAGTCGCATGGAAAGACCAGTCCTCGATC
>CAZMGX010000210.1:6195-8728 GCA_964565915.1 uncultured Gemmatimonas sp.
GTGGTGGGCGTCAGCTTCTCACGCTTGCGAATGAGCGCGGCGAGGGCACGCGCGTAGCGAGTGCCGTTCTCAGACTGGCGTGACGGGTGCGAGAGCCCGATCGCGCGAAAGGACGCCGATGGCCACTCGTCAGGCTCGAAGCCCAGCCAATCGAGATCATCGAGCAGCGCCTGCTCATACTCGGGCCGGCACCGCGTGCGGTCATGATCCTCGACACGAAGCAGCACACGCCCGCCGAACGCCCGGGCGATGCCCCACACGTAGAGGGCGTTGACGAGATGTCCGAGATGCAGGTAGCCCGTTGGCGCCGGCGCGAACCGCGTGCGCCACTCACCCAACGGCAAGCGACCGGCGAGCTGCGACTGCCAGTCGCGCCCGCCGGCCCCTTCCGATCCTGACGACGCGGCGTGAACGGACGGTGGGCGCACAGGCGCAGGATACGCCGACGCGCGCCCCGCCCGCCAGCACCGTCCGCTATCAGCGGGTCAAGAGGCCCGCAGAACCTGCGCGGCGTCGGACTTCGGCGGCCGCGCCATCACCCGAGGCCGCGAATCGACCGGCGTCGCGACCCCGTCGATTCGCCCTTCACCCAACAGCTCGGCGATGGTCGTCCGCTCGATTGCGGACAGCGCGGACTCGGTGATGGCGGTCCAGGTGTTGTGCGCCGTGCACGGATTCGCCGAGTCACAGGCCCGCTTGCCCAGCAAACAAACACCCGTGCGGGGGCGAGCATCGAAGATCTGGGTGACCTGGGCGACCGTCAGCTCGGCCGGCGGAATGGCCAGTGAGAAGCCGCCAAACGGGCCACGGGCACTGCGTACAATACCGGCCTTGGCGAGTGCGTTCAGCGTCTTCGCGAGATAGTTGCGGGGGGCACCGATCGCCTCCGCGACCGTGTCGGCGCGAATGGCGTGGTCCGCAGGAATGCGCGCCAACAACAAAACGGCACGCAGCGCATGGTCAGCAGTGATCGAAAGCATAGGCTCCTCAGGGTCGCAGGCGGGTTTCGCATCCCGACGTGAGGATCGCACTCGAAAGGCGTTCGCGAAGTCGGGAAATCCGACCCGTTTGCCTCCCCCAATGCTCACAGGCGCGTCAGGAATATCCTGACACGCCCGTCGTGTACTATTTCCAGCTGACGATGTCGGCGTTGTCGCCCGCCCCGCCGGCGACCCCGTCGGCGCCATACGAGAGCAGATCGTAGCTCTGCGGATTCACCTTGCCCGGAGACAAGTACACATAGGCATGTCCCCAGGGATCGAGCGGCACGGCCTTTCGCAGATACGGCGACTTCCAGTTCGCCGGCGGCGCGACGGTTGGCCGCTCCCAGAGCGCGTTCAAACCCTGCTGGGTGCTGGGGTAGCTGCCATTGTCGAGGCGATACGCGTCCAAGGCGGTGCCGAACGACTCGATCTGCGTACGGGCCGTGGCGACGCGGGCGTCGCCGACGTTTCGGAACAGGCTGGGGGCGACCACGGTGGCGAGAATGGCAATGACCACGATCACCACGAGGACTTCGATGAGCGTGAAGCCCTGCGTCAGGTCTCTGCGCCGTCCGCCGATTGTCACCCGCGCGTACGAATCGAGTCGGCGTCGAACAGTCGGGGATCGACCCACCCGCTCATGTCGGGAGACTTGACCTGACGCCAGCCGGCTCGGCCCACCCCGCCGAGCATGGCCTTTTCGGACGGCTTGATGACGCCCACGACATCACCGCCCCGACCAGCATCGCGCCGGACATTCACCCACGTGCGTGCGACGGCAGGCTCCCAATCCACGCTATCGGCCGTGGCGAGCGCGCCGTCTGCTGAACCGCTGACGGTACTGTCGGCGATCAGGGAGATCATGGCGCTCGAATCACTGGGTGCGGATGCGACGGGCGGCACCTCAGGCGCAGGGATCCGCGGAGGCAGCTGGGCCACGGCAGGCGCCGAGGTCTGCGCGGCGGCGAGGGCGAACGCGTCCGAAAGCAAGTCCGCAGCCGGTTCGCGGATCGCCCAGCTCCCGACCGCGACGAGCGCAACCGCGGCAATCCCGGTCGCTGAGCGCAGGGCGGTTTTGCTCCGCCACGCGGCTGGCTGACGTTCACCGCACCAGTGACAGGACCGATCGCGCCGGTGCATGATCCCGCAGCCCGAGCACTTCTTCAGTTCAACACGCTGACCGCGACCATCGTGCAGGTCGAAGGCGGCCGCGCACTTCGGGCACGTCGACGCCGCCGACAGTGCCTTGGAACCGCACGCTTCACATCTCAGGTAGCCCATACGAGTCGACCTGCGGCTCGATGCCGACCGGCGGCATCACAAAAAGGGTGAACGAACATCTTACGGGGATTCTTTGGCGACATTATGACACGCCTTCCCGCTTTGCGAAAGAGCCAATACCCGTCCTGTGACGGTGAAGCGCCCGTTTGAGTCACAAAAATCTGAACTCCACACGCGACACCAAGCAAGTCGCATGAGCCGTCACCCACGTGGCGGAGGGCTCACCACACGGGCCCGCGCTCCGTCCCCGCCGCCCTCGGCCTGCACAA
>CAZMGX010000211.1:0-8710 GCA_964565915.1 uncultured Gemmatimonas sp.
GCCGACGCCCATGCCAACGACGCCCTGCCCGAGCGAACTCGCGGCCACGCGGGCCGGCGGCAGTCCGGCGTCGGTCGCCATCGCCGCGATGATCGCCATCTGCCACGCTTTGCCGCCCGGGAGATAACGTCCGAGGTTGCTGACGAGGAACAAACGCGCCAGAGCCACGAAGGATGCGCGCACACCGAGATCGCGCAGCAATCGCTGCCAGCCAACGACATAGCACGCGTGACCGGCGAACGCGCAGGCCAGGGCCACCGCGATCCACTGCCACTGGACGGACGCCGCGCGCCATGCTTCGAGCGCGGCAGGCCCATCACGCCGTAGCGACCGCGCGATGAATGCGACGGCGGCGATGCTGACGACCACCGTTGCCCATCGTCGCCAGGGCGAGCGGGGAGACGCGGGCGCGGTGGCGCGTGGCGGAAGGGTGACTCCGTCCTCGGGGATCGTCAACGACGCCCCCATTCGACGCGTAGCGTGCGCCCCTGGAGCGTGCTCCAAACACTATCGCCTAGGGCACGACCGCGGTCATCGAGGATCCGCACCAATACCGAGGCGGGGGCATCGATTGCAATGCTGGCGTGATTCAGTACCGCCGGCGAGGCTCGCACCACAATGCCCGCATCGTGCCAACACGACGTACCCGCGATGCGCGTCTGGCCCGCGCGCTGAACTTCCACCGTCACCGATTGATACGTGTAGCCAGGTCTTGCGGTGCGACGGACGTTGCGCACGAGGGACACATCGCCGCCGTTCTCTGCTCTGAGGGAATCGACCACCACAGCAACCTCGAAGCGAGTGGAGTCGCCGGTGCGGGGCAGACAGCCGAAACCAACTTCGCTCACACCGAATCGGTGAACCTCAACGCTGAGCGCAGGCTCGCGCGCCGCGACCGGCGTCGCTCGGGCACGCACGCAGGCGATGCACGCCGCAACGGCAATCGCAAGCAGAAAGTGAGTTCTCACAGGTGCGAATTCGTCAGCGTATCGCGCTGCAGGTGCGTCGCGAGCGGTGCAACCGCGCCTACGACTTCCCGAGTGGAGACAGTCTGATCAGCACGCGTGGAACTATGCACCACGATAAGGTGGCCGGAAGCAGCACTCCAAAGAATGTCAGATAGTCGATGGGACGCTGCTTCCAGACATCGGTGAATGGCGTCGAGTCATCAATCATATAATAGAGCCCGGCGCCGGTCATCAACAACAACTGCAACGTCGTCGCCGCCACCACCGCGAGACCTACGAGGCCGAGCGCCCGAGCAAGCGGGGCGTGCTCCAGGGAAGGGAAACGAATGGTGACGCGGTCCCACAGAATCAGATACCCAACAAAGAACGGCGTGAGCACTGCAAACGCTGCGAGGTATGCCGCCCAGGGCCCAAGGTCAGAGAAGTGACCACGATGTCCCGGCGTATCGCCCAGCCAGGTGACCGCACGAAGCGCGCCGGAGCCGAACAGCACGCCGGGGAGATGCCAGCGGAACAGGAGATCTTTGGTTCTGCGCGTGTTCATGGAATGATCCCGGATCGCCAACGTATCGTCAGACGGGTCAGGTGCCATGTCCGTCCTGACATATGTCCGAAGTGATATATTTTCGAGGCGTGAGTGTGGTGCGACGACCACTCGTCTGGCTCCGCGGGGCGGTCAAGACGCGCCTGCGACTCTACGATCGCGTGACTAAACCGGAGAGATAAACGATGCGAAAGACCAAGAGAGCGGCGTTGGAAGCGCAGGGGTGGACCGTCGGGTCGGTCGACGACTTTTTGGAACTGACCGCCGAAGAGTCTGCGCTGGTGGACTTGAAGCTACGGCTTAGTGATGCGCTTCGCGAACGAAGGGCCAAACCTGGTCTGTCGCAGGATGCAGTTGCCAAACGTCTCCACTCGAGCCAGTCACGCGTGGCGAAGATGGAAGCCGGCGAAGCGTCCGTGTCATTCGATCTGCTCGTGCGCGCGCTGATTGGGCTCGGAGCGACTGCCGCAGACGTGGCGAAAGCCATTCAGACCAAGAGGCGTCGGAAAGCCGCTTAGATTGCCTGGCACCGAAGTGGAGCAGCAGTCCGGGTCCCCAAGGCCGCTCTCATCTAGCGGGGCTCTCCGATGCCTGGTGTCACGCGAAATCGCGTCGCGAACTCTATCTCATCCACGTTGCGTGAGATCCCCCACGCAATATCGCCTCGCACGCGAAACACAGTGGTGCGCGGTGGCAACTTTACGCGGCCGAGCAGCACTCCGTCGCCGGAGTACACGTCGTACGCGACCGGATCGCGTGTGGTCAGGCGTACCGGCGCAGGCACTACATCCGTGCGCAGCGGCGCAAGCTCGTCCTCCGGGATGACCTCTGCGCGCTGAGCCACCCGCACCCACAGGCGACCGTCGTCGGCCACCATGATGTTGCTGAACGGTGGTTTGGTTGCGGGGACGCTGGGGCCGGTCCAACTCCAGTTCGGATTGGTACGCTTGGCATTCTGCTCGATCTGCGCGCGGCGTTCTGTCGCCTCGGTTGCCGAGACCGGCACCGCCGCGACCTCGCGCATCACTTGGCGCGGCTTCGCGCCGGCGCCGACGAGTGTGAAGACATAGCGATCGCCATATCCACCCACGACACCACCATCGCTCAGCAGTGTCGTGGTGATGCCCGGTTGAAATGGGATGGCGAAGAGGGAGCTTCTGGTGCCGTCGGGGCTATCCACACGCAACGTGGCCGGCTCAACGCTCGTCCACCGCGGATACTCCACCGTATCGCGTAGTCTACCGAGCGAATCGAAGCGAATGAAACCAGGGATGGGGAGTGGAGGACCGTTCGCGATCGCTTGGTGGCCGACGACGGTGCTGAGCGAGATGGTTCCGTTGGTCGCAACGTGCAGACCGTTTGCCGTGAACATCCCGTTGACAGGAATCCGGAATGCGCTCTTGAAGCTGCCGTCCGAGGCGTAGCGGTTGACGCGCGCGCCGGTACCATCCCAGATCAACAGATCACCATTGCGTGCGACCGTAAAGCCATTCAGCTGACCATACTCGCCGGGGCCCCCGCCCTTGGCGCCTACGGTGCGCACGTACTTCCCCGTCGCATCGTACATGCGAATGAGCCCAACCGTCTGGTCGGCATCGTAGACGAACATCGCCCCATCGTTGCCGGCGACTATGCCGCCAATGCGACCGAATGTCAGCTCCTCGGCGCCGTCTGCCTGACCCACGGCAAGATCCACCACGAGTGTTCTGACCAGACTATCCGGAACGTCGCCAGTGATGCGAACGCGCGTCGTATCACCCGTCGAGTCCACGGCAGTCGTCCAGGGCAGCGCGGGCGTCGCCACACGATCGCCACAGGCGCTGAGCATCAGAGAACTCAAGGAGACTGCCGCGAGCAGAACGCGCATCATGCCACCGTGGCAAGGGTGAGGGAGCTCCGAGCACTCGCTTTCCAGCCGTGGTGCCGAGGGACTCCGGCCGAAACTGCACACGGTACGCCGACTTCGAAAGATGCCGGAGCGCGGGCTCCATCACGTGGCCGAACCTGGTGACGGGTCTATCGTCAGCGTGTCCAGATCACCAACACGCAGCCACTGCCTCGGCCTGCGGACTTGAACTCGACAGGGATCTGCGCGCCTCCCACATATACTTCAAGCCCCTCGATCTCGGATGGCGGAATGTCATCGACCGGCACCGGACGAGGCATTGACTCGCCGCGGCGCGCATTAG
Source organism: uncultured Gemmatimonas sp. (assembly GCA_964565915.1). Classification (GTDB taxonomy): domain Bacteria; phylum Gemmatimonadota; class Gemmatimonadetes; order Gemmatimonadales; family Gemmatimonadaceae; genus Gemmatimonas. The sequence goes on from CAZMGX010000211.1 coordinate 3,702, forward strand.
CCGGCGAGACGGGCGGGTCCCAGGGCGATGGCGCACGAAGCGCTCCATCCACATACATCACCGGATTCTGACAGGCGCGCGGTCCGAACATTCGCCCGAGCACCTGGCTGAGTCGCATCGGATTCTGCTTCTCAATCTGCTGGCGCGTCACGAACTGGCGTGCGGGTACGGTGGTCGCGAGTCTCCGGCGTTCGAAACCAACGGCTCTTAGTTTCGGCGTGATGTCTGTTTCGCTCACGATGATGGGTGCGATCGGGACCGCCGACGGAAAGAGCACAACCGACAGCGAGAGTGTGTCGCCGCTGCTGACTTCGATCTCGGTGACGACCGGCGAGTAGCCAAGTCGACGGACGTCCAGCTTCCATGTGCCCGCAGGGACCGATGGCAACCTGAATCGCCCGGCGTTGTCGGTCGCGACGCTCAATTGCGTGCCCGGAACAGTGACGGTCACGGCAAAGAGCGGAGCACCGCTGCTGTCCTCGACTACGCCAACCACAGCGCCCCGTTGAGCATGCGCGGCGGGTGCGGTCATCGAGAGGCCCGCGACGACAGCCATGAACCACCATCGCCGTGCTTCAGACACGAGAACACTCCGGGTGCCGGATCGACATCGCTCAATTTGTGTACGGAGGCCGTCTAACGTTGGCGTTCTGCAGCAGCGCTCTCATGAAACTGCGTGCGCAGCGCGCATTCCGACAGGCGCTGCCTGCAGCAACGCGGGTTAGAGAGCTTTCCGTGAAGCTTCCGACACAGCAAGGCCGCAAGGAAGCTGGCGGTGCAACCCAGATGATACCATGCGCACTGTCCGACTCACCGCCGATCATGAGATGCGTTGACCGGTCGCATCACGAAGCGCCGCGGTAGCTCTGCCCGACCGGCGTTCAAACCTCCGCAGCGTCCAAGCGGGCGATGACACGATCAAGGCCGCCGCGGACCATCTCCGCGTATCCACCGGCCGGCAGGCCAGCCAGCGCGTCGTGGCCACGACGCGCCACACGGCGCGACACCGCTGCCCCCCCCCCCCCCCCGGAGGCTTCGGCCCAATTCAGGCAGAGCGAGGGCAGCAACGTCGCGACCCGTGCGTCGGCCACTAATTCGGCGTGCTCGAGCGCAATTGCATTCCATTGCAGCGTCATAGCCGGGGTGGCTTGAAGGCGCGCCACGTAGTGAGCTGCGACGCTTGCGTCAAAATCATCGGTCCGCGCGGCCCAGGCTTGTTCATACAACGCGAGGGCTTCCGTCGGGGAACCCTCGCGCGCGACTCCTGCGACACATAGCGCGACCACCGGATTGGCTGTATCGAAAGTCATCCCGCTTCGCCCAACTGATGTGGATGTTGGTAGCTCTCTAACGAGAATTGGACTGCAGGGAATCACTGCCGCGGCAGCGATACCCTGCAGCATTCTGCAGCCTATTCAAGAAGGTGTGGCAACGACGGCGGCCCTGCAAGTTCAATGGACGGCAATACTTGTGCGAGCCAACAGGTAGCGGGCCGCCCGCGTTCTACCGCGAATAATGCCGTGTAGCGGGATTGAATCGGAGAGCGCCGGCCGACGCCGTCGTCGCGGGTCTTTGCCGGCTTACTCTGCTACCCATTTCCGGTTGCTCACGGCGTGTGCTGCCGATAGGACGACAGAACTCAACCCTTCCGACCCATTACCTCTGCGTAACAATGACCCTGTGGCGAGCACGTTTGCGCCCAACCTGCACGGAGATCTCCGTACTTCCAACGGCCCGCGCAGTGACCGTGCCGCCTGTCTCGATGCGAGCAACCCCGGTATCGCTTGAACTCCACCTCACCTTCGCCGCCGCGGGCGAGTCACACTCATTCAGCATGTCGAGCGCGCCAGTGCGCAGCGTCATCTGTTGCCCGACCCGCAGGGGCGCCTTGGGCAGTGCGCGCCCGGCAGGACCACGGAGACATGGCGTGGGTCCGCAGGCGACGGTCAGGACCAGCAGGAGGGACGTAGTGACCCTGAACTGCAATGCGCGGCACGCCGGCCGCGACAGGTGAGCACCGGCCCGAATCGTCGCAGTTGGAAGAGCGGCGATCACCGCTACCGGAACTTGACCCCGAGGCTCAGTGGCAGGAGCCCCGTAGCAGGACCCATGCGTGCGTACCGAGCTTCGACGAATAGCTGCGTCCGACCGAGCGGAGCTTCCAACCCGAGTCCAACGTTCGCGCTGTGCGAATGGACAACTTGGCCGGCGCCGAGCGGGCCGAGCGACGGACCTCCCGACTGCGAGACCCGGCTCTGGACGCGAAAGACGGTCACGCCAGCCACCGCGTACGGTTGGACAAGTGTGCGAAGGCCCGGCGCGCGAGCAACCACGTTCGCCGATGCCGTCATGACGCTCGCGTGCGAGAACAACTGGCCAAGTGTTTGTCCGGTCCCATCCACGAGCTGCCGCGCACCCGTCCCGAGGCGCTGATAGCTCCCGTCCGCGCGGAGTGCGAGCCAACGCAATGGTGTCCGCAACTCCGCGAGGACCCCGGCATGCATGCCGGCGTCATAAATCTGGGGAGCATCCCCTCTGGTCACCGGTGCCGTACTGCCCCCGAAGGCGCCGAACGTTACGGCACGATCCGGCGCGCGCTGCGCGAGGGCAGGAGCGGCGTAAATGACCACGAACGAAGCGGCGAAGAATGAGAATCGCATTGGCTGGCCGGAGGAGCGAGTTCGCATGGGGACACCGGACGATATTGCGGGAGAAGACGAGGATAACCGCTTTGCACTGCGACGGCTACTTGACCGTCGTGTCCGCCCTCGCATCACTCGCGCCTTGTCCCATCGATCGCTTGTCAGCTCCAGGTCCTCGTTAGGCTGCCGGGCCACGAATCACCCCCAGAAGATGTGGGTCGGGTCGCGCACAACTTCGGCGAACAGCGCGTCGAATGTGGGCGCACTCGGGAGCGGTTCGTATGCGCGCCATCGAAGATCCCGGAACTTGCAGAAGAGCCGCCACTCGTTGGCGGCGCGGACATACCGAAACTTGGCAACCTCGTGGTCGAACCACTCGTGTGGAGGCACAAAGTGTGGCCGGCTTTCAAAGATCACGACATCATTTGTGCCGATTCGGAAGCCGTGCCTGAGTTGATCCCGCACGCGCGCCGGCACCTCCTCGCTCCAAGCGGAAAGCACCTTCGAAAGTCGGGCACGTTCAAGGTCAGAAAACGGCATGCAGCTAAAGAACGCGAAGAACCCGCTGACTGGCAACGTCTGCCGGTGAAGCTGCTGATTGGTCGCGCACATAGCTACGGCCTACGATCGCGCGTGACGCCGGTCCAGAGCACCACACTCCCGCATAGGGTTTGCGCCCGGTATTCCGTCGGCACAAGGACCCCGTTGGTATAGATCTCCACGCCGCGCAGGTCGGCGGCGTTGACGTACATATCGAGGGTGAAGTCGCCAGCGATGGGCATCCCGTTCACGTAAATCGTGGGATCGCACCATGCTTCTCCCTTGCGAAATTGGATCTTGTCGCCACCCGGGCCTGGTACGACGCGAACGCGAGGCACGAATCGGAACACGTCGACCGGCGTGATCGCGTTGATACGGGCCAGTTGCGTGGTATCGAGAAAGCGTCCGATGGCGCCCCGACGTCGCTGCTCGAAGCCACTCAAGTCAACCCCCATCATCGTCGAGCGCAGCGCGCGAACCTGAATGGGCGTCAGATCGATGGGCTTGTCCAGCGCGGCGGTGATCATCGTGGGTTCACCGTCGACGATGTCGATCACTCGTCGTGTCGATTGATAGCCGATCGCGCGCAGCTCGAGCACGTGTGATCCGGTGGGGAGGTCCGTTAGCGCGAAGCGACCATCGGACCCTGACGTCGTGTTGACCCCCGTACCCCAGACGGTGGCGCGCGCGTTCGCGAGTGGTGCGCCGGAGGCCGTACGCACATCCCCGCGCACGATACCCGTACCGCGCAACAGCGTGACGGTGACGCGCGACGTGGAGGCAGGTGACGACGTATCAGCTTCGAATGCGGCTGATGAATCGGACGCGAGCACCGTATCCGGCAGCGGGATACGCTGCGCGGCGCCGAGTGTGACATCGAGTTTGCCGATCCCGTGCGACGGAACGTCCGCGAGCAGTACCCCGGTGGAATCGGCGCCGCTCCACGCCTGGATACGAACGAGTCCATCGGGCGGCACGCCGCACACGGCGTACTCGCCGGTGGGTGCGGTACGCAGCGTGAGTTCACGCAGCCGGCGCCGAAAGACACCGTGCACGATCTCCGACTCGGGCCATTCCACGCGTACGGTGCCCGACACCGAGACGTGCGGCGGCCGCGCGTTGCGGAGCGTGCCGAACACGTAGCCGCTCGAATCGGCCGCCACACTGGCGCCGCACTCCTTCGTGATCAGTGAACGTGCGGATGGCACGGCGATCACGGCGCGGGTAACGCCTCGCGATTTCACGTCAACGCCACGAGTCAGTTGCACGATGGCGAGCGAATCGAGCCACGGGTGACTGGCGCCGATGATCCACTGACCCGGTGCGACCCGGTCGAACACAAAACGTCCGCGCTCGTCGGTGGTCGCGAGGCGAGTCACGGCGACGTTACTGGCGAACGCGAGCTGGATCGTCGCGCCCGACAATGGCCGCGCGTAGATGCTGTCGTACGCGATGCCTTCCAGTTGACCGACCGAGGCCTCGGCCGCCTGGCGTGATTGCGCCTCCGTCGTGGTCGGCACGATCGCGCCGACGCTGAGGATGACCCCGAGCGCGACGTCGACCGCGCGTCCGCGCACTCGAGCGCGTCGCGGAATTGGTGAATGGCTAGCGCAAAACGTCTCGGTCGTCAGCATGTCGAAGTTCGCGCCAATGTCCCGCACATACTCCAGCGTCTCCTGGTAGCGCAAAATAGCTCAGCAAGATGAGCGCACGTAAGTTCCGATCAACACCTAACCCATCGCCGCGATGATCACGACGCTCTGAGTTTGGCGTGTCAAGCGACATCAGGAATTGACCCCTTGGCGACATGAGGAATTGACCCCTTGC
>CAZMGX010000212.1:0-4826 GCA_964565915.1 uncultured Gemmatimonas sp.
ACCGACGTTGTCACCGACGTTGTCCGCAATGGTCGCCGGATTGCGCGGATCGTCTTCCGGAATGCCGGCTTCGACCTTGCCCACCAGGTCGGCGCCGACGTCGGCCGCCTTGGTGTAGATGCCGCCGCCCACGCGCGCGAAGAGTGCAATGGACGAGGCACCCATCGCGAAGCCGGAGATGATCTCACCGAACAGCTTCGCATTGTCCGTCATCTCGACCTTGGCCAGGAACGCGAAGATGATCGCGATACCAGCCAGTCCCAGCGAGGCCACAGCGAGGCCCATGATGGAGCCACCACCGAAGGCCACGCGGAGCGCCGCCGCCTGTCCGGTCGAGCGGGCCGCTTCGGCCGTCCGGACGTTGGCCGCCGTCGCGCCCTGCATCCCGATCCATCCGCTGGCGATCGACAACACGCCGCCGATGATGTAGGCGATGCCGGTCTTGATGCCGATGGCCCAACTGAGCAGGCCCGCGACCACCAGGAGGAACGGCACGAGCACGACGTACTCGGCGCGCAGGAACGCCATGGCGCCAATGTGAATCTCATTGGCGAGGTCCTGCATGACCTGGTTGCCCGGAGCCAAGCGCTTGATGCCGGCGAAGGTCACGAACGTCGCGATGATGCCGACGACGCCCGCGCCCAAGGCGAGCAGGGGGATATTCTCGAACATGGAGGAAGAGTCGGAGGAATTACAGGTGACGGGGCGCCTGGAGCCAATCCAGGGGAGCGTCCGACGTGCCGGCGTCACGGGGGGTACGGCAGACCGCAAAGCTAGTCGCCGGACGCGGTTCGCGCGATTGCCTGACGGGTCGTGCCGCGCTTGTCCCCTGTTTGTCCCCGACCGCGCGGCCAGCGAGGCCCGCACGGGTGCGAAGCGGCCCCCCGCACGGTACCGTTCGCACATGTCCTCCTCTCCTGAGTCGATACCCGAGTCGATGGGTCCGCCGGACCGCCGAACGTTCCTCCGGCAGCTGGCCGGCGGAGCCGCCGGGGCCTCCGCGCTGTTCGCCGCGCCGGCCTGGCTTCACGCCAACACCATGGTCGCCCCCCATTGGCAGCGACGCCCCCGGCCAACGGCCTCGCAGGTGGAATGGCAACGGGACGAACTGGCCCTGTTCCTCCACTTCGGCGTGAACACCTTCAGTGACCGCGAATGGGGCGACGGCACCGAATCCCCCACGAGCTTCACACCCTCCCGTCTCGACGCGCGCCAATGGGCCCGGGCCGCCAAGGCCGGCGGCGCGAAGGCCATGATCCTCACGGCGAAACACCACGACGGATTTTGTCTGTGGCCCACGGAAACCACTGAACACTCCGTCCGCTCGAGCCTTTGGAAGCGAGGGCAGGGCGACGTCGTTCGCGAGTTCGTCAATGCCTGTCGTGCCGAAGGCCTCAAGGCCGGAGTCTACTGCTCCCCGTGGGATCGTAACCACAAGGCGTACGGCGACTCGCCGCGGTACAACGATGTCTACATCGCGCAGTTGACCGAGCTGCTCACGCGCTACGGCGACATCAACGAAGTGTGGTTCGATGGCGCGAATGGCGAAGGGCCCAACGGCAAGCGGCAGGTCTACGACTGGCCGCGCACGTGGGCGCTCGTGCGCAAGCTGCAACCGAAAGCCGTGATCTTCTCCGATGCCGGACCGGACGTCCGCTGGATCGGCAACGAGCGCGGCGTGGCCGGTGAGACACACTGGAGCACCATTCGGCCCGAGTCCGTGCCATTCATCGGGGCGAGTGGCGACGACGTCATTCGCGCGCTGCAGGAAGGCCATGCAGACGGCAGCGTGTGGCGTCCCGGTGAGACCGACGTCTCGATTCGCCCGGGGTGGTTTTATCATCCGGCCGAAGACGCCAAGGTCAAGACGGTCGATCAACTCGTCGGGCTCTACTTCACGAGTGTCGGGCGCAATAGCAAACTGCTGCTGAACGTCCCGCCGACCCGTGATGGATTACTGCACGAGACCGACGTCGCGAACCTTGCGGGCATGCGCTCGGCGCTGAACGCGATGTTCTCACGTCCGGCCACCGGCGCCACCGAAGCGTGGCGGGTGACCGCATCGAATGCGGCGGAGCTGACCGTACGCCTCGCCACCCCACAGTCGCTCGCGGTGATCGATCTGCGCGAAGACATCACACAAGGTCAACGCGTGTCGCGCTGGTCGCTGCGGACGACCGAGTCGACGCCGCGCGAACTCGCCAGTGGCACCACCATCGGCTTCCGCCAACTCCGTCGACTGACGCCATCCGAGGTTTCCGGTGTCACCCTGACGGTCGAGACCGTCGAGCCTCCGGAGCGCGTGTCGTTGCGCCTCTACTCCTGAAGTCTTCCGACCCACCAGCCAAACGTATGGACCGCATCTCCTTTCCCATCTCCTTCTCCCTCGCGCGATCGTCCACCGCCCTCACGGCCCTCGTGTGGTCGACCGCCTTGCTTTCGGCCGCGCCCCGCATGGTCGCCGCGCAGACGTTCCCCACCGATGATGCCGTCATCAAGCGCATCTGGACGCTGGGCATGGACAGCTCGCGTGTGCAGGAGCTCGCCCAGGTGTTCCTCGATTCGATCGGGCCGCGATTGACCGGGACGCCGCGCCAGAAGATCGCGAACGATTGGGTCGTCAAGACCTATCAGTCGTGGGGCATCGACGCGAAGAACGAGCAATACGGCACGTGGCGCGGATGGCGCCGAGGCTACTCGCACATCGACCTCATTGCGCCGCGCGAGCGCACGCTCGAAGGTACGATGCTCGGGTACAGCCCCGGCACCGGCAAGAAGGACGTCATTGCCACGCCGATCGTGCTGCCACGTTTTGCCGACAGCACCGAGTTCGTGCGCTGGCTGCCGAATGCGAAGGGCAAGATGGTGTTGATCTCCGCGCCGATGCCGACCTGCCGCCCCGTCGAGGCGTACTCGCGCGACGCGACGCCGGAGTCGAAGGCCCGAATGGACTCGCTGCGACGCGCCGTGTTGGCCGACTGGAGCGGGCGCAGTGTGCGCGGTACCGGCTACAGCGCGGCGCTTGGCGGCGGTGAACTGGGCGTCCGTCTCGAGCAGGCCGGTGCCGCCGGCATCATCACGTCGCGCGCGAAGGACGGTTGGGGTACGATCGAGATCTTCGAGACCTACAACCAGACCACACCCGCCATCGCGTTGTCGTGCGAAGACTACGGGCTGGTGTTCCGACTGACGGAGCGCAATCAGGGACCGAAGTTGCGCTTGAACCTCGATGCGCAGCTTCTGCCGGAGCAGCCCGTGTTCAATACGATCGGAATGCTCAAGGGCACCGAAAAGCCGAACGAGTATGTGCTGCTTTCGGCGCACTTCGATTCGTGGGACGGCGCGTCGGGCGCCACCGACAACGGTACCGGCACCCTCACGATGTTCGAAGCCATGCGCATTCTGGCGAAGGTGTACCCGAAGCCCAAGCGTACCATCATCGTCGGTCACTGGGCCGGTGAAGAGAACGGCCTCGTTGGCTCACGCGCCTATTCGGAGGATCACCCGGAGGTACGCGACGGCTTGCACGCACTCTTCAATCAGGACGCCGGCACCGGTCGCATCACACGCATCGGTGGCGGCGGCATGGTGAACTCCGTGCAGCACATTCCGCAGTGGCTGGCGAAGATGCCGGACGTGCTGCAGAAGCAGCTGTCGTTCAATGGCCCCGGCTTCCCATCGGGTGGCGGCAGCGATGATGCGTCGTTCGCATGCTGGGGCGCTCCCGCCTTCGGCATGGGCGGTGCCAGCTGGGACTACGGCAACTACACATGGCACACCAATCGCGACACGTACGACAAGGTCTGGTTCGATGACCTCAAGAGCAACGCGACGATCGTGGCCATGCTGGCCTACCTCGCCAGTGAAGACCCCACGAAGGTGACGCGCGAACGCATCGACCCCGCGACGGCCCAGCAACCCGCCGCCGGCGGCCGCGGCGGCCCGGGCACATTCGCCTGGCCCACCTGCCAACCGGCAGCCCGAAAGACAGCACCCCGCCTGAGATAGAGTACAGGAGTAACGAGTAGAGAGCAGGGAGCAACAGAGAGCAAGGAGTAGGGAGTAACGAGTAAGGGGTAGCGAGTAAGGAGTGTCAGTGAGGAGGGATCCCCCTCGTTACTCACTACTCGCTACTCACTACCCCCTACTCGTTACTCTCTGTTGCTCCCTGCTCTCTACTCGTTACTCCTGTACTCCTTACTCTACTGTTTGCAGACGCCGCGTGGGTCGAGCTTGGGCTGGTCGACGAGGGGACGCTTCGCCATGTTGCCCAGTTCGAGGGCCACGTCGGCGACCAGCTTGGAGACGCGCAGCATGTGCGGGTAGTCGATGTACTGCGGCTCGTCCGTCAGCTGGTGGTAGGACGAGTGGCCACCGGTCGTGAAGAACGTGACCGGGATGCCCCACTTCGCGTACTCGTAGTGGTCGCTGCGGCAGTAGATGTTCATCGGGTGCCCGTTGGCATCCATCGCGTAGTCGAACGTGAAGTTGTGCTTGTTGCCCGTGTTCACGCGCTCCACGATGTTGCCGAGTTCGGTGGACAGGCGACGGGAGCCGACGAGCTGCAGATAATCCGGGCCGCCGCGCAGTGCCTTGCCGTCCGATGACATGCCGGTCTGGTCGGTCTGCGCGCCGCGGCCCACCATGTCCATGTTCAACTGCGCCACGATCGAGTCACGTGGCACCGTCGGCTTTTCGGTGAAGTACGCCGAGCCCCACAGGCCCTTCTCCTCGCCCACGTGCCAGATGAACAGCGTCGAGCGCTTGGGCTTCGTCTTGAGCGACGCCATGTATTCGGCGATCTCGAGGACCGACATCGAGCCCGA
>CAZMGX010000212.1:4836-5070 GCA_964565915.1 uncultured Gemmatimonas sp.
CGTCGGCGCCGTTGAAGATGGAGTCGCGGCGCGGCGTTGACGTGGCACGCAGCGTGGCCAGCTGCGCATTGATCTCGGCGAACTGCTCGGCCGTGCCCATCTTGTCGCTGTCTTCGGCGCCGCCGGGGCGCACGATGCGATTGAACACCAGCACCGAGTCGTGATCGACGGCCACGCGGCTCATGCCCACGTGGTCGCTGTGCGCACCGATGGCGACGTACTGCGACTTGAGGG
>CAZMGX010000212.1:5080-8699 GCA_964565915.1 uncultured Gemmatimonas sp.
TGCGCGCGGCGAACGGGCTGTCCTTCATGTCCACGATGGCGTTCAGCGACACCTTCGCACCGACGTCACCAATCGCGAGTGAATCGATGGCCTTGGTGAACAGCTTGGACACCGCGTTCGCACCGACATACAGGCGTGCGGGCGCCATGCCGTCATCGACGGTCGTTCCCGGGCGCATCACGAAGCCCATCAGCCCCTGCACCTGAGGCGGCAGCAAAATTCCGACGGCCGCCGCCGTGGACGGCCCGAGCGCGCTGTTGCTCAGCACTGCGTTGACCGCTTCCTGCGAGGCGGGCATACGCAGCAGGACGAGTTTACCCGCGGCCTGCTCGGGTGTGATCTGCGCCGCGGCGTTGCCAAGCACGCCGCCATACACCGTCTCGAGATCGGCCTTGTTGATGGTCGTGTTGCCGCTGATTGCCCATTCCGAGCCGAACGTCAACGTCGCCGTTCCGGCGATGAACGTGCTCATCGGATCAACGCGCCGCTGTTTGAGCGGCAGCGTCTGGAAGTACGTGCCGTTTTCGCCGCCTGGCAGCAGGCCGATACGTTTGGCTTCCGCCGCGAGATACTCGGTGGCTTTGACGCTGCCGAGGGTTCCGGCGTCGCGCCCCATCATCGAGTCGTCCGCGAAGATGTACGTCCGCGTCATCAGGTCTTCGACCGTGATGGCGGCTTTGGTGGGCTTCGGGGCCAGCTTGAGCGGGAGCGTAGTTGCCGGGATCGGCGCGGCATTCACGGTCTGCGGCTTCGGAGCATCCTGCGCCCCCAGCAACATCGGTGCGCCCAACAGGCCAGCGAGAAGGCTGCGGTATTTCATCGCGTTTCTTGAGAAATGAGGGGAAGCTGCGCCATCTTCACCTGCGTCGACGGTGAGACGGCGGTCCAGGCAGCAAACAGTGCGTCACCAATGACAACCATGCGGGGAAACCCGCTTTGTCGGGATGACGACGTGGTCGTGACCACTTGTGACGCCGAACGACGACCATCGCCCGACACGCGGCGCACGCGGACGTCGGCCGTCTGTGGTGTCAGTTGTTCCATCCACCCGACCACGGCGTCACCGGCCTGGTCGAGAACCACCACGGCGCGCCCGACCGGCGTACCGTCATCTACCCGCGTGGGCGGTGCGAAGTTCGCCCCGCCGTCGGTGCTGCGCGCCACGAGCACCCGCGCCGTATCGTGCGCCGCTGTGAACCACGCCACGAAAACGGTGTCACCACGCGCGGCGATCGACGGTCCGTTCACCGGACAGCCCGGATAGTGCCAATCGTCGGCATGTACGGTGATCGGCGCGCTCCACCCCGAACCGACGCGACGCACAGCGACGATGTCGCGGATCTCTTTCGGCGATCGATCGCGATACACCACGACGAGACCACCAGTGGTCGCGGCGCTCGCCACCTGGCAGCAGTCACACGAGCGCGCGTCCAGCAGGGCTTCGTTGCTCAGCGATCCGTCAGGGGCGACGACAGCGGTACGCACGGTCATCTCGCGAACGCTGTCTTTCATCGCGCTCTTTCGGCCATCCAGCCACGCGAGCCCGAGTCCGGTTGCTCCGTCGGGCCACAGCGTCACGAACCCATGTTCGGCTTCGAGCCCGTCGGTGTGCGGCGTGATCGGTGCGCCCCACGTTCGTCCGGCATCCGACGATCGCACCACGCGAATGCCGTATGCATATTTGCCGGCGCCTTCGCGCTCCAGCCAATGGGCCGCGAGTGCCCCGTCGTTCAGCACCGTAACGGCCGGAAAGTCGGCCCAGTTCACGAAGAAGGGGCGTGCTTCGCTGATCGTGCGAGTGCTGTCCCACATTCGGTTCCGGCGCTCGGCCACACGAATCGCCACTGACGAATCCACGCGCCGCTCGGTCCACGACAGTAGCAGCCGGCCATCCGTCGGGCGAACCAGCGACGGCGTGCTCGAGCCCTCAGGAGCCGGCGTCGTCACCGGCTGCGGCGCGCCCAGTGCCGCAACCTGCGAACTTCGAGAGTCACTGGCTGCCGAACACGCGGACAACACGGCCGCGGCGAACGGCAGGAGGTGGCCTGTCTGCCAGCCACGTGCGGGTATCCCATTGATCTTCACGTTAGCGCCCCATCGTGCTGACGGCCTTTTCGGTGCCTTCGGCGATCCAGAGTTCTACGGCGGTGGTCAACTTGTCGAACAGCCCTTCGACCAGCTCACGCTCGTCACGCGGCATCGCGCGCAACACGAAGTCGGACAGATCACCGATCTGGCGACGCTCATCCACGGGCTTGATGCCGATGCGGAGGCGCGGATACGTGGGCGACTTGAGGTGGGCTTCGATGCTCTTCAGTCCGTTGTGGCCCCCGGGACTGCCGGAAGCCCGCAACCGGTACTGACCCACGGGAACCGCGACTTCATCGACGATGACCAGCAGGTCTTCGGCGGCCGTCCAGCCTTCGCGCTTCATGTATGGCCTGAGCACACCGCCGCTCAGGTTCATGTACGTCTGCGGCTTCTGCAACTTCACCTTCTTTGTCCCGACGAGCCCCGTGGTGGAGAGACTGTCTCCATCCTTCTTCCAGGCATCGAAGTGCCAGCGCGCCGCCAGATGATCGACGAGCCACCAGCCCACGTTGTGTCGCGTCGCCTCGTATTCGCGACCGGGGTTGCCGAGTCCAAGGATGACTTTCATGCGCAAGGGTAAACGCGCAGGGCGCGGAATGCGCCAGCGTGGAGTGACCATGCTGAGCGAATCCCGCGCCCTGACGCGAGCGAAAAGGGACAGGTCGCGTTACTTCGTGTCGTCCGGCTTCGGCTTGCGGATGAGTTCCGGCTCCGGCACGGCGTCGGCCGCCGGCAGATCCGCACCACCCTTCGAGGCCTGCACGATGCAGACGGTCGTGCCCGCGTCGTCGAGCACCTTGATGCCGGCCGGGATCGTGAGGTCGCCAACGTGCAGCGACTTGCCGAGCTTGAGGTTCGTGACGTCGACGTCGATGTGGTTCGGGATGTTCGACGGATCGACTTCGATGTGCAGCTGGTGCAGGATCTGGTCGAGAATGCCGCCTTCGAGGCGCACACCTTCGGGCGTGCCGATGTACGCGATCGGGCAGTGCACCGACACCGTCTCACCGGCCACCAGTTCCTGGAAGTCGATGTGCATGATGTGGCGCTTGAACGGATGGCGCTGGATCTCGCGGATGAGCGTCTTCGCCACCTTGCCTTCGATGTTCAGCTCGATCACGGTGGCGCCGGTCGCGATGCCGCGCAGCAGGCGCTCGGTTTCCCGCGCGTTCGTGAGCAGCGACTGCGGCTCGCGGCCGTGGCCGTAGATGACCGAGGGAATGTTGCCTTCCTGACGAATCTTGCGCGCGGCGCCCTTGCCGGTGGTGGTGCGGACAGTCGCGTTGAGTGCAGCGGTGCTCATGGGAATTTCCTGATGAATGGTGGTTCGGGAGTAACGGGGGCTCCGTCGTCCCGGCCGAACTGCGAAGCCGCGAGTGGAGAACGATATGCCGGGAGCGCTCGCTGCTCAGTCGCTCCCGACACCGCCATCGTGCTACTCGAACAACACGCTGACCGACTGGTCGGCATGGGTGAAGCGAATCGCCTTGGCCAGCAGCTCTCCGACGGACAGCACGCGCAGCGACTC
>CAZMGX010000213.1:0-774 GCA_964565915.1 uncultured Gemmatimonas sp.
GAAGCGGCGGGGCAGTCGGCAGGACGCAGCGTGGGGAGGCATGTGCGGGATGATTGGCGGATGGTCGGACGAATCGCGGCATGACATCCGTACCTACGCCGATGAGACGGAACTGGATGGCCAGCATACCGCATCGGAGAACGGCGCGGAATGGAAAGAATTGGCCAGTCGGCTGGCGCAGACATCCGGCGGCAGATGGGCGGCGTAGCAGGTTCGCTGGCCAGTGCAAGACTGCGCCTCCTCACCTGGTTTGCGATCGCCGCGGCCAGGTGGCCCGACTTCTCCCCGCACGAGGATTTGCCTGTGGCCTCCCTTTCCCTTTCGCCGCGCGCCGCGCGTCTGGTGGCGCTTGTTGCCACGATCGGCTCGATCGGCGTCGCCGGTGCGGTCTACGCATCGGATCATCAAGACACGCCCGAAGTCGAGTTGAATCCCCGGATGGACATCAATGATGTCTATGCGTTTCCGGGCGCATCGGCCGATCGCGTGGCACTCATCATGACGACGTCGAGCCCGATCGCCGGACAGTCGGCGTCCTTCGATCCCGACCTTCTGTATCAGTTCAAGATCGACAACACCGGTGATGCCGTCGAAGACCTGGTGTTTCAGGTGACGTTCGACAATGGCGTCGGTTCGGCGCAGCGCTACACCGTGCGAGGCCCCGTGGCGCCGATGATGACCGGGACCAAGTCGGCATTGGTGACATCCGGCCCGGTCGTGACCGGCACGGTCGGCAGTGTCGGCGGCTCGAGCACGGCGACGCAGGTGTTCGCC
>CAZMGX010000213.1:784-7462 GCA_964565915.1 uncultured Gemmatimonas sp.
TCGTGCCGATCCGTTTGTGATCGACCTCGAGCAGTTCTTCAACATCGTGCCGGACCGACGGCCGTCGACCGGTCCGTTGTCAGGACCGGCCACACCGACGGCGTCCGCCTTCCGCACGCCGGGCGTGGATTTCCTTCGTCCATTCAACACGCTCGCGATCGCCATCGAGATCCCCAAGGCCCTGCTGCAATCCAGCACTGCGGCCACCGCCAACTTCGGCCTCTGGGGCACGATCAGCCGATGAACACCACCCCCACCATTTCAGGAGTCTTCCGCATGCGTCGTACACTGACCACCCGACTGCTCACGGTCGCTCTCGTATTGCCTTTCGTCGCGGCCTGCAGCGACGACGACGGAGATACCATGACCGGCCCCGACGGTACGAGCGTTCGCGTCTACTCACAGGTCGAACGACTCGGCAATCCGCTGGTGAGCGAAGTCTTCTTCGCCAAGCGCGATCATGGTCTGCACAACACGACCGCTCCGGCCACTGACGTTGCCAACGGCTTCCGCACCAAGATCAAGGCCTTCACCGACGCCTTCAATCGCGGCAACACGATCGGCAATACGCTCGGGGCCGTACTCGTTCCCGACATGCTGCTGGTGTATCCCAACCGTGCAGCGTCCACCTCGGGGTGGTTGAGCTGGGCGCTGGCCAACGGTTACGGGGGACGGCGTCTGGCCGACGACGTGGTTGATGCCGGGCTCACCGCGACATTCGGCAACTTGCTCGATCCCGCGGCCACGGTCGTCACCGGCCTGACTTCGGACAACGTGAGCACCTCGGTGCGCACCTATCCGACCACCTTCCCGTATCTCGAAGCCGCACGATGACCCGTCGCACGATGAGGTGGTTGGCGTTGGCCGCCATCGGCGTAAGCAGCGCTGTCATCCTGGTGGTGCAGCACCGCCGGGTGAACCTCGCGATGCCGCAGGATCTGGTGATCGCGGCCACCTCATCGACGCGAACCCCCGGGTTCTCGGAGCGCGACGAACGCGACACGCAGATCGCCGTGTGGAACCAGGCGCTGGCGGCCGATGCCAAGAGTGCGCTGGCCATGGGGCATCTTGCCGCGCTTCACCTGCAGCGCGCCCGAGAAGGCGGCACCTGGGATGACTACCTGCAGGCGGAGTCGCTGGCGCGTCGCTCGTTGCAGACACGTGTAAAGCGCAACGCCAGAACGGCGGTCACGCTGACACAGGCGCTGCTGGCACAGCATCGTTTCGTCGAAGCGTTGACGGTCGCGCGTGAATTGGTGTCGTGGGAGCCGGATCCGGTGGAGTATCGTGCGTTGCTGGGCGAAGTCGCGATGGAAGTTGGCGACGACTCCACCGCGGCGGCGATGTTCGACTACGTCTGGAGTGCGCGCCGCAATCTGTCGGTGGCACCACGATTGGCCCGCTGGCTGGAGCTCACCAACCAGGTCGAGAAGGCGCGCCGGGTCATGACGGATGCCCGCAACACTGCGATCGCCCGTCGCGACGTGCCGAAGGAGACCAAGGCCTGGTTTCACTTGCGCGTCGGCGACATCGAACTGCGCGCGGGTCGTGCGCAAGCGGCTGCCCAGGCATTTCGCGCAGGTTTGGCCATTGAACCGCAGGACCCCCGTCTGCTGGCGGCCATGGCGCGTGTGGCCGACCACCAGCGCGACCTCGATGCGGTGATCGCCTGGGGCGAACGTGCAATTGGCATTCAGATGGAGCCGGCGACGCTCGGCCTGCTCGCGTCGGCGTATGCGGCCCGCGGTGATCGCGCGAAGGCGAACGAATACGGCGAGGCGTTGGCGCTCGTTGCCGCGAGCCAGCCGGGTCCGTTTCATCGGGCCTGGAGTCTCTACCTCCTCGATCGCGGCGAGCAGGTCGAGCGTATCCTCGAGCGGTCGCAAGAGGAGCTGCAGGTCCGGAAGGATGTATACGGATACGATCTGGCGGCGTGGGCGATGTTTCGTGCTGGCCGTCCGCGCGAGGCGCGTGTGCTGATGGCGCGCGCAATGCGCTTCAACACGCCCGATCCACTGCTGGCGACCCATGCCCGGATGATCATGGCGACCCCGGCACTGTTCGCCGCGAGGCCGTGATGGGATCCGAATTCTGGGGGTTCGCGCAGCTGGGCTTTCAGCACATCGTCTCGCTGGACGCGGCGGATCATGTGCTGTTCCTGCTGGTGCTGGCGGCCATCTATCGCCTGCGCGATTGGCGGTCGGTGCTGTGGGTGGTCAGCGCGTTCACGCTCGGGCACTCCATCACCCTCGCCTTGGCGGTGACGAACGTGCTGGTGCTGCCGTCGCCCATCGTCGAGTTCCTGATTCCGGTAACGATCGTCGCCACCGCCGTCGAGAATCTCGTGCAGCGCGAGCGGGCCGCCGCCGGGCAGTTCTCGCAACACCGGGTGCTGTTCGCCGCGTTGTTCGGACTCGTGCACGGCGCGGGATTCGCTGGTTATCTGCGCAGCCTGTTCCTGGAGTCGATCGCGATGCCGCTCGTCGGGTTCAATCTGGGGATCGAGGCCGGTCAGATCGTCGTGTTGCTGCTGACCGCGGTCGCGTTTCGCGGGGTGGATGCGGCACTTACGGCGCTGGCGCCGCAACGAGAATCGTTCTCGCTGCGCCTCGTGGGCGTGTCCAGCGCGGTCATGATCGTTGCATCGGCCTGGGCGTGGGAACGCCTGCCGCGATGAGGCGTGGTTGGCGGGGCGATCGCGCAACGCTGCGTGCAACGCTGCGTGCAACACTACGTACGTTGGTCGTCGCGCTGGGACTTGGCGTGGCGACGACGGCCATGGCGCACGAGATCCACACGACACACACGACGGTGACCGCTAGCGCCTCTGGCTACACGCTGACGATTCGTGCGTTTGCCGACGACCTGTCGGCCTCGGTGGCTCGCTTCGGCGGCAAGCCGGTGCCGAGGGACTCGGCCGTGTCAGTTGTCGATCTGCTCGCGTATGTGCACGCGCGACTGACCGTGACAAATGCCAGCGGCGCGGGGCTTACCGTACAGTCCTGCGGTCTGCGCCGAGTGCAGGAAGTGTACCTCGTGTGTTTGGCGGTTCCGGACCAGGGGACGTCCGGCACGCTCCGACTGGGCAACCAGCTTCTTTCGGAGATGCACACCGACCAGGTGAACATTGTGCAATGCGATGTGGCCGGAACCCGACACACGCACTTGTTCATGCGTGGTCGCCCTTCGAGTGCCATCGTGACTCAGGGCCGCTGTACTGGGCGATGACTACCGGGCTTGCACCGGCGCCTCCATCGCGCGGAGCAACGTCCGCGCGATGGAGTGAGCGCGGCATGCTCGGGGTGCTGCGCAGTCCGATCGTGCTGGCACTCCGGAGATGAGCAGGCGGTGCTCTCTCCAGACCGCGGTCTCCACACAGGTCAGCGGATCGTGCGTGCCAACCAGTCCGCCAGGGCACCAAGTACCTCGCGTCGCACCCCCACATCCGTCAGCGCAGAGTACCCGTCGGGTGCTCCTGACGGATCGCGCAGAAACAGGTGATTCGTCTCGTTGAAGCGCGTGAGCGTGACCGCACGATTGCCGGCTGTACGAAGGGCGCCGGCCAGGGTATCCGCCTGCTCCGGAGTGACCTGACGATCGGTGTTGCCATGCAGGATGAGCACCGGCTGTCGAACACGCGCAATCGTTGCGAGCGGATCGTATGACATGAAGTACCCGATCCAGGCATTGCTTTTCGCAAGCCCGTCGAGTTGCGCGGGAACAGTGGCGAAGATCGAGTCGCGCTGGGCCTTCGTTAGGTTCGGCGCCCGGTCGATGGACTGGCGATTCTGGAACATCATCACGTCGCGGCCCCGATACGCCGTACCGGCAAGCAGCGCGATGCCGGCAATCTGCGAGTCGGTCGCTGCGACCATGGGCGCGATGATGCCGCCTTCACTGTGGCCGACGAGCGCGATGCGTTTTACGTCGATGTCGGTCCGCGCCCGGAGCCACGCGACCACGGCCCGCACGTCGTCCGCAAAATCGGCACTGGTCACGGCGGCCGCGCCTTCCATCCCGCCGGATTCACCAACCGCGCGATCATCGTAGCGCAACACGGCGATGCCACGACGACCCAGCGTGTCGGCAATCTGCCGGAACGGCTGATAGCCCGGCACGGCGGGGATACGGCTATCGCGTTCCTGCGGGCCACTGCCGCTGATGGTGATGGCGACCGGAGCACGCGCGACCCCCTTGGGCCGCGTGAGCGTCGCGGCCAACGTGTAGCCGCGCGGCGTCGGAATGGTGACGTGTTCCGCCGTATAGGGAGCATCGGCTGGGGCACTGTAGTCGATGCGCAGCGGCGCGCTTGAGGGCGTTGCGATCGGTCGATCGGCGCGCACGATACGCAGGCCTTGTGGCGCGACCGTGATGTGCTGCGGGGCGCCGTCCTTCCAAACGGCGCGCACCGGAAGGCCAGCCACCGTGAAGATGCTGGTGTCGCCGGCGGTCGAGAGCGACGCCTCCATCGACTGCCCGTTGGCCACGTTGACCACGGGCAGCGTCGACTTGCCGGCGTCGCGCGCATAGTGCGCGATCAGCGAGAGGTGCAGCACCGACGTGCCGATGATCGGGATCGTTCCGCTCTTCATCGCGAGCACCTGCGTGCGCGAGCTGCCGTCGGCCCCCTGCGCGACGACCAGACTGTCGGTGCGCATGACGAACCGGAACTGCTGCACGGGGGCGGCACCGGCAGGCGCACCAGCCGCATACACCCGCATGGCCAGTGTTCCCGGGACCTGGTTGCGGTGGGCCTGATCCCATTCGATGCGTGGCTGCCCGCGCATTGTCTGCACCCCGCGCATGGTATCCGTGCCGGCCGTAACGACTTCAACCCCCACGGTATCCGCGCCGCGCAGGTAGACGTAGGTGATGCCGGCGGCTGGTTGTGCACCGAGGCTTCGTGAGGCCAGCAGCCCGGCCAGCAGCGCGATCACTACGAGGATCAGGACAAGAAAACCAAGAGGCCGGGAGCGACGAAAAATGACGTGCAGCATGGGAATCAGCGCGCGAATGGTGGAGGGGTGCGCGCCACGCGCGCACTGGGAACATCATGGCCGCGGAGAAATTGCCGCGTGGCCGTGAGGACGGCAGGATCACCCATCAGTGAGTGGGACTGGTGCTCGATCACCAGGTGTCGTGCATTGGGGAACTGGGGCAAGAGCCGTTCGACGTTCGCGGGTGGCGTGCGGCCGTCGAGGGTGCCGCTGACGAACAACACGGCCACGCGCTGGCGTGCGGGGGCGCGAAACGTGTCGTCGAGTCGCGGCCACCCGTTTAGGCGGCAGACAGCGGTGGCGGGGAAATCGATGACATCACCGAGGCGTGATGCGCTGCGTTCCGCCGCAATCTGCGCCTGTCGCGCCACCGAGGCGCCCGATGCGCAGTTCATGAGCAGGTTCATCCCATTGACCGCACGCGCCTGCCGCAGACGTGCGGCACCGCGCGCCAGGATGTCCCATTGGCCACCGTCGATTGCGTACAACTGCGACGGCAGCAACACCATCAGCCGCAGGTCACCCAAGGCATCCGTCACGAAGCGTCGCAGATCCCACGCGTCGATCACCACGGTGGCGCCACCGAGCACGGCACGCGCGGGCGCGGCATCGAGTCGCTGGCGAATGCGATCGAACACGACCCGCAGATCATCCCGTCCGCGGAACAGGCTGTCCGCGGCCGCCAGTTCGGCCAGACGATCAAACGTGGCATCGACGGTGCGCGGGCGCTTGAAGGTGTCATCGGGTCCCTCCACGCCGGCGAAGACGGCGCGTGACACGTGAGCGGGATATCGCCGCACGTAGGCGAGACCGAGATGGGTGCCGTAGCTGCCGCCAAGCAGGGAGAGCGCGGGTACCCCGATCGCGATCCGCAGCGATTCGAGATCTTCGACACTTTCCGCCGTGGTGTAACCGTCCAACGCAATCCCGCGCGCCGTCAGCTGCTCCAGACAACGCCGAGCCACCTGTTGCACAATCGAATCGCGCTCCGTGGCGCTGAGCGTCCGGTCGAACGGGATCTGCCCATCCGGCGCGCAAATCATGCTGGGCTCAGACATTCCGGTGGCACGCTGATCGAACGCGATCACGTCGCCGATCGCGAGGAGCGAGTCGAGAATCTCGACCGGCATGGTCGCGACGGCTCGTGTGCCGGCGTCGCCAGGGCCACCGGCGAGAAACACCAGCGGCGCGGCGGGTCGGGTGGCCGTGCCGGGAATCCGCACCCAGCGCACGGCGATGCGCCGGCCACTCTCGGTGCTGCGCCGACGGACTTCCGGGACGCGCAACGTAAAGCGCTCTGCCCGCCGGCTACCACCGCGCACTGCAAACGTGAGGGTATCGCGTGACAGCGAATCTCCGCGCGCCGTGCGCAAGGCCGACGATTCACGCGCTGGAGCATCCGTCCGCAGGGCACCCTGCGCGGCGGTGCGCTCCCAACCGGTGAGCAGGATGGCCACGAAACCGCCCGTGCAGTGTAGGGCACGACCGAACCGCAGGCTCGTCGTCATCCGGTCGTTTCCGGATCGTCGTGCGGCTCGCGGCCCGTTTCCTCGTCCGACGGCGGCACGCGGCCCTCGCTGGACGACGATGACGCGGCCGTGGGGGGGCCCCCCCCGCGGGGCGCCCCACCCACCAAGGACACCAACAGGGCGGGGGGGGGGGGCCCGGGCAAAGTAGCCCC
>CAZMGX010000213.1:7472-8693 GCA_964565915.1 uncultured Gemmatimonas sp.
ACGACGCAAGAGGAACTCGATCTGGCCGTTCAGGCTGCGCAGGTCATCGTTCGCCCAACGCTGGACCGCGTCAAGCACCTCGCGGTCCATACGAAGCAGGAAGGATTTCCGTTCAGCCATGGGTCGGGATCAGCGTTCTGGTGTCGGACTAGTTGTACAGCGTGCCGGTGTTCACCACCGGTTGCGCCGCACGATCGGAGCAGAGAACCACCAGCAGGTTGCTGACCATCGACGCCTTTCGTTCATCGTCCAACTGCACGATGTTCTTCGCGCTGAGTGCGTCGAGTGCCATCTCGACCATGCCGACCGCGCCTTCGACGATGGTCTGACGTGCGGCCACGATGGCGCTCGCCTGCTGACGCTGCAGCATCGCCGAGGCGATCTCCTGCGCATACGCGAGGTGACTGATGCGCGCCTCGATGACCTCGACACCGGCCTTCGCGAACCGCTCGTGCAGGGCGTCCTGCAGCCCCTTGTTCACCTCGGCCTGATGCGTGCTGAGTGCGATGTCGTCGGCGCCATGCGCATCGTAGGGATAGGCCGACGCCAGGGTGCGCAGTGCCGACTCACTTTGCATCGACACGTACTGCACGTAGTCGTTCACTTCGAAGACCGCCTCGGCGGTATCGATGACGCGCCAGACCACGATGGCCCCGATGTCGACCGGGTTCGAGCGCGCGTCGTTCACCTTGAGCTTGTTGGTCTCGAAGTTTCGCACACGCAGCGAGACCGCCTTCTTGGTCATGAACGGGTTGGTGAACCACAGCCCCGGCGTCTTGGCGGTGCCTTTGTAATTGCCGAAGAGCGTCAGGACCTTGCCTTCGTTCGGGGCGACCGTGAACAGGCCCGGCAGACACATCAGGAGCAGGGTGATCAGGACGACCCCGCCAACCGCCGACAACGGCATGTCCTGTCGGGCACCGTTGACCAGCAGCCAGACCCCGGCACCCACGCCGGCGGTGAGCAGGAGAGCGACGGGGATACCCGGGGTGGGACGGGCTTCAACTTCGCGGAGCATCAGAGAATCCTCAGGTGGAGAGGTTGGTATCTATATGATATCACTACGCTATCTCGTACGGAAGCTTGGATGTCAGGGTTTCGCGGGCGAACGGAGTTGGCAAAGCAGCTTGCCGAGCCGAGCGCTTTCGGTCATATCCACGGCATCGACTCATCGCGAATCCGGAGAATTCCAACGTGTCTCGTCCATCACTTCGACTCGCG
>CAZMGX010000214.1:0-8685 GCA_964565915.1 uncultured Gemmatimonas sp.
GCCTGCCGAGGGCGCTTTGGCCCGGCCAGGTCCGCTGCGCGAGTGATGCACTGACGATGGCGACCTTGACACGGTCTTCGCGATCTTCGCTGCCAAACGCACGTCCGCTCACCAGCGGTACCTGCAGCGCCGGAAAGTAGTCTGGCCCCACCACTTCGAAATTGACAGTGGGATTCGACGCGCGCGCATCATCACTCTGCCCTTCGCCGCTGTAGGTGGCCAACCAACCACCTTGCGCCGAGAAGGGTGGTTTGGGCATGGCGGTCGCTGCGAGCACACCGGGCAACGTACGCGTCGCATCGATCAGTCGTTCCTGCAGCGCCACCTGCTGCGCGTGATCGGCGACAGGGCTCGCGGGCAGGGTGGTTTCGGCGATCAGGAGATTGTCCGCGCGAAAGCCCATGTCCACGTTGCCCAGCGCGTACAAGCTGCGGGCCACCAGTCCGGCACACACCACGACCAGCACCGTCATCGCGACCTGTCCAACCAGCAACGCGCCGCGTACGCGACGCCCGCGGGCGCCGCTGGCGTCGCTGCCACGTCCCCCGCGCAACCAATGTGCCGGATCGCCACGCACGCTCAAAAGTGCCGGCAGCAGCCCGGCCAACACGGCGGCGAACGTGGTGATGGCCGCCGCAGCGAGCACCACCCGTGAATCGACCGCAATCATCTCGAGCTGCGGCACGGTAGCCGGTGCAAGTCGAACAACGAGACGAACGGCGCCGAGGGCCAGCACGATCCCGGCCGCACCACCGAAGGCCGCGAGCACAGCGGCCTCCGCGAACAACTGACGCACGAGACGCGCTCGACCGGCACCCAAAGCGAGACGAATGGCCAGCTCGGTGCCACGCGCGGTCCCGCGAATGAGCAACAGGTTGGCCACGTTGACGCAGGCGACCAGCAGCAACAGCGCCGTCGCAATCGAGGCGCCGCTCAGTACGCGTGACACATCACCAACAACACGCGAGGGCAGGGTACTGCCGCGCACGACGAGCGTACGGCGCGCGGCCGTGCTGGCGTTGTCTCGTGCCAGCAGGTCACGCAATTCGATCTCAACCGTTCGAAGCTCCGTCGTTCCACGTACGCGACCCACGACGTCGAAGACCATCTGCGCTGATGCCGGCGACGACGGATCGAGTGTGCCGGGAAACGCGGGCAATACCGGCATCCAGACCTGCACATGTCGCGGATACGCAAAGCCGCGCGGCATCACGCCGACGATCGTGAATACTTTTCCATTCCAGGCGATCGTTCGCCCCACGATGTCTTGCCGTTCGGCGAACGAAGACCGCCACAGGGCGTGACTGATGACGACCACCGGTGGGGCGCCGGGCAGGTCGTCGCGCACGTCGAGCGCTCTCCCCATCGCGGGTTGCACGCCGAGCAGGGGGAAGTAGTCGCCCGTCACCCATGTCATGGACGCCGGCAATACGTCGTCACCCGACTGCACCACGACATCGACCGCCCCCTGGAAGGCCACGCCTGCTACTCGCTCCAGCGACCGGGACGACTGCGCGACGGCCTGCAACTCGCGATACGAGAGCGGAAGATGGTCATCGGCCGCGGCAGGCGGAGCCAGCCAGAACACGGCGACGCGATTGGCGTCGCGAACGGGGAGATCCCGCAGTGAGATCCCGCGCAGCACGGTGAACATCGCGGTTGCGGCACCGATCCCAAGTGCCAATGTCGCCGCTGCGATCGCAGTGAAGCCGGGAGTCCGACGCAGCGTGCGCACGGCGTAGCGCAGGTCTTGGAACCAGGCGTCGGCCTTGGAAATCTTCGCTCTGTGGGACATTCCAAAGACTACGTGGCCGACCGGCGGCTCGATAGATCGGGCTCTCATTGTGCTGGAACGTTCCAAAGTGCAATATCGGTCGGCGCCAGACCCACTCCCCTCCCGAACGCTGCCAGCGTGACTCCCGCACCGCGCACTCACCATACCAACGCCAACGCGGCGCCCACACACGCCCGTCATGTCGTGATGGCGTTTGTCCTCGCTCTCGCGATGATCACCTACATCGATCGCGTGGCGGTGTCGCAGGCGGCGCCCGACATCCGCGCGGACCTGAAGCTTGGTCCGACCGAGATGGGGTGGGTCTTCTCGGCCTTTGCGATTGCGTACGCGTTGTTCGAGATCCCCGGCGGGTGGCTGGGCGATCGCTACGGACCACGCAGTGTGCTGCTGAAGGTGGTATCGGCGTGGTCGTTCTTCACGATGGCCACAGGGTGGACGTGGAATCTCGCGTCGATGCTGGTGTGCCGATTCCTGTTCGGCGCGGGCGAGGCTGGATGTTTCCCGAACATCACGAAGATCTTCACGATCTGGCTGCCGTCGCGGGATCGCGAGCGAGCGCAGGGAATCCTGTGGCTGGCGGCGCGCTGGGGCGGCGCGTTTACGCCGGCTCTCGTCGCACTCGCGCTGTCCTGGGTGAACTGGCGTTGGACGTTCAGCATCTTCGGATTGATCGGGCTCGTGTGGGCGATCGCGTTTGCGCGATGGTTCAGGGATCGCCCGTCGGAACATCCGTCGGTGAATGCGGCCGAGTTGGCCTTGCTGGACGGCGCCGACCGCAATGCGCCGACGCATCGGGCCGTGCCGTGGACGGCGCTGCTGCGCAGCCGCTCGGTGTGGATGTTGTGGCTGCAGTACGCGGCCATCTCATACGGCTGGTACTTCTACATCACGTGGCTGCCGACGTATCTGCGCGAAGCGCGCGGTATGGCGATCGAGCGAAGCGCCGTGCTGTCCGGTCTTCCGCTGTTCTTCGGCGGGATTGGCTGCTTTGTGGGCGGCTGGCTGGTGCGTGCATTGGTGTCGCGCGGTTCCCGGGTATCGAACGCGCGCCGTGGAGTGGCCGCATTCGGTACCTTGTGCGCCGGCGCGTTGTTGTTGCTGGTTGCACGCGTCGATGATGCCACCCTGGCGATCGTGACCCTCGGCTTCGCCAGTTTCGCGAGTGACCTGGCCATTCCGATTGCGTGGGCGGCTTGCATGGATGTTGGCGGACGCTACGCGGGTTCACTGTCGGGCAGCATGAACATGCTGGGCAATATCGGCGGCGCGCTGGGGCCGGTGGTGGTGGGATACATTCTGGCCAGTGGCCGCACGAGCCCTCACGCCGTCCCCGCCATTGCCAGCTGGAATACAGCGTTTTTTGTGGCTGCCATGATCTATGGGGTGGCCGCACTGGCGTGGTTGCTGGTCGACCCGGTCAAACCGCTCACGACGGACGGGGATTCATGACGACGATCAGGCGTTGGCTCTGCGTGCTGATGATCGGTGCGACACCGCTGGCGGCGCAGCAGGTGCCACGTGTTGAGCGACTCGACCCGGCGCTGGACGCAATCATCGCACCCGATGCCGTGATCGAGGAGCTGGCAAAGGGCTTCGTGTGGGCCGAGGGGCCCGTGTGGCGGCGTGCGCACGGTGATCTGCTGTTCAGCGATGTGCCGCGGAACACGATCTACCGCTGGCAAGCGGGCGTCGGCATCACGACGTATCTGCGGCCGTCTGGTTACGCGGGTCCGAATCCTCCGGGGCGGGAGCACGGCAGCAATGGCCTGACGCTCGACCTGACTGGAGCTCTGCTGATGGCGGATCACGGCAACCGGCAGATTGCGCGCCTGAACGACTCGCTGTTCACGAAGACGCCCGTTGCCGATCGCTACGATGGCAAGCGGTTCAACAGCCCCAACGATCTGGTGGTGCGATCGAATGGCGATGTGTATTTCACCGATCCGCCGTTCGGCCTGCGCGGACTGAACAACGATCCGGCGAAGGAGTTGGTAGCCAATGGCGTCTATCGGGTAACCGCGGCCGGCGTGGTCACGCTGCTGTCCGAGGGACTGCGGTTTCCCAACGGCATCGCGTTCTCGCCGGATGAGCGCACGCTGTACGTCTCGAACGCCGACAGCAAACTCGCGGTGATCATGGCCTATGACGTCGCCGCCGACGGGACACTCACACGCGAACGACTGTTCTTTGATGCCACGCCACTCGCGGCAGCGGGTCGCCGGGGAGTCCCCGACGGCATGCGTGTGGACGAACGCGGCAATGTATTCGCCGCGGGTCCGGGTGGGGTGCTGATCATCTCACCGACGGGTAAGCACCTGGGGACGATCTTGACGGGGCAAGCGACGGCCAACTGCGCGTTCGGTGAAGACGGCAGGACGCTGTTCATCACCGCGAACGATCGGCTGTTACGCGTCACGTTGCTTACGACGGGGGCGGTGCGATAGGGAGCTGGTCGGCTATGATCCTCTCGTACAGCGCGTCCAGTCGCTCGTTGGGCTCCGCACGCGGCGGGTAATCCCGATTCACCAGCCACATGCCGCGATGCGGGTCAATTGGGCAGTCGAAGTCACCCGCCACCGATTTCACCTTGTTGTTGTCGAACAGCACCGAGGCGGCCTTGTCGCCGTGCAACGGGCCAAGCCACTCGGGCTCATAGCGAACGAGTGTATCACTGGCCACGTGAACCCAGGTGGGCCGACTGACCCCAAGCGCCGACGCGATCGCCTCGAAGATCTCATTCCACGACCACGACCGGTCGTTGGTAATGTGAAAGGCCTCGCCCAAGGCGCGCGGATTTCCCAGCAGTCGCGCGAACGGCCTGGCGAAGTCGCTGGCGTGCGTCACCGTCCACAAGGATTCGCCATCGCCATGAATCACGACCGGCAGTCCACGCATCAGTCGCGACACCTCGCCGCCCAGGGGGGTTGGCATCCGTGTGCGATACGTGTGACTGGGGCGGACGATCGTAAAGGGCAACCGGACCTGCTCCTGCAGCATCCGCTCCATGGTGGCCTTGGCACGCGAGTAGGCCCAGAACGGATTGTCCAGCGGCATCTGCTCGGTGATCGGTAGTCCACGACCAGGCTTTCGGTATGCCGAGGCGGAGCTGATGAAGACGTACTGGCCGCACCGCTCCGCGAAGAGCACGATGTCGCGCGCCATCTCCTCGGGTGTGAACAGGCGAAACTGGCACACGACGTCGAACTGTTCGTTGGCCAGCTGCCCGTACACGGCGTCGTCGTGGACATCCCCCGTGAGAAAGCGACAAGCCGAGGGGAGACCGGCATTGTGCTGACCGCGGTTGAAGACCGTGACCTCGTGGCCCAGGCGAACGGACTCGTGAATGCAGTCCCAGCTGATC
Organism: uncultured Gemmatimonas sp.; assembly: GCA_964565915.1. GTDB lineage: Bacteria > Gemmatimonadota > Gemmatimonadetes > Gemmatimonadales > Gemmatimonadaceae > Gemmatimonas. The sequence continues at coordinate 5,157 of CAZMGX010000214.1, forward strand.
TCGCCACTGCCACCGATGTACAGCACACGCATGGTCAGCGTCTCGGAATCCGGAGGATGGCATCCAGCGCCGGCTTTGGCCGACGGGTACGGTCGAAGAGCAGTGGGTAGTTCGTGCGGTTCGGCACCGGGTAGTCATTCTTCCACGACATGCCGTCGTGTACCCCCCACAACGTGACGCGGTCGATCTTGTCACGCTTGCGGTAGAAGATGCCGAACAACTCGGCGTACCGGGCGGTGAGGGCTTGCTGAACACTGTCGGGCAGCGAGCCACGCCAGGGGTCCAGGTACTCCTTGAACTCTTCCAGCTGGAATTGCGGCTCGCTCATGGCGGTGCCGATGATCTGCCCTTCGCGGGTAAGCGGCAGGACGTCCACATCGAGCTCGGTGATCATGACCTTGACGCCGGTGGCTGCGAAGGAGTCGATCGCTGCCTCGATGTACGCCGTGCGGGGGAAGTTGAGCCCCCAATGTCCCTGCATGCCGATGCCGTCAATGCGAATCCCGTCACGCTTGAGCATCCGCACCATCCGCACGATGCCATCGCGCTTGGTCGGACGCCACGCATTGAAGTCGTTGTAGTACAACTCGGCGTCGGGCGCATACTGCTGCGCAAAGCGGAAAGCCAGGCGCACCAGTTCATCGCCGCTTCCGACACCACGGACCCAGGTGGTCTGGCGATACGATCCGTCGTTGTCGATGACCTCGTTGACGACGTCCCACGCGTGGATGCGTCCCTTGTACCGCGACGCCACGGTCTGGATGTGACTGCGCAGCTGCTCGATCACGGCGTCGCGTGACCGTGGTGCGCCAGAGGCATCAGTGAAGAACCACGCCGGTGTCTGGTTGTGCCAGACGAGTGTATGGCCAACGATGAACATCTTGTGGCGTTCGCCGAATTCGACGAAGGCATCGGCAGGCCCCCAGTTCCACACGCCGGGCGTCGGATTGAGCGGTCCGGCCTTGAGTACGTTCTCGGCCGTAATGGTGTTGAAGTGCCGAGGCACAATGTCACGGGAGGCCGAGTCGCGACCGGACACGATGTCGGCATTCACGGCCGTGCCCATCAGAAACGCCCCTGCAAATGCATCGCGCAGCGTGAGCGGGCTCGCGCTGGTCGCCGGCGTCACGCCACCGCCGGCCGGGGCGGTCGCACACGCGCCCGTGCCAAGCATCGCTGCCAGCGCGGCGGTGAGTCTCGCGAGCCTGCACGCACGCGCGGACGATCCTCGCATCATGAGGCGCTCACGATGTTGCGCAGCATGTCGAGCCCGGTGACGGAGATCGTGATCAGATCCCCACCTTTCAGCGTGAATGAATCGGGCGGCACGATACCGGTGCCGGTGAGCAGGACGCAGCCATTGGGGAAGCTGCACTCCCGGAAGAGCCAGCCCGCCAGTTCCTCGGGGGTTCGCTTCATACGCGCCCATTGTGTGGTGCCTTCGAACACGGTATCGCCGTCACGTTCGATGGACATGCTGATGAGGGTCGACGGTGGCAAGACGTCGGTGACGAGCACGGCGGGCCCCAGTGCACACGCGCCGTCGTACGACTTGGCTTGTGGCAGATACAGGGGATTCTCCCCTTCGATGTCCCGAGAACTCATATCGTTGCCGATGGTGTACCCGACCACGCGCCCATGGGCATTGAGGCAGAGCGCGATCTCAGGCTCTGGCACACTCCAGGTGGCGTCGCGTCGGATGCGCACCGGCTCGCCGGGCCCGCGCACTCGCCATCCAGCCATCTTGAAAAACAGCTCGGGCCGTTCGGCCTCGTAGACACGGTCGTAGAAGGAGCTGCCGCCGGCGTCCTTCGATTCTTCGACGCGGGCTGCTTTGCTTCGCTGATAGGTGACACCGGCGGCCCAGACTTCCTGGCTCTGCACCGGCGCCAGGCATCGGGACAGCGCGACGTGTGCGTGTTGCTCATGCGGCGGTATCTCCTGCGCGAGCCGCTCATTCAGGTAGCCCACGAGGTCTTCGCGTTGCATGAGCGAGTCCCAGTCATCGGGGAGCCATCTGCCGCGGAACGGTGTGGTGAGCAGTACGCCGTCTACGGTGCGTTGGAGCATCAGGGACATCAGGGCATCTCCGGAGCGGGCTTCGCGAGCGCGGTCAGAATGCGGTCCACATCGTAGACACACCCGGCCCACGTGCCGCCGCTGACCCGCTGCAGCGCGGCCCAGAGCCTGGTGTCGTCGGGCAACATCGGGTGCGGGGCGAGGGCAGATGATGATGCGCGTTGCTGCAGGGCGTCGCGCACCATCTGTTCGTCGCAGGCAACACCCTCCAATCCGACCAGCGACAAGGAGGCACTGTTCGTCGCGCCGTCGATCAGAATCTCGATCACGTCGCCATCGCGGACTCTTCCTATCGGCCCACCCGCCAACGCTTCCGGACCGACGTGGCCGACGCAGGCGCCAGTCGAGAAGCCGGAGAATCGTCCGTCGGTGACCAACGCCACCGACTTGCCCCACGGCAGGTAGCGCAGTGCGGTGGTGATCTGCGCCGTCTCCTGCATCCCCGTGCCAACCGGACCATTGCCGATCAACACGATGACATCACCAGGCTGGATCGGTGTCACGTCGGCGCCACCTTTCACTGCACGAATGGCGTCGGCTTCGCTGGTGAACACGCGCGCCGGACCGCGATGCCGGAAGTCACCATTGGAATCCCGCAGCGACGGATCGATAGCGGTCGCCTTGATGACCGACCCTTCGGGCGCGAGGTTGCCGACAGGAAAGACCAGCGTGCGGGCAAGCCCTGCTCGGCGCGCGGCATCCGGCGTCATGATGACGTCGTCCGGTGACACCTGCGCGGCCGCGCCAAGGCGTTCGCGCGCTGCGCGACGACGGTCACTCGACTCCCACCAGTCGAGCGTGGTGTCCAGCGTGTCGCCCGTGGCGGTCAGAACGTCGGTGTGCAGCAGCCCCATGCGGCGCAGGTGCAGCATCACTTCGGGCACACCGCCAGCCATGAACACCTGGACGGTGGGATGTCCGCGTGGACCGTTGGGCAATGCATCAACGAGGCGCGACGTGGCACGATTCACACGGATCCAATCACTCACGGTTGGCGGCCGCAGTCCGGCCGCATGTGCGATGGCCGGTACGTGCAACAAGAGGTTGGTGGACCCACCAAACGCCGCGTGCACCATCATCGCATTTTCGATGGCACGGTCGGTGACGATGCCATTCATCGTCAGCCCCAGCGTGTGCAGGCGCAGCAACGCGAGCGCGGACCGTCTACCCAGTTCGTACCAAGATGGCTCGCCGGATGGTGCCAGCGCACTGTGCGGCAGCGCCATGCCGAGGGCTTCAGCGATGACCTGTGAGGTCGCGGCCGTCCCGAGAAACTGACATCCGCCACCGGCCGATCCACAGGCGCGGCAGCCCATCTCTGCCGCGTAGTCCAGCGTGATGAGATCGTGAGAGAAGCGTGCACCAATACTCTGAATCTGACCGGCATCTTCCGCGCCAACCGTTGGCAGGGTGACACCACCCGGTACGATGATACCGGGCAAGGTCCCGC
>CAZMGX010000215.1:0-8677 GCA_964565915.1 uncultured Gemmatimonas sp.
CAGGGCTCCGTGCGTGGCGAAGTGACGCCGACGGAGCCCTGCTTGTTGTATGCGGGTCGGGCGTCGGGCGGTCGTGTAACAGTCTGCGTCACACGCTATTGACAGACTGGTCCGGAATCCGTACGATGCCCGAGCCTTCAAGCCGTCCCGCCGCATCCCGCCTCTCGCTATCCCGCCTATCGCAACCTGCATGACGATGCGCGCGCTCCCGCGCAGCGCTCGCCTGCAGAGTCGCCTTGGCGATCGTGCTGATCGCCTTTTCATAGCCCAATCGCTGTAGTTCGCTGCGGACGATCGCCCGCAGCCAGAGGTGCGCCGTCGCGACTCCCCGTCACCACGCTGGTGATTGGGTGTTGACGACGTTGTGCAATGCCGACTGCATTCCGGTGGTCGGCTCAGGATCCTGTTCAGGGGGAGACGCGACATGCACGTGTGGCGATATGGTGGACGGACACTACCCGAGCGCGCGGTCGCGTCGGCATCTGGCGGGTTTTCCCGTCTGGTGACGTTCGCGCGCCGCACCATCGGAGCGCTGGTGGCGCTCGGGGTAGTCGGATCGGCGCCACTGGGCGCGCAGGCCGCAGAAGGGACCGTCACTGGTCAGGTGACTGACGCCGCCACGGGGCAGCCCGTCGCGCAGGTCCGCGTGCTGGTCTCTGGCACCACCAACGGCACCCTGACGGGCGACAATGGGCGCTTCACGTTGGCGCGTGTGCCGGTGGGCTCGGTCACGCTCGACATCAACCGCATCGGCTACGACCCGAAGAAGGTCACGGTCACGGTCACGGCGGGTACGCCGGCGGTGGTGAACACCACGATCACGCAAGCCGCGTTCTCACTGGCGGCCGTCGTCACGACGGTCAGCGGTCAGCAACGCAAGGTCGAGCTGGCCAACTCTACGACGCAGATCAACGTCGCCGAGAAGATCGCCGAGCTGCCGGTGACGAACATGGGCAGCCTGCTGTCGGGTCGTGCCTCCAGCGTGCAGGTCGTCTCGACCGGCGCGACGGGTACGGGCTCGCGCATTCGTATCCGCGGCCAGAACTCCTTCTCGCTCAGCAATGACCCCATCGTCGTCATCGATGGTGTCCGTGCGACGTCCACCACGAACAACGCGCTCGGTGTCGGCGGCTCGGGCCCGTCGCGACTGGACGACATCAACCCGGCGGAAATCGAGACGATCGAAGTGATCAAGGGGCCGTCGGCGGCGACGCTGTACGGCACCGAAGCGGCCAACGGCGTCATCGTGATCACGACCAAGCGTGGCAAGTCAGGCAAGACGCGCTACAGCTTGTCGGTGGAAAACGGCCAGATCGACAACACGGCGAAATATCCGGACATGTGGTCGCTGTGGGGCAGGACGGCGGCCTCGCCGACCCGTGCGGTGCCGTGTCTCCTGGCGGCGGTTGCCAACAACACCTGCACGGTGGACTCGCTGTCGCGCGGCAACGTCCTGAACGATCCGCGCCTGTCGCCCATCGACAAGGGCGATCGCCAGCAGTACAGCTTCCAGGCGTCAGGCGGTAGCGATCAGGTGCAGTTCTTCGTGTCCGGTCAGACGGAAGTGGAAACGGGTATCTACAAGATGCCGGACAGCGAAATCGCGCGCATCCAGACGCGTCGCGGCGTGAGTGCGCTGCCGTCGACGCAGATCCGGCCGAATGCCCTCGCCCGAAACAGTCTTCGTGCCAACCTGTCGGCGCGGCTGGCGTCCAATTTGTTCGTGCAGGTGTCGTCGGGTTACGTGAACAGTGATGCCCGCTTCCCGCAGAACGAGGACAACGCCAACGGCCTGATGGTAGCCGCCCTTGGCGGTGCGTGGCGTGGCGACCAGATCGATGCGCAGGGCGATTCACTGCGCGGCTATCGCTCCTTCATGATGGGCGACGTGCTGTCACAGACGACGACGCAGAACATCAACCGCTTCATCAACAGTGTGTCGGCGCAGTACAATCCGCTGTCGTGGCTGGCCACCCGTGCGTCGTTCGGCTCGGACTTCACGAACCGGAATGACTTCTTCCTCTCGGCCGTCGGCGAGGGGCCGAACACCGGGACGGTGCGTACCGGCAACATCCAAAGCACCCGCGCGGACATCAATCAGCAGTCCGTGGACCTGGGCGCGACGGGCACGTTCCAGCTGCTCCCGTGGCTCAACTCGAAGACGTCGGTCGGCATGCAGTACATCCGTAACGCCACCAACGGCACGACGGGTAGCGGCGACGGTCTTCCGCCTGGCGGTGTGACGGTCTCGTCGGCCGCGAATCGCAACGGGACGCAGACCATCTCCGAGCGTCGGACGCTTGGGTACTATGTGGAACAGCAGGTGGCCGTGCACGACAAGCTGTTCCTGACGGGCGGTGTGCGGCGAGACGCGGCGTCATCGTTCGGCAAGAACGTCGCGGTGTACTACCCGAAGTTCGGCGCGTCGTGGATGATCTCCGACCAGTCGTTCTTCCCGGACATCGGCGCCATCAACTCGCTGCGGCTGCGCGCGACCTACGGCGCGTCGGGACAGATTCCGGGCGCGACAGACGCGGTGCTCTTCTACTCACCAGCCACGCTGCAGCTGGCCGCCGGCACGGCGCCCGGCGCGGCGCTGGGTTCGCTCGGCAACGCGTCGCTGAAGCCGGAATTCTCGGCCGAAACCGAGTTCGGGTTCGATCTCACGGCGTTCAACAACCGCACCAACATCGACCTCACGTCGTACAACAAGAAGACGACGGACGCCCTGATCAGCCGCCTGATTGCGCCGTCCTTGTCCGGGTTGACCAACCAGTTCGCGAACATCGGCAACATCCAGAACACCGGTATCGAGCTGACGTTCAACCAGAAGCTGATCGACCGCCAGCAGCTGGCGCTCGACCTCACGTTGACGGGTTCGACGAACAAGAACCGCATGCTGAAGCTCGGCGAGGGCGTGTCGCCGATCGCCTCGGGCAATCGCAACACGCAGCGCAACCTGCCAGGGTACCCGCTGTTCGGCCTGTGGGACCGGAACATCTCGTTTGAGGACAAGAACGGCGATGGCATCATCGTCTATACGCCGACGGTGGCGGCAACAAACGAGCTGTTCTTCAGCGACACGGCGGTGTATCAGGGTGCCACGTTCCCGACCCGCGAAGTCGCCTTCACCCCCAGCGTTGAACTGCTGAACCGGAAGCTGCGTATCTCGTCGCAGATCGACGCGAAGTGGGGCTTCAAGAAGTTCAACAACACGCTGCGCCATCAATGCATGAACGGCGTTTCGTGCCGTGGCCGCTATGATCGCAGCGCGTCGCTGCAGGAACAGGCCAACGCGTTGGCCACCTCGGTGCCGGTGTACACCGGCATGTTCGAGAATGGCCAGTTCACCCGCTGGCGCGAGCTCTCGGTGTCGTACGAAATGCCGGCCAAGTGGGCGAGCGCCTTGCGCTCCGAGCGCTGGAATGTCGTGCTCACCGGCCGCAATCTGGGCGTCAACACGCAGTACACGGGCGTGGACCCTGAGGCCTCGCAGTCGAACAGCGACACGCGCGGTGGTGAGGAGTACTTCTCCACGCCGCTGCTGCGGTACTTCACGCTGCGCATGAACTTCTCCTTCTGAGGCTGGCGATCATGAGCTTTTCTTCCGTGGCTCGCCGGGCAACACGCCCGGTGAGCGCCTTGGCCGCAGCGGCGTTCCTGGCCAGTTGTACGAACGACATCCTGAACGTCGGAACGCCCAACGTGCTGTCCGGCGGGTCCCTAGGGGGCTCACTCGGCGCGACCACGTTGCGCAACGGCGCGCTGCGAGATTTCAACACCGCGTACTCCGGGTCCGGCGACGGCTTCATCGTGTCGAGCGGAAACCTGTCCGATGAGATCCAGACCTCCGACACGTTCGCCGATCGTTTCAACACGGACGGCCGGCGCCAGAGCGAGTTGTTGGGTGGGGCCACCAGCACCAACTACAACAACCTGCAGAGCGCCCGGGCCAGCTTGGCATCAGCGATCGTGGTTTGGCGCGGCGCGAAGCTGACCCCGACCACTGCGGTGAACGACTCGCTCAGTGAGATGTACTCGCTGCGTGGACTGACGGAAGGCTTCTTCGGCGAGGCCTTCTGCTCTGGCGTGCCGTTCAGCAAAGTCAATCCGGATGGCACGTTCGACTACGGCGATCCGCTCACGACCGTGCAGATGTTCACGCGCTCCGCGGCCTCTGCCGATAGCGCGTTGACGCTCGCGACTGCCGCAAATGCCCGCAGCCTGGCGGCGATCGTCAAGGGTCGTGCCTTGTTGAATCTGGGGCAGTTTGCCCAGGCGGCGGCCGCTGTGGCTACCGTCCCGACGAGCTACAAGTTCCTCGCGTACCACGCCGCCGTTGGTGGCACGGCGAACGGCGTGTTTGGTTCAACGTTCCAGCCGGGCTCACGCTACACGGCGGGTACGCGCGAGGGGATCAACGGGTTGGACTTCCTCAGCACACCGGCCGACCCGCGTGCGCCGTGGCAGCCCTCGACCCGCACGGGTTTCGACGGCAGCAGCCGCAACCTGCCGCAACAGCTCAAGTACAGCTCGCAGGCCTCGTCTGCACCCGTGGCCGAAGGCGTGGAAGCGCGCCTGATCGAAGCAGAGGCGCGCCTCAACGCGACGACCGGCGGATCGCAGGCGGACCGCGATGCCATGTTCGCACAGCTGAATACGCTGCGCGCCACTGGGCTCGCGACACCGATGCCGGCGCTCACGGCGGCCCCCACCACGCAGGCCGAAGCGGTGGATCTGCTGTTCAAGGAACGCGCGTTCTGGATGTGGCTCACCGGCCATCGTCTCGGCGACATGCGCCGCCTGATCCGTCAGTACGGGCGTGCGGCGAACACCGTGTTTCCGACTGGCGCAATGGCGCTGCGTCCGGGTGACAGCTACGGCACGGATGTGAACATGGTCGTGCCCTTCCCGGAGCGGAACAACCCGAAGTTCAACGGGTGCATCGACCGCAATCCCTAGTCTTGGGCTAGCGAAATAAGCACGAGGGCGAGCCGGCAATGGCTCGCCCTTTTGCATTTTGATCGGCCGGCGCGCTCGGTGGCAGTTCCGCGCGAACGGGCGCGGACGGCGAGTCTCGCGAATGCGTGCACCCTGCGAGTGCGCTGTCCGTCGCTGACGCTGGCTGAGCGGCTCGGTCGACGCCATCGGCCGAGCCGGGAGTCACGGTCGGCAGAGGGAGGGTCTGTCCAGACCGACGGTCCCCTGCGTGGGTACGAGGTGGATCGGGTGGTGAAGGTCCCGCGGCGCTGCTTCTGCGATCTCGCGGGCACCAACCTGCGGGACGCACGCCGGAAGCTGGCGAGGAGCAGTGGCGGGCGCCGCGGGACCTTCACCACCCGACCCACCACGCTCCGCAAGCTAGACTAGCGGTTGCCCACCTTGCGCCCGATTTCGACCGCGTTGAACCCCGGCTGGCCCCAGCCGATGACGAATACGCTGAAGCCCTGCTTCATGCGCATCTCGATGTCCGCCTCACCAGCCGGATAGCCGCACGCGACCTTGAATTCCTTGCAGGCCGCCAGCACCTGCTGAATGGACGCCTCCCACGCGGCCTCGTCGAACTTGCGCTGGCCGTTGGCATCAGGCGGGGAGAACACGCCTCGCAGGGTCCCGGCGCCCGGAAACAACACGCCAATTCCCTTGACCGCGGCAATCTCGCGGATCTTCGCGAGGCCCGCCTTGCTCTCCACGATCGTGAAGTTGACCAATTCGCCCTTGGGGTTGAGCGGCCACACATCCGCCTTCTCGCGGTACTCCTTTTCGCTCAGGCCCCACACGGCCGGCGCATCGCCCACCGCGTCGGGCCGTGTGCCGCCCTTCGACTTGAAGCGCATGGCGGCGAGCCCCTGCTTCACCTCTTCGGCGCTTTCGACGCCGACCAACACGATGCCGGCGACACCGAGATCGAGCTGCTGCGCGATGCGCGTGGCGGCCATGGCGGGGTCCGGCGCAATCTCCGGCGTCTTCACGAACAGCGGATGAGTGAAGCGCTTGTTCTTGACCATGCCGCCGGCGGACATACCCTTCGCAAACTCCGTGAAGCTGGTCAGCCCGGCCTCGAAGTTCCCCTCCATGCTGCCGTCGAAGATGTAGTCGGCCTTGGTGTACGCGAGGGCGTCGGCCGCGAGTTGCGCGCCTGTCTTGGGCGGCTCCGCATTCGGCGGCGCTGGCTGCCCGGGACGGGCGCGTCGATTTGCCGGGGCGTAGAGACCAAAGACCGGCTTGTTCGCACTCAACAGGTCGATGACCGGATTCTGGTGCTGCTGCCCGATCGCGACATCGGGTTGGAGAAACGTCGAAGCGGCCGTAGCCGTCAGTATCCAGCGCATGCGCACGGTGGCATCCTCCTCGGGGTAGTCAGGCCAACGACGCGGGAAAGAGAGCCGACGTCGGCACTAAGGCGTTCTGCAACGGAACAGCGATCCAACGGCGCAAGGACGTGATCCGTAAACTGTTCGGGACGCGGCCATGAACGCCGTCGTCGCTGCAGGTTGCAAGAGGAACGCACGGTCGCTCGGAAGTGCTGGCACCGCCCGACCGAGGGCTGTGGCCTTGCCGCCTGTTCGGGTTTCTCTCACCTTTCGGGGATCAGTCTCCTACCGACTCCCCGCGCTGACCCTCAGGATCGGGCATGAAGTCACATATCGCCGCCGCCGGCAGTGTCGCGCTGCTGCTTGGCGCGCTGGTCGTGCTGGACGGCCCCTCATCGCAGGACGCCCCGTGGTCCACGGCGTCCGACTCCGCCCCGCGATTCGTTTCGACCTCCCGACTGGCGCCTCCATCCGACCCCACGCCCGGCAGGCGCGCGCCGCGATCGTTCGGGATCGCGCATGGTCCAGGCGTCCCGACGCCCATTGCCGCCGACGAACTGACGGGCGTCGTGAAGAAGACGTGTGCCGGATGTCACAGCGAGCAACGCAAGCTGGGCAATCTGTCGCTCGCGGGCTTCGACCTGCTGACGATCGGGAACACCTCGCCCGAGATCGCCGAGAAGATGATCGGGAAGTTGCGCACCGGCATGATGCCGCCGCCGGGCCGTGCACGTCCGGGCGGTGATACGCTGGACGTCCTGATGACCACGCTCGAACGCCTGATGGACAGCAAGGCCACGCGCGCGCCAAATCCCGGATCCCGCACGTTCCAGCGCCTGAATCGTGCGGAGTACGAGCGCAGCATCGCCGACGTCCTCGGCTTGCACATCAATGCGGATTCGTGGCTGCCGCTCGACACCAAGAGCGCCAACTTCGACAACATCGCCGATGTGCAGATGCCGTCCGCGACCACGCTGGACGCGTATCTCGATGCTGCGAGTGACATCGCGCGGCTGGCCGTTGGTGATCCGAAGGCCAGTGCGTCCACGTCGACGTACAAGATTGCCCGACTTGCGTCGCAGCTGGAAACCGTCGAAGGCGCGCCGCGTGGCACACGCGGTGGCGTCTCGGCCACGCACAATTTTCCCGCGGACGGTGAGTACGTCTTCACCGTCACGTTGCATGCCATCCCCACCGGTCAGTTGTACGGGTCCAACGCCCCGTTCGACGAGAAGATCGAGGTCTCCGTCAACGGCGAGCGGGTGGCGCTGCTGGACGTCGATCGCGGCATGTCACAGGCCGATCCGCTCGGGATGGACATTCGCACCAAGCCGATCCAGGTGCGTGCGGGCCCGCAGCGCATCACGGCCGCGTTCGTCCGCACGTACGAAGGACCGGTCAACGACAACATCGCGCCGATCGATCACAGCATCGCGGACACGCAGATCGGATCGCAGTCGGGCGTGACGATCCTGTCGCACCTGCAGGGCTTTGCCGTCACGGGGCCATACAATCCGACCGGTGTCTCGGAAACGCCGAGCCGCGCGCGGATCTTTTCGTGCCGCCCGACGACGAGTACCGAGGCTCGCCCGTGCGCCGAGAAGATCGTGAGTCGATTGGGCGCGTCGGCCTACCGTCGTCCGTTGTCGGCAAGCGATCTCAAGTCGCTCATGACCTTCTATGACGACGGCGCGAAGCTGGGCTTCGAGACTGGGGTGCGTACGGCAGTGGAGGCGATTCTCGCCAGCCCGCACTTCATCTTCCGTGTGGAGGAAATGCCGGCGGGTGCCAAGCCGGGCGCGCGCGTTCCCGTGAGCGGCATCGATCTGGCGTCGCGCCTATCGTTTTTCGTGTGGGGGGCGCCGCCCGATTCCACGCTGCTGTCGCTGGGGCGACGCGGGCTGCTGACCGACACGACGGTGCTGATGGCGCAGACCAAGCGCCTGCTGGCCGACCCGCGTGCCGAGGCGCTGTCGACGCGCTTCGCCGCGCAGTGGCTCCGCTTACAGGACATCGAGAAGGTGCACCCGGATGCGCTGCAGTTCCCCGATTTTCATGAGCAGTTGGCGATCGATATGCGACGCGAGACGGAGGCGTTTTTCAACCACCTCGTGAAGAACAATCGACCGTTGCTGGAGCTGTACACCGCCGACTACTCGTTCATGAACGAGCGCTTGGCGCGCCACTATGGCGTGCAGGGCATCACCGGCTCGGCGCTGCGCAAGGTGTCCTATCCCGACAGTACACGCACCGGAATTCTGGGGCATGGCTCGGTGCTGACGCTGACGTCGCACGCCAATCGCACGTCGCCCGTGCTGCGTGGCAAGTGGGTGATGGAAGTGCTGATGGGCTCTCCGCCGCCA
>CAZMGX010000216.1:0-8671 GCA_964565915.1 uncultured Gemmatimonas sp.
GGGCCGCGCGTTGCCGTTGTAGAACATGTCACGCACCACGTCGTCGCCGGTCGCCACGATCGACAGCGCGCGCGTCGTCGGCACACCCAGATGGAACATGGCCTCGCTGCACAGGAACTCGCGGATCGACGACCGCAGCACCGCGCGACCGTCTGCCGTCCGTGAATACGGCGTGGGACCGGCCCCTTTGAGCTGCAACTCGTGACGCCGCCCGTCCGTGCCAATGACTTCGCCGAGGGAAATCGCTCGCCCGTCCCCAAGCTGTCCCGCCCAGTTGCCGAACTGGTGTCCGCCGTAGCAGGCCGCAAACGGCGACATGCCCGCCATGATCGCGTTGCCCCCGAACACCGCCGCAAACTCCGGCGACTCGACATCGACCGTGGAGAAGCCGATGGCTTCGGCGACCTCGCGCGACCACGCCACCACGCGGGGCGCAGAGACGGGCGACGGCATCACGGCGCTCCACGCGGCGTGCAGTACCTGACGACGACGCGGTGATTGCTCGGCATCACCGGGCAGCTCGCGCACGAAACGGTTGTCGAATGACAGTGGTCCCATCCCGGAAATCTATCGACAGATTCGCGCGCGGGATTTCGCGCTCGGGGTTTCGCGCACCGATACCCGCTTTTACGTTCTCAAGGGTGATGCCCAGCGACGCCAGAGACATCGCCGCGCTGTTCCCCAAGGGTTTTCAGTGGGGGGTCGCCACGTCGGCGTACCAGATCGAAGGCGCCCTCGACGCCGATGGACGCGGCCGGTCGATCTGGGACACGTTCTGCCAGCAACCGGGCGCGATCGAGAGGGGCCAGGACGCATCGGTGGCCTGCGATCACTATCACCGATTGGACGAAGATCTCGGCATCATCCGCGATCTCGGCGTCGACAGCTATCGCTTTTCGATTGCCTGGCCCCGCATTCAACCGACCGGTGTCGGTCCCATCAATCGCGCCGGCCTTGGCTTCTACGAGCGACTGGTCGACGGGTTGCTTGAAGCCGGCATTCGTCCCTTTCCCACGCTGTATCACTGGGATCTGCCGCAGGCCCTGGAGGATGCGGGCGGCTGGGCGTCCCGTGACACTGCCGACCGTTTTGCCGACTATACGGCGCTTATGCTGGACGCACTTGGCGATCGCGTGCGCGACTGGTCCCTCTTCAACGAGCCGTTCATCTTCTCGTCACGAGGGTATCTGCTGGGTCGCTACGCACCGGGTCGACGCAGTCCGACGGACTTTCTGCGCGCCGTTCACGTGATCACCATGGCACACGCCCTGGGTTTCCGTGCCGCCAAGGCGGTGCGGCCCGATGCGCAGGTGGGCTCGGTCTTCGCGATGGCGCCGTGTGAGCCAGCGACGGAGTCGATCACCGATCGACGCGCGACCGACTACGCGGATGCCGTCTTCAATCATCTGTTCCTTGGTCCGCTCATGAGCGGGGCGTATCCCGCGGCGTTCCTGGAGAGTGTGCCGCATCAGGCGCTCGCCATGCGGCCGACGGATGCGGCGCAGATGCGCACACCACTCGACTTCATCGGCGTCAACACCTACTACCGGCTGGTGGTCAGCAGCGGTGGCGACGATCGACCGGACCTGCCGTACTTTCTGTTCGACGTCTTGTCGGACGAACGGCCAACCGGTGGACACGCCGATTTCTCCTCCTCGTTCCGCACGGTCACGCGTATCGAGAATGCGTTCGGTCGCAATCATGGCAAGCGCACAGCGATGGGCTGGGAGATTTGGCCGCACGCCCTCCACGATGTGTTGATCGCGCTGCGCAACGAGTACGGCAATGTGCCTATTGAAGTGTGCGAAAGTGGCTGCGCCTTCGATGAAGCCCCCGGCAGCGACGGCATGGTGCATGACGAGGCCCGCATCGCCTATCATCGCGCGCATATTCTTGCCGTCGCCGACGCCATTCGCGCCGGCGCAAACGTGCGCAGCTATCACGCGTGGAGCCTCTACGACAACTTCGAGTGGGCGTCCGGCTATCGCCCCCGTTTCGGGCTGGTCCACGTCGATTTCCAGACGCAGCGTCGCACGCTGAAGGCCTCGGCCCATTGGTACCGCGCGCTGTGCCGGGCCGACCGTATCGGCGCCGACGCTGACCTCGACGCGGCCGTGGGCTGATACTCACATTGACGCCTCGGAGGCGGACCGGCATTCTACGCCGACCCCCTTTCGGAGATTCGATGTCCGTCATGCGCTGCACCGCTGTGCGTTTCTCCTTCGTCTCCGCGCTCGCCGTCGCCGTACCCTTGGCCGCTCCGGCGCAGACGCCGCCCGCGCCGCCGACCCAGACCCAGCCGGAGACGGCGGCCAATCAACCTCCCCGGCGCGGCCCCCGCCCATACGCCCAGATCGTGCCGTCGCGCGCGCAGACCGAGCGAGGTGGGATCACCCTGCACCGTGTGGACGACCGCTACCTGTTCGAGGTGCCGGACTCGCTCATCGGGCGGGACTTCCTGATGGTGACACGCGTCTCCGGGGCGCCATCGGGGAGCGGCGGTTTCCAGACCGCCGGCTCCTCACTGAACGAGCGCATGATCCGCTGGGAGCGCGTGAACGACCGGATCCTCGTGCGCAGCATCAGCACCGAAGCGGTCGCCGACGATTCCCTCCCGATCGCCCGCAGCGTCGCGCAGAACAATTACGCACCCATCATCGCCGCCTTTCCGATCGCCGCGTTCGGCCGCGACAGCACGAGTTATGTCGTCGACGTGACGGACTTCTTTGCCACCGACAATCCGGCGACGTCAGGACTGAATGCCAATCAACGCCGCACTTACGGCGTGCGGCGCTTCGACCCGGCACGCAGCTACATCAGCAGCGTGCGCGCGTTCCCGATCAACATCGAAGTCCGGCAAGTGCAGACCTTCGACGCGGCCACACCACCGGACGACCCGAACGGCGCCACGGTGACGATGGAAACCCGGCAGTCGATCGTCCTGCTGCCGAAGCAACCGATGCGCCCGCGTCACTTCGACGCCCGCGTCGGATATTTCTCCATCGAACGCGTCAACTACGGCCTCGACCAGCAGAAGGCGGCATCCGAGCAGTTCATCACCCGCTGGCGCCTCGAACCGAAGGACCCGGCGGCGTATGCGCGCGGCGAACTGGTCGAGCCGATCAAGCCGATCGTGTACTACCTCGATCCGGCCACCCCGATGCGGTGGAAGCGCTACGTGAAATCCGGCGTGGAAAGCTGGCAAGCCGTGTTCGAAAAGGCCGGCTTCAAGAACGCCATCCTCGCCAAGGAGGCCCCCAGCAAGACGGAAGATCCCGACTTCGATCCCGATGATGCGCGCTACTCGATGGTGCGCTGGGCGGCCAGCCTCGTGCGCAACGCGGTGGGTCCGCATACGCACGATCCCCGATCGGGCGAGATCATCAACAGCGAGATCACGTGGTTCCACAACCACATGCGCTCGTATCGCAACTGGCTGATCATGGAGACCGGCGCCGCGAATCCGGCGGCGCGCACGCTCGACATCCCCGACGAGCTGATGGGCGAAACGATGCACCAGGTCATCGCACACGAAATCGGCCACGCGCTGGGGTTGCAGCACAACATGATCGCGTCGTCGTCGTTCCCCACGGACTCGCTGCGCAGCCCCACGTTCACCAGCAAGTACGGCGTGAGTGCCACCATCATGGATTACGCGCGCCAGAACTACGTGGCGCAGCCCGGTGATGGCCTCAAGACGAAGGATTACATCCGTCGCCTCGGACCGTTCGACGACTTTGCGATCAACTGGGGATATCGACTGATCGATGCCCCCACGGCTGACGCCGAGAAGACCACGCTGAACCGGTGGCTCACCAGCCAGTCCGGTCCGATGCCCTACCGCTTTACTCCGCAGGGACTCGGCAGCGCCGATCCACGCGTGCAGACCGAGGATCTCGGCGACGATCCCGTCAAGTCGTCGGCCTACGCCGTGGCGAATTACAAGCGCATGATTCCCAATCTCGTGGCGTGGACCACGAAAGCGGGCGACGACTACACCGAACTGCAGGAAGTGTACGAAGAGGCGGTCGGCCGGTGGGCCGGATACATGGGACACGTCGCCACGGTGATTGGAGGCGTGAACGTCGACCTCAAGACCGCCGACCAGGCGGGCGCCGTTTTTCGCGTGGTGCCGAAGGCGCGGCAGATGGCCGCACTGGCCTTCCTCAGCGACCAGGTTCTCACGACGCCCACCTGGCTACGACCGCAAGAGATCACGTCGCGCATCGGGCCCAGTACGGTGTTGGGCGCGCGTCAGGCCGGCGTGGTGACGTCGTTGTTGAGCAGCGCACGGCTGGGACGACTGGCCGAGGCCGAGCGGTACGACGCGACGAATGCGTACCCGCTGATCGAGTACCTCGGCGACCTCAAGCGCGCGATGTGGACCGGGGCGTCACCCGATGCGTCGCGTCGGCAACTGCAGCGCGTCTATCTGCAGCGACTCGAGGCCCTCATCGACCCCCCCGCGGCCGCAGCGGCCGCGCCAGGAGGTGGGGCACCGTCACGGCCGATTCCATTCATTACCGCGCCGAATGTGGCACAGAGTGATTTGCCCGCTCTTGCACGTGCACAGCTGCGGGAGATCCAGCGTGACGCCCGCGCGGCGGTTGTCGCCGCCACTGGCGCGGTCGAGCGCGCACACTGGAATGACATCATCGATCGCGTGACAAAGATCCTCGACCCGCGTTGACGCCATGATGCACTCATCCCGGCTGCGCTCGCTCATCGCAACCGCCGTCCTGCTTGGTGCGACGGTTCGCCTCGATGCGCAGGCACCCGATCCGAATCTCAAGCTCGACCCGCCGCTGCGAGACTCGCTGGCGGACGAACGAGCGGCACGGCCGACGATCGTCCTGCTCCGCACGCAGCTGTTCTCCCCGGTAGGTGGTCTCGAACAGTTTGCCGCTACGCACGCACGCGACGATCGTCGCACGCTGCGTGCTCAGGTCGTGTCGACACTGAAGCGCAACGCAGCGAATGATCAGGCCCGCGTGTTGCGCGCGCTCGGTCGCGACAACGCCGATCGATCGCTGTGGATCCTGAACGCAATGGCGCTTGAGCTCTCGCCGTCTGAGATTCGCAAGGTCATCGCGATGGATGACGTGCTGTTCGTGTATGCCGGCGGGGAGGCGCTCGAGATACCGCGTGTCCCGACGCCTCCCATTCTGGTCTTGCCGACGACGGCCAAGACACCGTTCGTCGCCACCGGCAAGAGGGTCGCATGGAACGTGGCGCACCTCAACGCTCCACGTGTGTGGTCCGAGCTGGGCAACACCGGCGCGGGTGCGGTCGTCGCCGTGCTGGACAACGGCGCAAACTACGCACATCAGGACCTCCGCAGTCACCTGTGGCGAAACGGCCGCGAAGTTCCGAACAACGGCATCGACGACGATGCGAATGGCTGGATCGACGACGTGTATGGCTACGATTTCGGTGCAATGAGCCCGAACGTACGTGACACGAGCAGCGGTCGGCAACACGGCACCATGACGTCGGGGATCGTCGCCGGCGATGGCACCGGCGGTATCATCACCGGGGTCGCGCCGCGTGCGTCGATCATGTTGCTCAAGCTGACCGGCGGCAATGTCGACGCGGGTGGCAACCGTCCGATCGCGGCCGCCCTGGCCTATCAGTATGCGCTCGAGAATGGCGCGGACATTCTCAGTATGAGCTTCAGCCTGCCCAATCTCGGCAATTTGCGTGGCTATTGGCGCATGATGAGTGATCACGCCGTGGCCGCCGGACTCGTGCTGGTGGGCGGTGCCGGCAACTTTCGGGTCACGCAGCCGATTCCGGTGCAGCATCAGTCGCCGAAGGACGTGCCGAGCGTGATTTCGGTGGGCGGCATCGACACGACACGCACGCTGGTGTCATTCAGCAGCATGGGCCCGGCCGAGTGGAGTACGGTGGCGCTGTACGGCGACTATCCGATGCCGAAGGGGATCGTGAAGCCGGATCTCGTCGCGTTCCCCGGTGAGGGCTACCCGGTGCTGAGTGTGACGGACAGCGGGTACATCGATACGGATGTCGTGCGTATCCGCGGGAATTCGTTCTCGGGCCCGCAGGTTGCCGGCATCGCGGCGCTGATGCTGACCGATCGCCCGGGGATGAGCGTGTGGCGTCTGCGCGAGATCCTCGAGTCCACCGCGCATGATCTTGGCGCGCCTGGCAAGGACAACATGTTTGGATTTGGGCTCGTCGATGCCTACGGCGCGGTGGTGAAAGCGCGTGCCGAGAGGGTTGAGACCCGTAGGTGACGCTCCGGGTCTCAACCCTCACCAAACATACCTACTGCAGCAGCGGCAATACCGAGAACGTCTGACTCGGACCGATCGGGGTGACCGTCGTGCCGACAAGCCGTCCGATGCTGGCCTTGTACACCCCGGCCGGCACCCGCTGCGGCTGACCGCGCAGGGCGGCCGCCAGCCCACCAGGGCCCGCGCCACCACCACCGCCGCCACCGAAGCCACCGGCGGTGGTGGTCAGGGCGCACGACTGCAGCGTGTTCGCCGCGGGCCGCGCGGCTCGCGCCGTGCTGTCTGCAGCTTGCCCCTGCGCTCCGAACTGTGCCGTCAATCGCGCGACGGTCGCACTGTCCGGTGCCACGGGGTCGCTGTTGAGATTCCAGGTCAGACGCCGCAGACCAATCGTGCGATCGAGCTCACAGCGACGAATCTGCTTGCCGCTGTTGTCGCTGATCGTGAGCACCAGCTTCGTGTCGGCGGGCAGCGTGTCCTTGACGTTGTACGTGATCCACGCGCCGACGGGCGGATTCGGCGTGCTGAAGTTGCCGCTGATCGCGAGGGAGCCGGCGGCACCAGCCGGTGCGAGTCCGCCTGGTACGAAGCTATACGCATGCCGCAGCGGGAACAGCCGTGCGGGTTCTGCCAGGGTTTGCGGGTTGATCTCGCGCAGCGCCGAGTAGTCGTCCAGCACGTAGAAGCCGCGTCCGAACGTCGCCATGACGACGTCGCTTTCGCGCTTGTGCAGGGTCAGGTCACGGACTTGTGTCACCGGCATGCCGCCCTTGATCTGCACGTACTGTTTGCCGCCGTCGACGCTTGCGAACAGACCGAACTCGGTACCCACGAACAGCAGGTCGCCGTTGACGTGATCCTGCGCGATCGTCCAGACATCATGCTTCGCCGGCAGGTTGCCGGTGATGTTGGTCCACGTGCGCCCGCGATCCGTGCTGCGCACGATGTACGGCGCGTAGTCACCACGCTGCCAGTTGTTGAGCGTCACGAACACGGTGTTCGCGTCGCGAGGCGAGGCGTGCACATCGCTGACGTAGGTGAATTTCGGGACGCCGGGGAATGTCTCGATGCGCCGCCAGTTCTTGCCCCCGTCTTCAGACACTTGCACCAGGCCGTCATCCGTACCGACCCAAAGCAGTCCTTCGAGGACCGGCGATTCATCGATCGCCACCACGTTGCTGAGGTCCGTCGTGGAGGCATTGAGCGCCACCGAGCCGCGCGGCCACACCTTGCCCATGATGGGCAGCGTGTCGCGGTTCAGTTGCCGCGAGAGGTCCGGGCTGATGCGCGTCCAGTTGTCGCCGCGATTGTCGCTGCGATAGACGAACTGGCTGGCGAAATAGATGCGGTCGGGGTTGTGCGGGCTCAGGATGAACGGCGCATCCCAGTTGGTCCGATCACGGACGGGCGGAACGGGTGCCGTTGGCGTCGTCGCAGGCGCTGCACCGGACGGCGGCGCACCGGCCGGCGGCGCACCCGACGGCGGTGTGGCGCGCGCCGTATCAGGCGCCGCGGCGCCACCATCATCACCGCCGGCAGACGCCGTCGTGGGGCGGATGCCCTGCCCTCGTCCCGTACGCATGTCGAATCGGGACAGTCCGCCGTTCTGCGACTCGCCGAAGAACACGTTCTGGTCTTCCATGTGCCCGCGCGCCTGAAACCCGTCGCCACCAACGATGTTGAACCAGTCGCTGTTGCGGATACCCCACGTGTTGGTCGTGCGCGATGGACCACACTGCGAGAAGTTGTCCTGTGTACCACCGCACACATAGTAGAACGGCTTGGCGTTGTTGATGCCGACGCGATAGTACTGCGTAATCGGCAACGTCGCGTGGAACTTCCAGGTCTCGCCAAAGTCGTACGTCTCGTACAGTCCGCCGTCATTCCCCAACAGGATATGGTTCTTGTCCAGCGGGTCGAACGCCAGCGCGTGATGGTCCACATGGACGCCGCGGCTTTCCCAGTTGGTGTTGGACCACGTGGCTCCGCCATCCGTGCTGCGTGACAGATTGGTGCCCACCTCGTACATGTGACCTGGACGGTGCGGATCGAGGAACAACTCGCTGTAGTACTGGCCGAGGCCATTCGTGAACCAGTTTTCGCGGGCGGCGGCAACGCGGGCGCTGTCGGCAGCGGTCATCGGCGCCCCGGGCGCACCACCACGACCACCACCACCGCCGCCGCCAGCTCCCCGGCCACCAATGGCCTGCGCGTTCTTGCCGAAGCGCGCCCACGTGGCTCCGTCATCGGTCGATCGATACAGTCCCGATTGGCCGGCGCTGGCTTCGATGAACGCGAAGACTTGCGTCGGCGAGGTGCGCCCGTCGATCGCGAGGCCGGCCCGACCGACGTCGCCGGTCGGCAGTCCATTGCCCAGCTTGGTCCACGTCTTGCCGCCATCGATCGACTTGTGC
>CAZMGX010000217.1:0-8650 GCA_964565915.1 uncultured Gemmatimonas sp.
CCGCCGCCCCGCCCGCCACCCTTTCCCAGTCCCAGCCCCGATCCCTGTTGGGTACCCTGTCCTCCCCCGCTCTCCTCATGGGCTGCCAGGAAGCGATCCTGCAGACGCTCCGGCCCCGCCACCCGCACCCGGATGGCCGCCGTGACGGCCACGCAAGTGTCGGCGGCAGCACGACGCGTGATTCGTCCGCGCCAGGCGTTGATGGTGGTGGTTGGCGACGGCACGAAGCTGTACGACAAGCTCGCGAGGATCGCCCCCGTGACCATTCGCAGTGTCGATGGCGATGTGATGCAACCATCTGACCTGATGCCCAAGGTGATGCCCACGGCGTTCGATGTCACGCAACTGAAAGTGAGTCGGGACTCGTTCGTGGTCCTCGTGCAGGGTCAGGTGGTCGGCCATTCGGTCGTGTCCATCGAGCCGCAAAATGGCGGTTGGACGCTGCATGAAAACACGAACGTCATGAACGGTGTGGTGGTACAGCGCACCACGCTCGACAACGATGCGGCGCTGGCCCCGATGTCGCTCGAGCAGGGTGGGTCGACGCAGGGACAGCAGACCAAGACCGCGATCGCCTTCGCCGGCGGCAAGGCCACGGGGAGCGCGCAGACGCCGTCACCAACCGGACCACAGACCAAACCGGTGAACGCCGAGCTACCACAGGGGACCATTGCGGCTGAAGCGCTGCAGGTGGTGCTGCCGCTCTTCCGATGGGCCGACAAGGCCACCTTCACGCTCAACGTGTTCAGCGCCGCCAAGGCGACGGTCACGCCACTCACGCTGACGGTGGTGGGGAGCGAAACGGTGACCGTTCCAGCGGGAACCTTCGACTGCTGGAAGATCGAACAAAAGGGTGCAGAGGCGGCCGTGGTGTTCTATCTGGCGAAGACTGAACGGCGGCTGGTGAAGATCAGTCCCGTCGGGCAGCCGGTCGAGCTGCACCTGGTGAAGTAGCAGACCACCCACGCAGAGGCGTTCATGCGAGAACCTCCGCGAAGCCGTTGCCTGCGTGGCTCCGCGGGGGCGCCCGTCATGGTCGACCGCGGTGGCGAACTTTCCGTGGGCGAGTCGCTGATCGCCACGATGTCGCTCGCTGCGATCGCCGACGTTCCACCGAAGTCGATGCGTATGGCCGCACGTCGCCGCGATGGGAAGGTGGCCTTCGTCTACACGAGCGATGCGCGGCTCTCCAACGGCACCGACGACCCGATCGCCCCTTCACCGGACTGCGCGTCGCGCGTCGCGCACCGCCCGCGGATCGCCC
The DNA here is from genome assembly GCA_964565915.1 of uncultured Gemmatimonas sp. GTDB lineage: Bacteria > Gemmatimonadota > Gemmatimonadetes > Gemmatimonadales > Gemmatimonadaceae > Gemmatimonas. The sequence continues at coordinate 1,265 of CAZMGX010000217.1, forward strand.
ACGACATCGAGTGATCGGGCGTGGGACGTGACGGGCGTGGCGGCGCACAAGGACGAGCCCGATGGTACCGTCACTTGCAGCGCATCGCCCGTCCGATACGGCGACGTTCACGCGCACCGCGGAGGCCTTGAACGCGGTAAAGGGAGAACGGAATGCCCTGAACCGCGTGCCGATGGTGAGCACGTTCCGGTTCAACGCAGCAGGCGATTCGCTGCATGGCACCATGCAGACGGTGTCTGGAGCGCGCACCAATACCTGGCCGATTGCGGGCACGCGCCGGGGGCCGCTATGACCCGCTACCCACTCAGGCGATAGCCGCGGTCGCGCCGCGCGCCGTCGGCGCGGTTCAAGCGCCACAGTTGTCCGCATCCTGTAAGGATGCACGATTCCGGCAACAACGTCGAAAACCGTCGCCAACGTACGCGACACCAAGGAGGAGTGGTGCTTGTTCTCCCTGCGCCGTTGGAGTCTCTCGTGCGAATTCGCTGGTGGCCGTCCCCGTTGCCGCGCCGACGAGTGCCGTGGTGCGTCATCGCGCTCCTCGTCATGGTCGCGCGTGCGCCGCGAGTCGCTGCGCAAAGTGCCGACATTATTCGCGGGCGGGTCATCGGCCCGGATTCGCAACCCATTGCCAATGTCCAGGTGCGGGCGACCTCGTTCACCGGCAGCATTACCAAGACCGCGCGCACCGACCGTCGGGGCCGCTTCACGCTGCTGTTCATCAATGGCGAGGGGGACTACTGGCTCGACTTCACGGCGCTCGGCTACGCGGCTCGGCGGTTTGAGATCAAGCGTGTCGGTGAGGAGGAGGTCCTGATCGCCGATACGCGGCTGCAGTCGCTGATCACCACGCTCGACCAGGTGAATGTCACGGCCAATGGGCTAAGACCGCTGCCCAATCGCAACGCTACCACCCCCGATGTCGGCGGCGGCGATCGCACGTTGAGCAACAGCATCGCCGTGCCCCCCGATCGCGCCGGCAATCTGGCCGCCATGGCCGCGGCCGTGCCGGGAGTGCAACTGCCACCCGGGATGGAGGGTCAGTCCGACATGTACTCGGTGCTCGGACTCTCCGGAGACCAGAACAATACCAACTACAACGGACTGGGCTCGTCGCTCAATACGTTGCCGCCAGACGCCCAGGTGCGCGTGTCCTTCAATCAGTTCCCATGGGATGTGGCGCGTGGCGGATTCAGTGGCGCGCAGATCTCAGTGCAAACGCTCCCCGGTTCCAACTTCTCCTTCCGCAATCAGAGTGGCTTCGGCACCGCGCCGCCCCTCCAGTGGACCGATGACAGCGCCGACTCCACCGGCCAGAAGTCGACGACGCTCCGCTATGGCGGCAGCGCGCGTGGTCCGATTGCCATGAACCAGGCGTTCTACAATGGCGCGTACGGCTATCAGCGACGCTTCACCGACGCGCTCACGCTGCTGAACGCGAGTGACGCAGGCCTGGCCGCCGCCGGTGTCGCGCGGGACTCCGTGTCGCGCCTGCTGGAGATCCTGCGTCGGCGGGGGGTACCCGTCACCACGACGAATGCCCCGGCGCTGAATGCCACGGATCAGATCAGCATGCAGTCGAACGTCGATCTGACACCCAGCGCCTCGGGGACCGGGCACGCGTTCACCTTGAGCAGCACTGGGTCCTACAACCAGACGCGACCAACGCTGGGCGGACCTGGCGTCGGCTCGCTGCTCACCACCGTTCCGGGTCGCACGAACGACAACACGGCATGGTTGGCGAACGGCACCCTCAGTCACTCGAACTACTTCGGCTTCGGCATCCTCTCCCGCTCGTCGTTCGGCGTGTCGTTGCAGGAAGCGCGCAGTCAGCCGCGGCTCCTATTCCCATCCGGTACGGTTCGCGTCAACTCGCAGCTCGACGACGGCAGCGCCTCCGTTCGCAACCTGTCGTTCGGCGGGGGCCCTTTCCCGCTGCACCAGTCGGCACGAATCGTTGCCCTCAGCAATCAGCTGCTGTGGTACAGCATCGACAGCAAGCACACCATCAAGCTGACGTCGAATCTTTCGTGGGAGCAGCAGGTCACCGATGCCGGCAGCAATCTGCTCGGCACGTTCCAGTTCAATTCGCTCGCCGACCTCGAGGCTGGACGTCCCGCGCTCTACACCCGCACGCTCAACAATGTGGTCGGCGTCGCGGGTCAGCTGTCCGGCGGTGTGTCCCTGGGTGATGCCTGGCGGCCCACACGCGACGTGCAGGTGCAGTATGGTGTACGGGTTGACGGGAACGCGTTTCTCCATCGCCCGGAGGCCAACGCGGTGCTCCGCCGCGAGCTGGGCATCGACAACAGCGCGGTGCCGAATCGCGTGGCGGTGAGTCCGCGTGTCGGCGTGCAGTGGACGTACGGCACGTCCCCCCAGGTGGTGTTCGCTCCAGGAGCCGCGCGCCCGCCGCGAGCGGTCATTCACGCGGGCGTCGGTCTGTTTCAGAATGTGGGGCCGGCCACGCTGATCGCCGGTCCGCTCGCGAACACGGGGCTCGTCCGCTCGACGCAGAGTGTCGCGTGTATCGGGGCCGCCGCTCCGTCACCGGCATGGGAGCGTTACCTCGGCGATGCGGCAACGGTGCCGGGTGCCTGTGCCGACGGTTCGCTGTCCAATGTGTTCTCGCAGACACAGCCCAGTGTGTTCGCCTTTGATCCGCGGTTTCGCCAGCCACGTTCCCTGCGCGGCGCGGTGGATTGGTCGAGCCCCGTACTCGATAACCGCTTCGTGGTGGGCGCACAGTTCGTGACCTCGCGCAACCAGCAGCAGACGGCGCAAACCGACGGCAACCTCGCTGCGTCGGTACGCTTCACCGTCGATAACGAGGCGGATCGACCCGTGTTCGCGCCCGCCACGGCCATCGTTCCCTCGACGGGGAACGTGGCCCTCGCCAGCACCAGACGGTCCTCGTCCTTTCAGCGCGTGCTGCTGCTCGACTCGGATCAGCAATCGACATCCAATCAACTGGTGCTCAAGGTGCTGCCCGTCACGGCCAACAAGTATCTCCGCTGGCAGCTGCAGTATGTATTCCTCGATGTGCGCGAGCAATTCAACGGATTCAACAGCACGGTCAGCGATCCGTTCACGCGTGAGTGGGGCCGGACGTTGCAGAGTGGCCGCCACCAGGTGCTGCTCTCGTGGAGCAGCATTCCGCTCCTGGACCTGCTGTTCATCGATCTGCAGGTTGGCGCCCGCACCGGCGCGCGCTTCACGCCGCTGATCGCCGGCGACGTGAACGGTGACGGCGTCGCGCTGAACGATCGCGCGTTCATCTTCGATCCGGCGACTGCCACTGATGGTTCGCTCTCCAGTGCACTGCAAAGCCTGCTCACCGCCGGCGCACCCGCCGCGCGTCGGTGCCTGACGAGGCAACTCGGAACCCTCGCGACGCGTGGCAGCTGCCAGGCGCCATGGATAGCCTCCACCAGTCTCGCCATCGGGTTCAACCCGCAGAAGGTCGGCCTGCCGAAGCGTCTCTCGATGAACCTCGTGTTCACCAACCCGCTGGGTATCGCCGACCTCTTGATCAATGGTTCCCGCAATGCCAAAGGGTGGGGGCAGGAGATCGCTCCGGATCAGCAGATGCTGTTCGCACGTGGATTCGATCCAGCGACGAAGCGCTTCCGCTACGAGGTGAATCAACGCTTCGGTACCACGCGTCCCCAACAGACAGTGGCGAGGACGCCCGCCTACGCGAGTCTGAACTTCGGGATCGACATCGGCGTGCCACGAGAGCGGCAGCTACTCACGCAGCGGCTGGACATGGGGCGTCGTCGCGAGGGCACCAAAGCTGACGCGGCGGCCGTCAAGGCGCTCGGCTCCGGAAGCATTCCGAATCCCATGTACATGATCCTCTCGCAGCAGGAGGCACTCGCGCTCACCCGTATCCAAGCGGACAGCCTCGCCCAGTTGAGTCGCCGCTACACGCTCTTCGCGGATTCCGTGTGGACCCCCATGTCGCAGCAGCTCGCCTCGGCTCCAGCGCGCTACGATCGGGATGCGGCGTCTGCTCGCTATACCCAGACGCGTGAACGCACGATCGACTACCTGCTGACCCTCGTGCCCGACGTGAAGCGTCTGCTCACTTCCGCGCAGAAGCGCCGCCTGCCTCCGCAGATCAGCAACTACCTCGATGCGCGGGTCCTTCGCTTCCTTCGCTCATCAAGTGCCGGCGATCTCGGACCGTTCGCCATCCGTTGATGTCTGTCGCCACGGCTGGTCACCATTCCTCCACCCTTTCATCCGGGCACCCATGATGCGCGTTCGTGCTTCGCTGATTCCGCTCCTCTGGTCGGGTCTCTGCGCCGAGACTGCGCAGGCTCAGACCGCCGTCCCCATCGTCAACGTTCCAGCCGCGTCGGTGGCGTCGACGCAGACATTCGGTGCGATCCTCGGGCTCAATCACCTGCCGGGCGGGTCCGTGCTCGTGAATGACGCGGGGCGGCGCCAGGTGCTCAAGCTCAGTCCATCCCTCGCCACCGAGGCGGTCATCATCGATTCGACGCCCGGCACGAGCAGTAGCTACGGCGCACGGCCGATACCACTGATTCGCTATCTCGGCGATTCCTCGCTGTTCGTGGATCAGGCCTCGTCGTCGCTGCTGGTGATCGACCCGAGCGGCCGGATCACTCGCGCGATGGCGGCGCCAAATCCAAGCGATCTGCGCATGCTCGTCAGTGCGCCGGCGTACGTCGATCCTCAAGGACGTATGGTCTATCGAGGCTCCGTGCTGTCGGGCGCGCCGTCCGCCGCAGGTACGCCGCCCGCGGGTACACCTCCGATGCCGCTGCTGCGCGCGGACTTCGACCGTCGAGCCGTGGATACGCTTGGCATGGTCCGCGCCGGCAACGGGACGCGAGGCTCGATGATGGCGGGACCGGATGGCAAGCTGCAGATCAAGCGCATCGTGGACCCGCTGCATATCGTCGACGAGTACGCGGTCCTCTCGGACGGATCGGTGGCGATCGTGCGCGGGCAGGACTACCACGTCGACATCATCGGGCCCGATGGTTCGATGCGGCAGGGCAAGAAGTTGCCGTTCGACTGGAAGCGTCTCTCCGACGACGACAAGGAGCGCCTGCGCGACTCGGTGCTCAAGGCGCCGCAACCGCGAGCCACCCCCTCCGGTGCGGGACCGACGGTCATGAGCAGCGGCGGCGCCTCCGCCGGCGGTGGCGCGTCGTTCACGATCGGTTCCTCCAGCAGCCCACTCCAATCGACGCGGATCACCTCCGACATGCTCGCCGGCGGTGCCGCGTCGATCGCCAATGCCAACAGCAGCGTGGAGGTGATCCCGATCAAGGAAATGGCGGACTATCTGCCATCGATCCGAGCCGGCGCGGCGCGACCGGATCTGGATGGGAATCTCTGGTTGCTGCCCAACACGTCCGCGCAGTCCGTCGACGGTGAGCTCGTCTACGACGTGGTCAATCGGGAAGGTATACTGACGCATCGGGTGCGCGTGCCCAAGGGACGCTCTGTCGTGGGTTTCGGCGCGGGCGGCGTGGTGTATCTCACCGCCGGCGAGCGCTCCACTGGCTTTACGCTCGAACGTTCGACCGTACCGGCTCCCAGATAGCCGGTGCACGGGTTGTGCGTGCGCGGTCCGTGCGTAGTACGTGCAACCCGTAAACAATGTGTATGGTGCCGAACCCATCACACGTCGTACGCTGTCCTCTGAGGCGAGGATGTCCATATCTCCCCGGCTCGAGGCGATGCAGATGGGAAAACGGCAATGGCGGCCAGCAGGATGTCACAGCGCCAACTTCAACAGTCTGGCGTTACTGCTGACACTCGCGCTCGTGGCACAACCCCTGCGGGCGCAACGCGCCGAGACGATCCGAGGCCGAGTCGTGTCCGACTCCGGCCGCGTGGTCGTGAACGCCACCGTGTACATCACACGCGGCCCCGATCGCCTGCTGCAGCAGACCGTCACCAGCGATAGCGGACGCTATGTGATCACGTTCGCCGAAGGAACGGGTGACTATCTCGTCGCGGTGCAGGCACCGGGATTCCGACCGGTGCGGCGGCGCATCACGCGCGTTGCCGACGAACGCGACTTCACGGCCGACTTCGTGCTGCCCTCCGCCATTGCGACGCTCGATGCCGTGCAGGTGAACGCCTCGCGTCCCGAGCGAGCCAGACGCGCCGTGGATGTGGGGCAGGATCCCGGCGCCGTCGAGCGATGGAACGAAGGGGTGGTGGCGGGGACCCCGCCGAACGTCGCTGGTGACATTGCCACGACCGTGTCGACCATGCCGGGTATGACCTCGGGGCCGGATGGCTTCTCGATGCTGGGCGCCGCCTCATCGAGCAACCTGACGACGTTGAACGGCATGGCGCTCGGCGCCGGCAGTGTTCCGAAAGTGGCGAGGGTCAGCACGCGAGTGACGGGCGCAACATTCGACGCGACACGCGGCGGCTTCTCGGGTGCGAACATCGATGTCCAGCTGTCGCCCGGCTCTCGCGACTTTCAGAACCGCGTGGTCTCCGGCACCCTCGATGCGCCGTCCCTGCAATTCAGCGACGCCATTGGTCGCGCGCTGGGAGCGACCAACACGTTCTGGCGGTTCTCTGCCGGTGCCGACGGCGAAGCCGTGCGCTCTGCGCTCACCTACAACGTGGCGATCGACGCAGCTCGCAGTGTGCGACCGCTCACCGACCTTACCAACGGCAATGCTCTTGCCTACACACAAAGTGGGGTCGCCGCCGACTCGATCGAGCGCGCGCGAGCACTGGCCCGCTCGGCCGGCCTCACGCTGAGGGAGGGGGGCCTGCCCGACACCCGGCAGCGGGACGCCGTCAGTGTCTTGGCGCGTTTCGACGATACCCGCGATACGCTCAAGTCGCGATCACTGACCGGCTACTTCAATCAGTCCACGTCGCAGAACGACGGTGTCTCCGCGCTGACGGCACCGAACGCGGGTGCTGCTCGGCGAGAGCGTGCGACGGGAGTGATCCTTTCGCTGGGAGGCTGGTCCGGCGTCGGGCTCACCACGTTGCGGACGAGCACCATCAACGCGTCCCTGACGTCGCAACGCAGCACGCCGAACACCGATGGTCCGGCCGTCGACGTCCTCGTGCGCAGCGCCGGTGACGCCACCGCCGCAGGTGATGGCATCGCCTCACTCTCGCTCGGGAGTCGCGGTGCGGCCTCACAGCAGATGGATCGCTGGTTGCTCGAGGGCAGCCACGAGTATCTGCGCAACGCGCGGGGCAGCCGGCACACGATTCGTGCGGTCGCGTGGGGCCGCATGGACGGACTGACGCAACGCGCAGCGAACTCGCTTGGCCGCTATACGTTTGCCTCACTGGGCGATCTCGCGCTCGGGCAACCGTCGTCCTACACGCGCACGCTCGTCGTTCCCGATCGCGCCGGTC
>CAZMGX010000218.1:0-8624 GCA_964565915.1 uncultured Gemmatimonas sp.
GGATGAAAAGAAGCCCGGCGCGGGCAAGGGCGGCGACCGTCTCGATCACTGGATCGGCGGCGCTTCGGTTGCGCCGTCGAGCGGTGCATATTTCGACAGCCTCAACCCGGTCGACGATTCGCTCTATGCGCGCGCTGCCGCCGGCACCGCGGAGGATGTCGATCGCGCGGTGAAGACCGCACATGAGGCGTTCAAGCGCCATCGCCACCTGCCGCCCGGGGTCCGCGAGGCCTGGATGGCGAAGGCCGCCGAGGTCGTCGAGCGCGACCAGGACAAGTTCAGGGAGGTGCTGATCGACGAGGTCGGATCGCCGGCCGCCAAGGCCGGGTTCGAGATCAAGTTCTCGATCGGCTTCCTGCGCGCCGCGGCTGGCGTCCCGCGCCGCATCCGCGGCGAGACGATCCCGTCCGACGCACCGGGCCGGATCAGCATGAGCGTGCGCGAGCCGGTCGGCGTCGTCGCCGGGATCACCCCGTTCAACGTGCCGCTGATCAAGGGCATCAAGCAATCCGCGATGGCGCTTGCCACCGGCAACGCATTCGTGCTGCTGCCGTCGGAGGCGGCGCCGCGGCTCGCCAGCCTCATCGCCGATCTGTGGCGCGAGGTCGGCGTTCCCGAGGGCCTGTTCAACATCGTCTACGGCAATGGCGCCGAGATCGGCGATGCGCTGACCGGCCACAAGCTGGTGCGCGCGATCACCTTCACCGGCTCGTCGCGGGTCGGCAAGCATATCGCGCAGATCGCCGCGCGCGATCTCAAGAAATATACGCTGGAGCTTGGCGGCAAGAGCCCGATGATCATCTGCGCCGACGCCGATTTCGAAAAAGCGGTGGGGGCAGCCGTGTTCGGCATGTTCATGTTCCAGGGCCAGGTCTGCATGGGCGCATCGCGTATCTTCGTCGAGCGGCCGATCTTCGACAAATTCTGCGAGGCTTATTCGGCGGCGGCGCGCAAGGTGAGCCAGGGCGACCTGCGCAGCCCGACGACGATGATGGGGCCGATCATCTCCGAGCGCCAGCGCGAACGCGTGCGGCGCCATATCGACGACGCGACGTCGAAGGGCGCCAAATTGCTCGCCGGCGGCGAATGGACCGGCAACATCTGCTCGGCGACCGTCCTTGCCGGCGTCACGCCCGAGATGGACGTGAAGCGGGAGGAGACGTTCGGCCCGGTCACGTCCATCTATCCGTTCGACGACCTCAACGAAGTGATCGAGCTCGCCAATGACACCGAATACGGGCTCAGCGCGTCGGTGTTCACGCAGAGCATCGACAAGGCGATGAAGCTCGCCAACGGGATCGAGACCGGCATGGTGCACATCAACGCCTCGACGATCCATGACGAGCCGCATGTTCCGTTCGGCGGATCGAAGGAATCGGGCTTCGGCCGCGAAGGAACCGAGGCCGATCTCGACATCATGACCGAGTGGAAATGGATCACCATCCAGACTCCCGTCGAAGGCGGAGGAGGTCACTGACATGAACGCACCAGCCACCAACATCGGGATCGATCTCGCCGCGCGTGCCCGCGCGGTGAGCTCGCTTCGCGAATTCCTCGAACTGCTCGAGGAGCAGGGCCAGCTGATCCATTGGCGGGACCGGGTTCTGCCCGAGCCCGACATCCGCAAGGTCGCGGTGGCCGCGGGTCGCGACGTCAACGGCGCTCCGGCGATCGTGTTCGACAATATCGCCGGCTATCCCGGCAAGAAGACGGTGGTCGGGGTCCACGGCTCGTGGAACAACATGGCGACCTTGTTCGGCATGCCGCGCGGCACGACGATCCGCGAGATGTTCTTCGAGCTTGCCGGCCGCTGGGGCCGCACCGGCGCGCAGATCACCCACGTGCCGCCTGGCGAGGCGTCGGTTCACCAGTGCCGGATCGAGCAGGACATCAACCTCTACGATCTGCTGCCGGTCTATCGGATCAACGAATATGACGGCGGCTTCTATCTCGCCAAGGCTTCGGTGGCGTCGCGCGATCCGCAGCACGGTGATGCACGAAAGCAAGCACCTGGCGGCATTCGCCCTGCGGTTTCGCGACGGCACGCCGTTCGAGGAATCCTGGCTGGAGGAGAGTCTCGCCCGCGTGGCCGAAGAGTTGTACGCACGCACGTTCACCACGGGCGATGCGTGGAAGGGTAATGTCGGGTTCGCGTCGACGGTCCACTGCGAGATCGTGCAGTGCGACGATCGGCCGCTCATGATGTGGAAGCACTTCTCGGTGCTGCACCAGTACCTGCGCGGCATCGACACGCTCACTCCGATTGGCGCGGCGGCGAACGGCGATTTCACGTTTTATGCGAGCGGATGGTCGCTCGTGCGCTGGGCCGCCGACCACTACGCCACGAACGAGGCCACGTGGCTCAAGAGCCTCGTGCGCGGTGGCGCCCTTTCAGGTCTGAGCAACCTGTCGCAACACACGGGTCGGCCTGCCGCGGAAATGCTGGCCGACTGGGCGCTCGCGCATGCGGTCGACAATCTGCCGGGCTTCACGCCGGTCCGGTCGCAGCTCACGTTCCCGAGTTGGAATTCTCGGGACATCTTCGCCGGCCTGGCGACGACATATCCCGGCGCCTTCGTAGCCAATCCGCTCAACGCGCGCGCCATGACGTTCGGGGCGTTCACCTTGCCGGTTGCACGCCTGCGGGCGTTCAGCAGCAGCTACTTCTCGTTCGAAGGCAACCAGACGGGCAGCCAGCTGATCGAACTGCGCGGGGAGGGTGGTGCCGTCGCGCCGCCGCCCAGTCTGCGTCTTGCCGTGGTGCGGGTCGAGTAGCCGAGCGCTCGTTTGCCCGGCCCCTCTGCTGCGACAGAGGAGACCGAGGTGGGTTCGCGGACCGGTCCAGCGTCTCGCGCAGTGAATGAGAAGGTCCAATGTCAGGCCCGCGTCGGCGACCCGGTCGAAGTGTCCCCCCGTGAATCGGGGCAATGCCATGGGCGACTCCGGCACAGGGGCTCGTGATGGCGCCATTTGAGGCCCCGCGCTGACCTCGGCGCGTGTGGGCGAAGCGAGCTCAGGCGGAAAACGCAGGGTCCTGCATGAGGTCCAAATCATCACAATGTGATTTCCCGCACATCCGGCGTTCGTTTTTGACGTGTTTTTATGCCGTAGATCACACTTGCTTGCTCTCACCTCGGTTACACTCCCGTCCGAGCTCTCGTCACAAAGAGTGAGTGGGTAAACGCGAAACTCGCCAGACACGGTAATACGGCAACGCATGCACACTCGGGGAAACGACAACGGCAAACCCGGCGAAAGCCGGGGGCGCAAAGCTACGGGGCTACTGCGGGATCGAAGCCGATCCTGCTACGCCGGCCGAGTTTCCGAACGCTCATGGTCTCTGGAGGCCTGGATGCACCCCAAGTTCTCAAGGCGCGCAGTTGCCGCCGCAGTACTCCTCTTCACCGCAGCTTGCGACCGAAAAGACGGCGCGGGGCTTGCCCCGGAGGAATCGCCCGATGGCGCCCAAGTGGCGCCAGCCGTGGTGGTGACGTCGACCGGTGGCCTGCGGATGGCGGTTGGCGATACGGTTACGCTGACGCCGAGGCGGTCGATCTCCCGAGCCCGCGTGGTTCGGTGGAGCTCCAGTAACGATGCGGTCGTGACCGTCAACAGTTCCGGCCTCATCCGGGCACGCAGCCTTGGCAGCGCGCGCGTCACCGTCAACAGCAGCGCCGGTTCGGAGACGACGGCCATCACGGTCGCCCAGACGACGGAAGCCGGGCCGTCCGTATCCTCGGTCGAGGTCTCGTCGAGCGCGTCGAGTCTGACGGTCGGTTCGCAGCTCGCGCTGACGGCCATCGCTCGGGACGCCAACCTCAACGTGCTCACCGGCAAGACGGCGACGTGGACCCGCCTGTCGGGTACGGCGGCGGTGCTGAGCTCGTCCGGTGTGCTGACGGCGGCGGCGGTCGGTGCCGTGACCGTGCGCGCCACGGTCGACGGCGTCGCCGGTGAACGTACGTACATCGTGACGGCGCCCGTACAGGATGCGCCAGCGGCCACTCTCTCGAAGATCGAGATCGCTCCGCGGCCGAACGTTCGCATTGCCCCGCGTGCCACGCAGCAGTTTCAGGCGTCGGCCTTGTGGAGCAACGGCTCGCGGTCGACCCCTTCGGTCACGTGGAGCGCGACGCGCGGAACCATCACGTCAGCCGGTCTCTATACGGCCTCGGGCACGGAAGGCTCGTACCAGGTGATTGCGACGGCGACGTCGGGGAACCTGGCCGATACGGTGTCTGTAGATGTGTCGTCGAGCACGGCGGTGATGACGTCGTTCTGGATCTCGCCGGATGTTGGCCCGGCGCTTGCACCGGGTGCGACGCGGCAGTTTGTTCACACGATCACTTGGTCTGACGGCGCAACGCGCCCAGTCAACGTCACGTACACGGCGACGGGGGGCACCATTTCTTCTACCGGTCTTTTTACGGCGGGACAGATCGCCGGTACGTTTCTGGTCATTGCAAACTGCGGCTGCGGCCGACCGGACACCGCTGTAGTGCTGATCAGTCAGGTCTCGTCTCAGCTGGTCTCCCTGACGCTCAATCCGGCGTCCGCGACGATGATGGCGGGCTCGACTCGGCAGTTCAGCACCACCGCGTTGTGGAGCACGGGCGCGACGACGGTTCCGCCGGTGACGTACAGCGCGACGGGCGGCTCGATCACGCAGACCGGTCTGTATACGGCCCCGTCGACGCCCGGCACCTATCGGGTCATCGTGGCGCAGAACGGCGGCAGCGTACGCGACACCAGCGAGGTGACGGTTCAGGCCGCGGCCGTGACGCTGTCGTCTCTGACCATGACGCCGCCATCCGTGTCATTGAATGCCGGCCAGACGCAGCAGTTCTCCGTTGCCGGCAGCTGGAGCAACGGGGGCAATTCGGCGCCGCCGGTGACCTACAGTGCGACGGGCGGGACCATCAGTGCGACGGGTCTCTACACGGCCCCGTCGGCGGCGGGGACCTACCGGGTCATCGCGGCCCACACGGGTGGAACCCTTCGCGATACGAGCGACATCACGGTGCAGGCTGCGCCGCTGACCCTGACGTCACTGACCATCAACCCCACCTCGGTCAGCGTCTCGGCGGGCCAGACGCAGCAGTTCGCCGTCACGGGAACGTGGAGCAACGGATCCAGTTCCACGCCGTCACACACGTACAGCGCAACGGGTGGCACGGTCACCGCGGGCGGCCTGTACACGGCCCCGACGACCGCGGGCACGTATCTGGTCATCGCGGCGCATTCTGGCGGCACGCTTCGCGACACGAGCGTGGTCACCGTGCAGACTGGGGTGACGGCGCCGCCGCCACCGCCACCGTCGGGCGGCTTTGCGGCCAACCTGCCGAGTGGGATGCGATTGGTTGCCGAAACATCCTTCGAGAGCTGGCTCGACGGCGCCCGTTACTCCGACGGCATCGAAGTGATCAACTGGGCGCAGAATAGCGCGGAAAGTGCGTCGAGCTTCGGCGTCCGGAGTGTGGCGGGTACCGGCGGACAGGGCTCGCGCGCCATTCGCGCCTGGTTCCCGGGCAATCACGCCGGGGATGGCATCGGACCGCTCACGCTGATGGTGAGTGGGCTGAACAGTAGCGCGCACTACATGGTCGCTCGCATGCGCTACATGCCCGGCTATCAGTTGCACGGCAACAGCGAGAAGATGTTCTATCCGGTTGGTCCGGTGGGGAACAGCACCGCACACGCCGCGCTGATGAATGTCGGACCGGGCGGCCAGTTCGTGGGCCTCTCTGGTCCCGTGGAAACCTCGCCGGTTGGCGAACCGCTGAGTTCAGCGGGTGTCGTGCCGATCGGACGCTGGTTCACCGTGGAGTTCTACGCACAGCTCAACACGCCGGGACGCTCTGATGGCGTGTGGCAGGCGTGGGTTGATGGCGTGCGCGTCGTGAATCGCACCAACTGGATGTTCTCGAACAACACCACGACGCAACAACTCTTCGACCGTGGTCGCCTCGACTTCACGCGCGGTGGTGGTCCGTCGGCGATTCTGACGCCGGCCGGCGGTCAGTGGCTTGAAGTTGATCGACTCGCCTTCTACGCGCGATAATCGTATCACGGCATCATCAGCATGGGCTCGTGAGTGATTGACTGACGGCCCCCAAGGGGATGACAGCCCGGGAACCCAAGTGGTTCCCGGGCTGTCGTTTTTTGTGTCGCGGTCGCGGTGATGAGGGTGACGGCAAACGCGGGCTCTTTCCCCCTCCCCCCGTACTAGATTGCCTGCGGCGGGCATTTGCACAGAGCTATCCTCATCGCGGACTTGATGCGGGCTTCAGGATTCCGGCGCGTGGTCGCGTTACCAGTCGCGAAAGCGGTGCGTCTTCGGCGATGACGCCACACACTTCCAGCGACCCCCGCCGATTGCGGGTCGTCCATCTCGTGGAGACACTGGCCCTGGGCGGCATGGAGCGCGTGGTCCAGCGGCTGGCGCTGGAGACGGACGCCCAGCGCTTCGAGGTGCATGTCGTCTGCTTGAAGGCGGTCGGCGTCGTTGGCGATGAACTGCGAGCCGCGGGTATTCCGGTGTCCTGCGTCGAGGTCTCACGGGACCGGCCGGACTATCTGGGCTTCGTCACGATCGGACGGTTCCTGCGAGGGCTTCGGCCCGACGTGGTGCATACCCACAATTCTCCCGCGCTCATCTTCGGCGCTACCGGGGCGTGGCTGGCGGGCGTCCGGCGCATCGTGCATACCGAGCACGGTCGCAAGTTCCCGGATCGGCTTCGCTACATGGTGGCCGAGCGGATTGCGTCGTCCGTGGTGAATCGCGTTGTCGGCGTCACCCAGGAAGTGACGGACGCGCTGCGTCGCTTCGAGTTCATTCCGGCCCGCAAGCTGACGACGGTTGTCAATGGGGTCGCGGCACCGACGCCGATCTCCGCGGCGGAGCGCATCCGGGTGCGTTCCGAAGATTTTCAGGTTGACGCCACGCAGTTCGTCGTCGGCTTCGCCGGCCGGTTCGTCTGGGAGAAGGACTTGCCCAACCTGCTTCAGGCGTGGCAGCAGGTTCACGCCGCAAATCCGCACGCGGTCCTTGTACTGGCCGGCGACGGCCCCGAGCGACCCGCGGTAGAAGCGGCCATCGCGCAACTCGGGATCGGGGCATCGATACGATTGCTTGGCATGCGCGCCGATGTACCTCGATTGCTGCAGGCCATGGACGCTTTTGTCATGGCATCAAAGTCCGAAGGGCTGCCGCTCGCGTTGCTCGAAGCGATGGCGGTCGGGTTGCCGTGTGTGTGCACGCGTGTCGGCGGCATGCCCGCGGCCCTCGGCGATGGAGCGGCGGGCTGGATCGTGCCACCGGGTGACCCCGCTGCCTTGGCGGACCGCCTGGAACTTGTGGTGACCGACGCGGCAGAACGTCGGCGTGTTTCCGCCGCCGCGGTGCGTCGATTTGACGAGCAGTACACCTCACGAGCCATGGTGCAGGCATATCAGGACCTCTACGATCCCCGCCATGGGTGAGAAAACGCAGCGCGCCGGCGCCTCGGTCGTGACACCACTCGACGAACGAGCGGGGGATCGCATCCTCCCGGGCCGGACGCCGTTGATCGTCATCGGTGACGATTGGAACCGGCACGTGTCGACGTCGCAGCACCTTTTTCGGCACGCGATCGCCCGGTTCCCGCTCATTTGGATCAACAGCTTTGGCCACCGGCGGCCGACGTTGTCCGTGTACGATGCCAAACGCGCCGCCGCGAAACTCGCGGCCATGATGCGCAAAACCACTCGCGCCATCGAGCAGACGTCCGAGTCGCCGGATATCGTGGTGAACCCACGGGCCCTGCCGTGGCACAACCTCGCCTCGGTACGTGCCCTCAATACGTGGTCGCTGCGCCGAGACATTCGAGGGGCGCTGGCAGCGCTCGGTACGCGCGAGCGACCGCTCGTGGTCAGCTGTACGCCTGCCGCGTTTGGGATCATTGGTCAGCTCAACGAGCTGGCGTCGATCTACTTCTGTCTCGACGACTACGGCGAAATCCACGGCACCGATCGCGATTTGCTGCGGCCCCTGGAAGAAGGTATGGGCGATCGGGTGGATGCGATGGTGGCGACGGCGGCCTCGTTGACGATCTCGCGGCGGCCGCGAAGTGGCCGAACGCTGCACCTCCCGCAGGGTGTCAACTACGAGCACTTCGCGGCTCCGCGGCCTGTACCGCCAGAACTCGCCGCGCTTCCTCGGCCGATAATCGGTTTCGCCGGGGGGGTCGGGCCGGCCGTCGACTTCGACCTGTTGCGGGCGGTGGCGGAGGGGATGCCGGCCGCGTCGCTGGTGCTGGTCGGCCCCCTGCAGCAGCCGATTGATCCGACGTTGCTACCGGCGAACGTGCATTTGCTCGGGCCTCGACCATACGCCGCATTGCCGGCGTACGTCCAGGCGTTCGACGTGGGGCTCGTCCCGTATGTCCACAATGACTGGACCCGGGCGGTCGATCCGTTGAAATTGCTGGAGTATCTGGCGGCGGGAATTCCGGTCGTCACGACGGGGTTGCCGGAGGCGTCGAAGTACGCGCAGGAAATCTGGATTCGAGACGGGGCGGATGGCTTCGTAGAGGCCATCAATGCGTCGCTGGCCGGCGTGGGACGCGGCAGCCGCCAGTCCAGAC
>CAZMGX010000219.1:0-8564 GCA_964565915.1 uncultured Gemmatimonas sp.
GAGGAGCACCGTCGCCAGCCGTGCGTACGCTTCCGGTTCCTGATTGCGGAGCCAGAGGATCTTCGGCAACGTGAAGCCTTCCAGCGCCGGATTGCGGACCCAGTCGCGCAGGGCCGACTCGCCGCCTGCGCGGTGTGTGATCTCGACGCATTCCGCGGTGGTGCGGCCGTCGCACCACAGCAAGGCCGGACGGATGACGTCCCCTTCGCGGTCAAGCAAGACCGACGAATGCATCTGGCCAGAGATGCCGACCGCCGCAACCCGTGCGTCTGCGCGCTGGGAAAGCACACTCCGGATGGATGCGATGCTGGCCTCCCACCATGCATCGGGGTGCTGCTCCGCCCAGCCCGGCTGCGGGGTGCTGAGCACCAGCGGCGTCAGTGCGCTGGCGCAGACCGCTCCGTCCTCGGCGACGAGGATCGCCTTCACACCACTGGTGCCGATGTCGAGCCCCAGGAAGACCGTGACCGAGCCCGTCACGGTCATGTCAGCGCACCCCCAACAACAGCTCCATCGTCAACTGATCGAGGCGCTCGTAACCGAACCCCTGCGTGCGCAACGCGGCCGTGTCGATCGTCGACTGCTTCAAGGCCAGTGCCGACGCCGCAGAAAACGTCGTGGTGGTGGCGTCCGATGTCGCGCGCGCGCGCAGCTCGCTGAGCATCCCCTGGATCTCCGTATCCGCGTTGAACCGCGCCGCTTTTGCCCTGAGGATGAGATACGTGCGCATGCTGCCGGCCGCAAATGCCCACACGCCGGCTTCGTCTTCCGTGCGGTAGGCGTGGCTGTCGAAGTGCTTCATGCCATCGTAGCCCGCATCCTCCAGCAACTTCACCAGGAAGAACGCCTGCTTGAGGTCCTCACTGCCGAACCGGTGATCCTGGTCGTATCGCCCCGGCTTCTGCGCGTTGAGGTCGATATGAAACAGCTTGCCCGCATCGATCGCTTGCGCGACGCCGTGGGCGAAGTCGAGGCCGGCAATGGTGTCGTGCGCCACTTCGGGATTCACCCCCACCATATCCGGGTGATCGAGCGTCTGAATGAACGCCAGCGCATGACCGATGGTGGGAAGAAAAATATCGCCGCGGGGTTCGTTGGGCTTCGGTTCGAGCGCAAAGCGATACGTGTAGCCCTGTGACACGGAATACTCACAGAGGAAGTTCAACGCCTCCCGAAACCAGGCGAGCGCAGTCCGCGGGTCTTTCGCGGCGTTTGTTTCCACACCCTCGCGTCCACCCCAGAACACATAGGTGTCTGCGCCCAGTTCGACGCCAAGGTCCATCGACCGCATCGTCTTCTGCAGGGCATACCGGCGCACGCGTGCATCATTGCTGGTAAACGCGCCGTCGCGAAATGCCGGATCCGAAAAGAGGTTGGTGGTGGCCATGGGCACGCGCATGCCGGTGGCATCCAACGTCGTCTTGAACTCGCGGACGATGCGGTCCCGTTCGGCCGTCGTCGCGTCGCGCGGGACCAGATCTTCGTCGTGCAGGTTGACGCCATAGGCGCCAAGCTCAGCCAGCTTCTCGACAATGCGGGACGGCGCGATGGGCGCGCGCACGGCATCACCGAACGGATCGCGGCCAACGTTCCCCACCGTCCACAAGCCAAAGGTGAAGTGGTGGTCGGGTCGTGGTGTATAGGTATCTGAAAATGCGGTGGTCATCGGAGAATGAAAACGTAGGCGATCGAGGTCAACGGCCGGTATCGAGCCGCTCGCACCGCGGCTTGTTCCGATCGGGGGGGCACCGCAGCGTGCGGTAGAATTCAAGCGAATGGGCAGGCGCTTCCACGCCCGTCGGCAGTGGTTGGCGCGAGAAGGTGCCGAAGTACAACAACGAGGCATCACGCCACCAGCGCGCTTCGCGCTCTTGAATGGCGAGAAATGCCTGGACATCCCGGAAGCGGACGGGGTCGATCGCGCGTTCGACGGAGCGCCACGCCCGTTGCATCGCGCGAACCGAGTCCACACCGGCCTGATAGTGCAGCGCCAGCTCCGTCCACAGTGTGCGCCCCGAGCGCAACCGCTCGTTCCATCCGACACGATGGAACCAGAGCAGCACCGATTCCGGAACCGAGTCGCGATGCGCAAAGCGCGCCGCCACCGGAGGGGCATATTGCGCCACCGCATTGCTGCCGCTGGCCGTCCGATCGAAGCCGATGGCGATGGTGTCGGCGCGATGGTAGTACGACGGCGTCCAGTCCGCACGGCCACCGTCGGCCCACGCGCCGGGCCCGTAGTGATGGCCGGTCGCCATGATGTGCGCGAGCCCCAGGGGTGTCATGTAGTTCACCACCGCCTCGCGTGACGTCAGCATCATCTGCCGAATCGTCGTCACGGCCCGGGCATCGTTGGTGAGCGTCATGCGGATCCACTCGTCCGCAATGGCCGACGACGTCAGATCGGGATCCCAGGCGAGTCGCCCGTATGCATACCAGTTCGCCTGATTGAAATGCGATCCGGTCCAGTCCCGATCGGTGCCGATGTTGGCGACCCCCGCCATGCCCGTCAGCCGGTTTCGATGTACCGACCCATCGATCACGCGGGCGACGGTGGAACCGCGGCCATTCACCCACGTGTCCGCGTCCAGCACCTCCTTGAAGTACGGGGCCATGAACACGAGATGCGTGTCCTGCCCGAGGTACTCCTTGGTGATCTGGAACTCCATCATCAGCGGCGTCTTCGGCATCGCGCCAAACAGCGGATGGAACGGCTCGCGTGGTTGAAAGTCGAGCGCGCCGTTCTTCACCTGCACCATCACATTGTCCAGGAAGGTGCCATCCAACGGGCGAAACTCATCGTACGCCTGACGAACGCGGTCGACCGGCACGTCGTTGCTGTACACGAAGGCGCGCCACATGACGATCCCCCCGTGTGGCCGCAGCGCCTCGGCCATCATGTTGGCGCCATCGGTGTGACTACGCCGGTAATCCTGCGGCCCCGGCTGCCCCTCCGAGTTCGCCTTGACGACAAACCCGCCGAAGTCCGGTATGGAATCGTAGACTTCGTCGATCTTCGCCTTCCACCACGCGCGCACCGCCGGATCGAGCGGGTCGGCCGTGGGCAGTTTGCCGAGTTCGATCGGCGCACTGAATCGGGCCGTGAGATAGACGCGAATGCCATACGGACGAAAGACGCTCGCCAGCGCCCGGACCTTGCTGAGGTACGGCGCCGTCAACACCGTGGCGTTCGCGTTCACATTGGTGAGGACCGTGCCGTTGATGCCGAGCGAGGCGTTTGCTCTCGCGTAATCGCGATAGCGTTCGGAGAGCGAGTCCGGTAAGGTCGACCAGTTCCAGAGACTCTGGCCCGCATATCCACGCTCGACCGAACGATCCAGGTTGTCCCAGTGATCGAGCAGCCGAAGGCGGACTTTTGGAGCACTGACCAGCGAGAGCGAGTCCAACGACTCGTTGGTCTGCATCGCGCGAAGCAGTCGATACGTGCCGGTGAGCACGCCGATATCGCGGTTGGCCGCCACCACGATCGTGCGCAGCCCACCTACCCGCGCGACACGAATCACGTACCCTTCGTCGCCCGCAGCCTGAAGCGCGGTGGAAAGTCCGAGCGACGCGATCTGCGGCGAACTCGCGGGTGTCCCGACAAGGATGGCGCCGTCGCGCGACACCCGAGGTGCCGTCAGAACGCGCGACCCCAGCAGGCCGGGCAGCGCCAACGCGAACTCACGGCGCACGGCGTCCATCGTCGACGAGTTGCCGGTCACCACCAATTGCCGGGCGTGCTGCGTCAGCACCGCGCGACGGGCCGGGTCGCTCACGCGTCGATAGCGCAACCAGAGGTCGTACCCGTTCTCGACGGGGGAAGCCGTCTGCGGCGCGCTGCCAAGCAACACCAGCAACGCGGCCACTGGCGCCGCGCGGAGTCGTGAAGTCACAGTCATGGAAGGATACTGGAGGAGCGGCGCAGCGGGCGCCGAACCGCTCCTCACCCGAAACTCAGTATCCCGGGTTCTGCGGGTACTTGGGACCCTTCAGCACGCCATCGATCTGCGACTGGGGGATCGGACGCAACGCGTGCCGCAGCTGAACGTTTGCGGCCGCATGCGGGTTGTACTTCCTGACGCGATTCACGAAGTAATCGGCACCCGGACGCACGAGGTCGTACCAGCGCGTGAACTCGCCCGCCAGCTCGCGCTCACGCTCATCCATGATGAAGTCCAGCGTGATCTGACCGGCCGTCACCAGCTGGCGCGGATCATTCTTGAACGCCGGCGTCGCGGCCCGAACGCGCAGCACATTGATGTTCGCCGCCGCCTCGGCCGTATTCCCAAGACCGAGGGCCGCTTCAGCGGCCAGCAGGTACACCTCGCCCAGCCGCAACAGGACCTGTGGCTTTCCACCTTCTTGCGCGTTGAAGTTGGCGCGCAGGTTGTCCTGGAACTTCTTCAGCGAAGGATACCGGTCCCAGCTGATGTAGCCATCGGCCGCGGCGGTGCGATCTCCGCAGTACACCGACGGGTCGGCCTGACCTGCCGGGCAGATCGTGCGGATGGTGTAGGGCTTGCTCTGGCGAAACTCCGGCGTCACCGGATGGGTCACGTACACCCCAGTCGTGTCGCCGACGTTGATGACGGCGCCGTTCGTACAGAGTGGGCACGTCCCCGTCGGGTTCCGCTGGCCACTGGCCGTGGCGATCCAAACGGTTTGGTACGATCCGTCAAACCGGGTATCCATGATTTCGCTGGCGCCTGGCGTACCGGCCCAACGCGTGTCGTGCACCTTCAGCCCGTACTGCGTCGGCATCAGGCGACGGAATGGCCGACCGTTGTTCAGGTCACGCGCGATGCCGACGGCGAAGGCCGCATTGTCGTACTGGCTGAGGAATACCAGGTGCAGATAGTTGTACTGGTTGTCGGCATCGTAGTGCGTGAGGTCGTGCGAGAAGTTCACCGCGAAGATGAACTCCGACTGGGCCTGGTTGTAGCCGGTGTTGTCGCAGTACCCCCGCCGTCCGGGATCCGCCGCACGCGCGACGCACCACAGGTCGGCGTACACCGGGGTGAGCGAGTACGTGCCGGAAGCGATGACCGCCTTGGCATCGTTCAGTGCTGCCGTAAAGTCGGCCTGCCGATTGGGCGTGTAGCTGCGATAGGCGCGCGTGAGATACACCTTCGAACGCAGCGTCTGCGCTGCGCCACGGGTGGCACGTCCGCGTTCGGCCTGTGTGACCGGCAAGTATGCAATCGCCGTGTCCAGATCGGCGAGAATCGCGCGATAGACCGCGGCCGCCGAATCGCGTGATGCCTCCTCGACCACACCCTTGTTCTCGGTGAGCGACAGCGTCACGTCGCCAAAGGTCTGCACCAGCAGGAAGTACTCCCACGCGCGGAGGAAGCGTGCTTCGCCCAGCAGGCGGTTGCGCGTGGCGGTCGGCACGCCGGTCACCAGCGGACCGCGGTCGATGGCCGCGTTCAGGGTGTTGATCATCTGATACGCCGGATTCCACGTGTTGGCGAGTGGCGCCACCGTGCTGTTGAGTCCCGCGTTGTAGGCGCCGAACTCACGATTGTTCGATCCGGCTTGGTCGGCGTCCGACCAGCTGTCGGTACCAGCGAGCGCCAGCGAGATCAGTTGCTCGCGCCCGAAGAAGCTGCGCAGTTGCGCGTAGCTGGCGATGACGGCCGAGTTGAGACCGTCAGGGGTGGCGTAGTAGTCACTGCTGACGCCGGTGATCAGTTTTTCGTCGAGGTCAACGCAACTGGCCACTCCGGCCAGCAGTCCCAGCGACGCACAGCCAGCGATGAATTGGCGTTTCATGAGAGAGAGTCTCGCGTGTCGGATGGGAGGATTACCAGGTGATGTTGGTGCCGATCAGAAGCGTGCGCATCGTCGGCGCGGCGCCTGCCACCTCTGGGTCGGCGCCCAGGTAGTCCGTGTGGATGTACGGATCCTGCGCGGTGCCGTAGATGCGCATGCTCTGCATCCCGAGACGCCGGAGCATCGACGAGCTCATCGTGTAGCCCGCCGTGATGTTGCGGATGCGCCAGTGTGAGCCATCGGTGTACAGCCGGGTCGTCGCATAAAGCCGCTCCACCTGACCCACGT
The DNA here is from genome assembly GCA_964565915.1 of uncultured Gemmatimonas sp. Taxonomy (GTDB): domain Bacteria; phylum Gemmatimonadota; class Gemmatimonadetes; order Gemmatimonadales; family Gemmatimonadaceae; genus Gemmatimonas. The sequence continues at coordinate 6,067 of CAZMGX010000219.1, forward strand.
TGGGTGCCGGATTCTTGTTCGTCGGGTTGTTCGGCATCCAGTAGTCCAGGTCATCGATGACACCCTGCCGACCGGTGTAGCTGCGCGGCGTGCCGTCGATGAACGTGTACCCCATCTTGGCGGTCACCAGCGCCGACACGTCGAAGCCTTTCCACGTGAAGCGGTTGGTGAGACCCGCCGTCCATTTCGCGTAGCTGTTGCCGACGATGGTTCGGTCGTCCGCGTTGATGCGACCATCCCCGTTGATATCGGCGACGCGCGGATCACCGGCCTTGAACGTGCTGCCGTTCGCATTGAAGGCCTTCATGGCGACCGAGTCCGCGTACTGCCAGACCCCTTGCCACTTCCAGTCGTAGAACACCCGACGCTGCGGATCGCCGGCCAGGTTGATCGGCTGCCCGACGAACCAGGTGTTCCCGACATCCGATACCGCGCCGCTGGCCAGCGCCGTGATGCGGTTCTTGTTCGTCGACCAGTTGACGTCGCTCGTCCAGCCGATCCCGTGCCAGTCGCGCACATTGATCGTCGAGAAGCCGATTTCCAGACCGGAGTTGCGCGTGGAGCCGATGTTCTGGAGCGTTGACGTGAAGCCGGACGTGACCGGCAACAGACGCGTCAACAGCAGGTCGCGCGTGTTCTGCACGTACTGGTCGATGCTGCCGGAGAGGCGGCCGTTGAAGAATCCGAACTCAAGGCCGATGTCCGTCGCGTCGGTCTTCTCCCACGACAGGTCGGGATTGGCGATGGAACCCGGCTGGTAACCGCGCACCCGCGTCGTGCCGAGCGTGTAGAAGCGCGGATTCAGCGTCCCTTGGGTCTGGTAGGGATTGATCGAGGTGTTGCCGGTCGTGCCGTAGCTGGCACGCAGCTTCAGTTGATCGATGGCACCGAAGCGGCGCATGAACGGCTCATCGCTGATGTTCCAGGCGGCCGATGCCGATGGGAAGTAGGCCCACTTGTTGCCCGGGGCGAGACGGCTCGAGCCGTCGGCCCGCGACGTGAAGGAGAGCGTGTAGCGATTGAGCAGGGTGTAGTTCACGCGGGCCATGTACGACTGCAGCGCCCACTCGGAGATGAGACTCAGGCTGTTGCCCGCCGTGCCCGAGCCGATGTCGTGCCAAAGCTGCGTGTTGTACGGCAGCTGCGTCGCGTACATCGAGTCCTTGATGAAGCGGTCCTTCTGAATCGAGTAGAGCCCGGTGACTTCGAGACGCTGGTTGGCGCCGAGGTCTTTCTCGTACGTGAGCAGGTTGTCGAGCGTATACGCAAAATCGGTCTGGTTGCGCCGCATCGCTTGTGGCGGCTGCCCCTGATTCGCGCTGAAGTTGCCGGGATCCCGGCACGGTCCGTGCGTCCACCGATCGTTGTAGCAGCCCAGGTTCTGGGTGTTGTAGTCGGGCCCGAAGTTCAGGCGATACCGAAAGCCCTTGCCCATGTTCAGTTCCGCATAGGCAGACGCGAAGGCGCGCGTACCGGTCTGCTCGCGAATCATCGACTGCGCCTCGAGCAGCGGATTGATGTTGAGCGGATCGTCGTCGGGCCGCGGGTCGAGGAGTCCGGCCGAGTCGGGGGTGGTGTAGTTGTACGGCGAGCCGAACGGCGCCATGGCGGTCGCGTAGCCGAAAGCGCCCTGGCCGACGCCGAGCTGTACGAGCGAGCGCGAGAGCGACGTGGTCATGCCGACCCTGAGTCGCTCCGTGCTGTGCTCGAAGGAGACGAAGGCATTGCCGCGTGTGTTGGCCTGGCCCGGAATGGATCCGTTCTGCTGGAAATAGTTGCCCGACAGCGAGTAGCGGGTACCACCGGTCTGCCCGGTGATCGTCGTCTGAAAATTCTTCTGCAGGCCATCACGCAGGACCGCCCGCTGCCAGTCCGTCTCGATGCCGTTCTGGTAGGCGTACAAGCGCTTCGACGTCGTCGTGCCGGGGACGAACGTCTGTCCCTGCAGGATGGTCGTGAGCGTGGTGTCCTGGCCGTTGAAGCGTGCCGCGTCCTGCAGGTATCGGACGAAGTTGTTCATCCCCATCATCGGGATGATCTGGATCGGCTGCTGCGCGCCGTAGTAGCTGTCCATGCTGTACGTCGTGCGCGTCGATCCGTCGGCGTTGCCCTTCTTGGTGGTAACGAGGATGACACCGTTCGCGCCGCGGCTGCCGTAGATCGCCGTGGCGGCCGCATCTTTGAGGACGGTGATGTTGTCGATGATCGACGGATTGAAATCTTCGATGCCCCCGTTGATCGGGATGCCATCCACGACGTACAGCGGCTCATTGCGTCCGCTGGCCATCGAGCGAACCCCGCGGATGCGTACCTGCATGGCCGCACCCGGCTCATTGCTGTTGGTGACGATTTCGACACCGGCCAAACGCCCTTGCAGCGCCTTCATGGGATCGTTCGTCGGAATGTCCTTCATCTTTTCAGCCGAGATGGTCGCGACGGCGCCGGTGACTTCGCGGCGCTCCTGCGCGCCGTAGCCGACCACGGCCACGGCGGCCAGC
>CAZMGX010000220.1:0-2534 GCA_964565915.1 uncultured Gemmatimonas sp.
GTTGCGCTGGGCATCGTTCTCGTCAGCCCACGCCAGCATCTCGTTCCACGTCTTGAGTTCCATCCAGCGTTCGATCGAGCAGCCGAGCCACTGTTTCTCCAGCCACTCACGTTTCCAGTAGTCGAGAATCGCGATAGACCGCGTCACGTCGCTGAGCGTCGGCGCACACATCACGCCGCCCGGAATCATGAAGCTGGAGTGTGGCCACTGCCCGCCGAAGATGGCGTAGACTTCGACCGGCTTGGCCGACAGCGTCACGCCGGGTTCGAAGCTCGTGCCAACGAATGCCGAGAACCGACGCACGACTTCGTCATACTCCGGCAGGTGCGCGTACTTCTTGTTGGTCAGGTCGATGGCGAAGAGTGCATAGAACCAGCGCGGAATCGAGAGGAGCGTTTCACACGCCTGCGCGATGTTCCGCACCAGCGTGGCATTGCGCGGCATGTGGGTCTTCCAGGCGGTGTCCAGCGCATAAGCCGACTTGTACAGGTGCGAGCCGCCGCAGATGCCGCAGATGCGGGGCGTCACGATCAGTCCGGCCTGCGGATCCTTGCCGCGCAGGATGATCTCGAAGCCGCGGAACATGCTCGCTTCGGTCCACGCATCGGTGACCACACCGTCACGCAGCGTCACGCGCAGATCCAGGTCGCCCTCGACACGACCCAACGGGCTGATCCGCAGGTCGGATGGTACGGGTAAAGTCGCGGTCGTCATGAGTGTCAGACTCGAAAGGAGAAGGTAGGAGGGCGATGGGATCAGACGACGAACATGTCTTCCTTCGTCCACTTCGGCGCCGCGATACGAGCCGCGGCCGCATGCGCCATGTACGAGACGTGATCGGTGCCGGTCGGCACTTCCTTCGGGATCGTGCCGCTAACCTTCTGCGTCTTGAAGACGGTACCCGGCTTGAGGTCGTGGAACGGGAACTCCGGCTCGGTGCACCCGGTGCACGGCATGCCGGCGCGCGTCTTGGACGACTGCCGGTTCCACAGGATGCGATTGCACGGCGAATGCGTCATCGGTCCACGGCAGCCGAGTTCGTAGAAGAGGCAGCCCTGTCGCGTGCCCTGGCCGAACTCCATCGTCGACTGCTTGTATTCGAAATACTGCACGCGCGTGCAGCCCGTCTGCGTGAATGTCTTGAAGAACGTGATCGGACGCTGCAGGTCATCGAGCGCAATGTCGCCGGCACGCCCCGACGCGATCGCGACCAGGATCTGCGTCACCCAGTCCGGGTGCGCGGGGCAGCCGGGGATGTTGACCACCGGCAATCCCCACTTCGACTTGAAGTCCGCGCCCAGAAAGCCGCCGTGTTTGCGCTTGAGGTACTGCAGCCCGACGTTGTCGACTGGATTGGGCTCCGTCGCCGGAATGCCACCCCAGCAGGCGCAATCCCCGAGGGCCACAACGGCGCCGGCCTGCGCGGACAGCTCCGCCACCCAATCCTTCATGGGCCGATCGGCGAACATGTTGAACCGGCCGCTCTTGTTGGGGCCGAGGATCACGGTGCCTTCGAACACGAACAGGTCCAGCTGCTTCTTGCCGCTGGCGAGGTCGCGCAAGAGTTCCTTGACCGGCTCGCCCATCTCCAGCCCCAACGAGGGATGCCAGAGCAAGTCGATGCCGAAGTCTGTCACGAGGTCGCACGCGCTCGGTTCTTCGGCATTGAGAAACGACATGGTATTGCCGGAGCACGCGCCGCCCTGCAACCACAGGACCGTTGCCATGAGATCTGTCTCCTGCTGGGGATCGCCCAATGGGCGTGGGGTGGGAGGACCAACTGCAGGGGTCCACGTTGCGGCGATCCCGTCGACGCGACAATAGCAAGAACTAGGTAGTACCCGAGGTCGTACGCGAGACAGGACTCAAGGATGTCCTCGCGGCGCGACGACCTACGCCGACTCGGCCGAGCCGCCAGGTCCGGACAGCACGATCAAGCCGCGGCCGGCGGCGATCCGCACCAGCTCCACCTGATTGTGCGCATCGAGCTTCTGCATGAGGTTGGCGCGATGTCGCGTGGCCGTGTGCGGGGAGATGTTCAACCGTTCAGCCACTTCCTGGGTTGTATGCCCAATGGCAATCAGCTGCAGCACTTCCCGCTCGCGCGACGTCAGCGCCGTTGGCCGGGACATGACCTCGTGCAGACGCGCCCGATCGATCGCGGCCGCGAGGTATTTCTGGCCGCGCTGCACGCCATCGATGGCCAGAAAGAGCTCGTCATCCATCGAGTCCTTGAGCAGGTAGCCGTCCGCGCCATCATTCAAGGCCTGCGCGATCAACTGCGTCTCATCATGCATGGACAGGATCAGCACCCGCGGCGGCGCCGGCAGCCGTCGCAGTCGTCGCAAGGTCTCAAGACCATCAATGCCGGGCATCGACATGTCGAGCAGTACCACGTCGGGTCGTTCGCGGTCCACCACACCGATGGCCGCCTCGCCACTGCCCGCCTCACCGACGACCTGATGTCGCCCATCGGCGCGCAACAAGACGGCCAGCCCCCGCCGCACCAAGGCATGATCATCCACCAGAACCAC
>CAZMGX010000220.1:2544-8554 GCA_964565915.1 uncultured Gemmatimonas sp.
TCACGACACCGGCAGGCGTACGAACAACGTCGTGCCGTGACCCGCCGCCGACTCCACGCGATACTCCCCACCCAGCATGTGTACGCGCTCGGCGATACCGCGGAGTCCCAATCCAAGCGACTCGCGGGACGGATCAAATCCGCGGCCATCGTCCGCGATCCGCACCCACAGCGATGCGTCGCACTCTCCAATCGCGACCGAGACGCGACGCGCCTCGGCGTGCGACACAACGTTGGTGAGCGCTTCCTGCGTGATTCGGAACACGGCGGTCTCGACCACCGGGAGTCGCCGCACGGGCAGCCATGTCGTCTCGAGCTGGATGGTGACCGCCGAGCGTTCCTCGATCTCGTGCACCAGCTGCGCGAGCGCGACATGCAGGCCGTGCTGGTCGAGCGTCGGCGGCCGCAAGCGTCGCGCCAATTGACGCAGTCGGGCCGTCGCCTGATTCACCTGCATCCGCAACTCGTCCAACGGAGCGCGGATGCTGGGCATCCCCTCCGGGATGACCCGCGACAGCGCCTGCAGCGACAGCTTCACGCCAACCAGCGCCTGGCCGGCTTCGTCGTGGAGCTCGCGCGCGACGTGCTGTCGTTCCTCCTCGAGGCGCTCGGCGTGGCGGGCGAACAGGAGGCGGATCTCCTCGTTTTTCGCGGCCAGCGCCATCACCAGACGCGAGTTCTCGATCGCCATCGCCGTGGTGTCGGCGAGCGACTCCAGGAACGTCGCCTCGTTCCACGTAAACGCCGTGCGTTGGTCTCCACGGTGCAGTTCGAAGAACCCGATCACCGCATGGGTCGTATCCTTGATGGGCACACAGATAGCGTGTCGCACCTGTCCGGACGCCACGAGTTCCGGGTCGGCCATCGGGTCGGAGGGGTAATCCGACGAGAGATACGGGAACTCGTGCTCCAGGACACGCCCCGGAATGCCCTCGTTGCGTGACCAGGATCCCGGCGCACGCGACCAGGCGCCGTCGCGCCAGTACATCGTGGACTGCATCTGCAGATCCCCGCGCGGGCCATTCGGAAGCGCCAGTCCGGCGCGGCCGCCGTCGGCCTTGAGGAACCGCGCGGCATGATCAACCATCTCGTTCAGTAGCGGTTCCGGCTCGCGCTGCTGATGGACGGCCGCGCTGAACGCGAGCAGCGCCTCAAGGCTGCGAGACCACTCATCGAGCCGGCCAAGGAGCTTGGCCCGGTCGAGGCCAACCACCACCTGCTCGGCGAGCGCTTCCAGGAGCTCGATGTCGCCGAGGGCGAATCCACCCGATCGGTGACTGTTGGCGATGAGCAGTACGGCCATCGCGTGGCCCGCGTGATGCAGCGCGGGTACCGCGACGATCTCGCGCCACCCCGTTTCGCCCAGTCGACGGTTCGAGCCGGGTACCATGTCGTACGACTTCGTGAGGACGAGACCTGACCGTCGTTGTGCAACGGATTCCAGCAGTGCGTACGATACGGCGATCGTCGTCAGGTCGTCGTCGGGCAGACCGTGTGAGATCAGGCCTTCCAACGTGTCTTCGTTCAACGAGGCGACCAGAACCTGATCGGCGTGCAGCAGCGTCGCGAGCAGCGGGGCCAGCGCGCGCAGCAGCGTGGTGCTGTCCGGCTCCTGCGCCACCAATCGGGCGACCCGTCGCACGGCGTCGAGCACACGGTCTGCGCGATCATCTGCCGTGCGATCGTCTGCGGCGCGTGACGGAGTGCCCTCCGAGACAAGTGTCGACTCGGCGTGGCGATCGTCGAGCCGCCGACGCGCGAAGGCGCCGGACGTCATGTCATCGTCGCGGAATCCGCCATCTCCTCGCGAGCGACGGCGTCGATGCCACTGCGCCAGCGCTGCATCCGCTCACGCACGAACGCCCGCCACGTGTCCATACCAATGTTCTTTCGCGAGGAGACCTCGAGCACCGTCATGCCGGGGCGTACGGACTCGATCGCGTCATACGCGACCGCGCGATCGAATTCACACGCATCGGCCAAGTCGATCTTGGTGATCACGGCGACGTCCGCGGAATTGAACATCGTCGGATACTTGAGTGGCTTGTCTTCCCCCTCGGTCACCGACAGCAGTGCCACCCGCATGGCCTCGCCCAGATCGTACGAGGCCGGGCATACCAGATTGCCCACGTTTTCGATGAATAGCACATCCAAGGCGTCGAGTGACCAGTCCGCCAGATGTGTCTCGATCATGTCGGCTTCGAGGTGACAGCGACCGTGGGTATTGATTTGCCGAGCCGGTGCGCCACTACGTGCGAGACGCTGGGCATCGTGATCGGTCTCGAGATCGCCCACAAGCGCCGCCACCCGAAGCCCATCGGCTTGAAGGGTGCGCAGCGTATGCTCGAGGAACGCCGTCTTCCCCGTGCCGGGACTCGACACCAGGTTCACGACAAAGACACCGGCGCGCTCGAAGCGGCGTCGCAGCGCGCGCGCCAGCTCGTCGTTCTTCTTCAGGATGCCGGCACGCACCTCAACGATGCGCGTGGTCGACGCGGCGGTCACGGGGTCGCGACGGCCACGTCCGTGATCTCGATGGACGCCACCTCGAGCTCGCGCCCCCGACGGATGTCACCACTGGGGGTGTCACACACCGGACAGCGGAACCGTTGCACACCGGGCAGTTCATGCTCGGCGCTACAGGAGGTGCAAAAGATCACGATGGGTACCTCCTGAATGACGAGGCGAGAGCCGTCGAGCATCGTGCCCTGCACCACGAGCTCATAGGAGAACTGGAGCGCACCGGCTTCAATGCCACTGAGCCGTCCGACGTTCACGAACACCGCGCGAATTCCACTGGCGTTTGCCGCACGCGCCGACTCCGTGACGACGTCGACGATGCCATGGGCGATCGACAACTCGTGCACGTCTACTTGGTCAGCGACTGCCCGTACGCCTTCGAAACACGCAACGCGAAATCTACCGCGCGACTCACATCGGGATCCTTCAGCGCCTTCATGAGTGCAAAAATCCCGAGAGGTTTCGCAGTTGCAGGTGCGGATTTCGCCTCCTCAAACGATTGCGCTGCCGAGTGACCAATCTGTCCGAGGACGGCGACGGTCTTGGGCTCCAACATGCCGGACTTCACCAGCGTCTGGCCGGCCTGAATGAGTGGCGGCAGCGCCTGCAACACCTCTTTGAGCTTCAGCACGTCCGGCTGGGTCGCCACCTTCAGGTCTTCCACATCTTCGGACAGCGCGCGCGAGATCTGGTCGCTCCGTCGCAGGAACCCGTCGATGGCTTCGAGCGTGAACGCGGCGAGTTCGAGACGTTCGAGGACGGCCTTGACCGACTCGATCGTCTTCTCATCGCCGAGTCGCTCCAGCAACCCCGACTGCATGAGGCGATGGAAGGCCGGGTTGGCTGAGACGTCCGCCAACTGCACCCCCGCTTTTGCGAGTTGCGGCAACTTGCCGATCACTTCGCCGGTCGGTGTTCCGTCGGCGGCCATACGCTTGAGGTCGAGGACGCTGTCCGCGACACTCTCGGCGACCACGTTCGCACGCGCCAGAAACCCGTCGAGGGCATCGGCGACGAACGTGATCACTTCCAGGCGATCGAGCAGTCGGTTGAGCGCCTCAACCGTCTTCTCCTCCCCAAGGCGGGCCAGCAACTGCTCCTGGGCAGTGACTGGTGCGGGAGGCAGGGCGATTCCCATCGAATCCCTCCGGTAACGCAGGCAGGTGGGTGATACTGCTGCGTACAGTATGCCTCCGGGCCAGATCGCGTTATGGCATGAACATGCTATTCCCGATCCGGTCGTTGGACCGGCACTGTCCCGCCGATGACTTCACCGACGATTCCGCCGACGATGCCGGCGCGTGTGTCGACGCGACCGCCGGTTCGGCGGCGCCTCCACGTACGTGGCCTGGTGCAAGGGGTCGGGTTCCGACCTTTCGTGTACCGCCTGGCGCGCGCCCAGGCGTTGGGCGGCTTCGTGCAGAACGATGGTTGCGGGGTCATCATCGAGGTCGAAGGTGACTCGGCAACCGTCCATGCCTTCGCGCAGGCGCTGCGCGCCGCACCGCCGCCGGGCGCGGTGATTCGCACGATCGACATCGACGAGGTGCCCACGCGACGCGAGCGCGAGTTCGTCATCATCGAGAGCGCGCGCCGGGACCGTGGCACGGTGGTGGTGGCACCGGATCGCGCCACCTGCGACGATTGCTGGCGCGAGTTCAGTGACCCGGCCGACCGACGCTATCGCTATCCGTTCATCAATTGTACGGCGTGTGGCCCGCGTTTCACGATCATGCGGGGCGTGCCGTATGACCGACACGCGACCACGATGGCGGCGTTCACGATGTGTGCGCAATGCCAGGCCGAGTACGACGATCCCACGTCGCGACGATTCCATGCGCAGCCGAATGCGTGTCCCGCGTGTGGTCCGTCGCAGTCCTGGATCGCCACGAACAGTCTGTCAGACCCGACCCACATACCGCATTCTGCACGACGCGTGGGCAACGACGCGGTTCTGGCGGCGCGCGTCGCGCTGCAGACGGGTGACGTGATTGCGGTGAAGGGAATTGGTGGGTATCACCTCATGTGTGATGCACGGTCCGAGCGAGCGGTGGCCCTGCTGCGCGCGCGCAAACGGCGACCTGACAAGCCGTTTGCCGTCATGGTCGCGAGCCTCGATGTGGCGCGTGACGTCGCGCAGGTGTCCGACGCGGCCGCGCGCACGATGGGCAGTCCGGCCCATCCCATCGTGCTGTTGCCCCGACGCGTGGATGGATCGATCCGACTGGCCGGCAACCTTGCACCCGGTGTGGACACGATCGGCCTGCTGTTGCCGTATGCCCCCATTCACGCGCTGCTGGCCGCCGATGGTCCCGTCGTCTGCACCAGCGGCAATCTGTCCGACGAACCCATCGTCTATGAAGACGACGACGCGATCGCAAGGTTGTCGCCGTTGGTCGACGGATTCCTGCTGCACGACCGGCCGATCCACGTACCCTGCGATGACTCCGTGATGCAGCTGGATGAGCGGGACATGGAGGTACCGCTTCGTCGCTCACGCGGATTCGCGCCGTTCCCGGTGTCCCTGCGCACCGAATCCGCGAACCCACCGGCTGTGTTGGCGGTGGGAGCCGAGCTCAAGTCCACATTGGCGATCACGCGCGGGGATGCGGCGTATCTGTCGGCGCACCTGGGAGATGTCGCGGATCCGCAGACACTGGCTGCCCTGTCGCACGCCGCACGACACATGGAATCGTTGCATGGTGTCACTCCGGACCGGATCGCCTGTGACCTCCATCCTGGCTACCTGTCGTCGCGCTGGGCGCGCGAGGCGGCGCGCGAGCGAAATCTCCCCCTCGTCGCCGTGCAGCACCATCACGCACACCTTGCCGCGTTGATGGGCGAGCACGCGCTGGATCCGACGCAGCCCATTCTGGCCTTCACGTTCGATGGCACCGGCTATGGCACGGATCACACGGTGTGGGGTGGCGAGTTGCTCATGGGCACCTACACGCGATGCACGCGCGTGGCCTCATTGGCGCCTTTTCTGCTCGCGGGCGGTGACGCCGCCGTACGCGAGCCGGCGCGGATCGGGCTCTCGCTGCTGCATGCGCTCGGGCTTCCGTGGGACGAGTCACTCGAGGCGGCGCACCGGTACACACCGGCGCAGCGCGAAATCCTGCGCGCGCAACTCGAGCGGCGCATCGGTTGTGTCGCAACGACCAGCATGGGTCGCTTTCTTGATGCCTGTGCCGCCCTGTTGGACGTGCGGCAGGTCGTGAGCCACGAAGGGCAGGCGGCAATCGAAATGGAGCAGCTGGCCCTGCGAGCCTCACAAACGCCGGGGGCAGAGGCCATGCGCCGGTACGCCGCTTCGTTCCGGTTCGACGTGGAGGTGGCGCCGGATGGTCGCCTCCTCATGGCATCACGGTCTGTGATGGAACGGCTCCTTGCTGCGCGGCGCGCCGGTGAGGATCGCGCCGCCATCGCCTTGGCGCTGCACGTCGCGATCGCGGAGGCCATGGTGCGGGTGGCTGTCGATGCACGCGACC
>CAZMGX010000221.1:0-8533 GCA_964565915.1 uncultured Gemmatimonas sp.
CCACGCCGGGGCGGCTGCTCGATCATCTCGAGAAGCGCAACGTCGACTTTTCGTACCTCGAGACACTCGTGCTCGACGAGGCCGATCGGATGCTCGACATGGGCTTTGCGCCGCAGATCAACCGCATCGTCGAGCAGATTCCGCGCTATCGCCAAACGCTGTTGTTCAGTGCGACGATGCTGCCGGAAATCGAGGCGCTCGGGCGCAAGTATCTGCGCAAGCCGATTGTCGTGCAGGTTGGTCGGCGCTCGTCGGCCGCGACGACGGTGACCCATGCCGTCTATCCGGTGCCGCGTCAGCGCAAGAACGAGTTGCTGGTGCACCTGTTGTCGGAGCGCGATCACGATTCCGTGCTCGTGTTCACCCGCACCAAAAGCGGCGCCGACCGGGTCGTGCACGACCTGGAGCGTGCCGGCATTGACGCCGGTGCCATGCACGCCGACAAGTCGCAGAAGGATCGCATGCAGGCCCTTGAGGACTTCAAGACCGGCAAGCTGCGCGTCTTGGTGGCGACGGACATCGCGCAGCGCGGACTCGACATTTCCGGCATTACGCACGTGATCAACTACGACGTGCCGCAGCAGCCGGAAGACTATGTGCATCGCATCGGTCGAACGGGCCGCGCCGCGGCGACGGGGGACGCGTACACCTTCATGTCGGCGGAAGAGATCGGGATGGTGCGCACGATCGAGTGGACGATCGGCCAGGAGATTCCGCGGGTGAGTGTGCCCGGGTTCGATTTTGGGACAACGGCGGCGGGCTAGCTCTGGTGACAGACGTTGGCAACCGTTGAACAACGATATCCGTTATCTGTCTATCGGATAATCGATAACAGATATCGTTGTGGCCTCACCGCCTCACCCGCCCGAGTCTGGACACCGTGATTGTATCCCGGCTCGCCCCTCGACTTACGATCACGCGCAGATTCGCCGCACCGTAGCCGAGTCCTGACGGCAGGTACGCCATGGAGTCGCGGGTGCTTTCGAGTTGCACCGCACGTGTGGCACCAAGCTCGACCGCGGCCAGCGTGTCGGTGCCGCTGTACACGACGACGCGATCACGAACCGCGTCGAGACGGACGGCGGTGCTGGTACTGGTTGCCGCGGCTCGATCGCGCGCGAGGGCGAACAGCTCGGAGACTTCGCGCGCGGCACCGTGCACGGTGGCGGTATCGAGCAGGCGGGCGCCGGCGGCGACACCGAGGGCCGTGCACGATCCCAACACGGCGATCAGGACGATCTGTTCGATGAGGGTACTGCCGGTACGATGCCGCATGCGGCCTCCGGATTGCACGGGTGAGGCGATCAGGTCGATGGTGTGTTCCGCGCCCGGCGATCGCACGCTATATCCATCGCTGACGTCGCCGTTGGTGCGATCGGCAGCATGTACCCGATCGCGGCGGGGTGCATAACCCGGATCGCGCGCCGACCAGCAATTTCCCGCTTCTCCTCAACCCCGCACCTGCGTCTTCTCCGGTGGCCTCACGCATGCATTCACGAGCGAAAACACGAGCGATGCTGCGACTGCTGCTGCTGCAAACGATTGCGGCAGCGGGATTCTTCGTTACAAGCTGCACAGGCAGTGTTCCGGATCCGTCCAGTGATGTATCCTCGGGGCAGGCGATGATGGACCTCGGAAACGCCATGGGGCAGTTGCGCGACGACAATGCGCTGTTGCAGGCGCAGATCGACTCGTTGCGCGAAGTGGTGGCGTACCAGGATTCCATTGTCAGGCAGTTGGCAGCGTTGTCGAACGTCCCGATGCGTCCCGCGCCGCCCCCTGTTCCCTGATCTCGTTGACCCGATCCTCACACCCTATGCGCATCGCGCTTTCGACTGGTGGCGGCGACGCCCCCGGACTCAACGCCGTCATCCGAGCGGCGGTCCTTTCTGCACGTACGAGAGGTTGGGACGTGCTCGGCATCAAACGTGGCTTTGCCGGTCTGATGGGTGACGATGAAGTCATCCCGCTGACCGCCGATACGGTGAAGGGCATCGGCGGCTTGGGCGGGACGATCTTGCGGACCACGAATCGCGGCAGCCCGTTCGCGTATCCCATTCAGCAGGCCGATGGGTCGTGGAAAGAGATCGACCGGTCTGATGAACTCATCGAGAACGCGCGAAACCTCGGCATCGAGGCCATCATTTCGATTGGCGGCGACGGCTCGCTGAAGATTGCCTCGCAACTGGCGGCCAAGGGCATGCGGATCATCAGTGTCCCGAAGACGATCGACAACGATGTGGCAGGCACCGTCACGACCTTCGGCTTCGACACGGCCGTGAACACGGCGATGGAGGCGATCGACAAGCTGCATACGACGGCCGAGTCGCACGATCGCGTGATGGTGTTGGAGGTGATGGGGCGCGAAGCCGGGTTCATCGCGTTGCACGCTGGTGTGGCCGGCACCGCCGACGTCATCCTGATTCCCGAAATTGCGTGGGACATCGAGAAGGTCTGCGAGAAGATCATGGCGCGCGACGCGTCGGGTCGCCGCTTCAGCATCGTCGTGGTGGCGGAAGGGGCGAAACCGAAGGGCGGCACCGAGTCGATCATCGGGGCCTCGTTGCCCGGTCAAGACCGGCGACTTGGCGGGATCGCCGAGCGCCTGGGCTATGACATTCAGAAGCGGACGGGCAAGGAAACCCGGTCGATGGTGCTGGGGCATTTGCAGCGCGGTGGGTCGCCCACCGGGTACGACCGCCTACTGGCGACGCGGTTCGGGGCGGCGGCGGTACAGGCAGTGGCAGACAAGCAGTGGGGGCACATGGTAGCGCTCCAGTCGCCCCATTTGGTCTGCATCCCCATCAACGAGGTGCTGCGGGAGGTCAAAAAGGTCGACCCCACGCACGACGTCGTGATGGCGGCCCGGATGACCGGCATCAGCTTCGGCGACTGAACGCGGGCGACGGAAGCGGGGCGGCCCTCCCGGACCCCGGGTCCGTCCCCCTCAAGTGACGCGGTTGTCCCCCGGATGGGCCGTGTCGGCTGTTGTCCGTGGGACCAGCGGCCGATAATTACGGGTATACAGGGGACCGCACCCGCTCATGGGCGTGGCACGGTCCCTGCGCTATACGTGGCCGTAAGCGCTCCGAGTGCCCTCGATGGTGGACGGCGCGAGAGTACGTGCGGTGCCCTGAAGCTGGAGGACGTGATGAACCCCAAGAATCGTCGATCGAATCTCCTGGTGCCGCCGGTGCGGCGCCTGCTCAATGTGGTGTCGGTCGGTGTCGTGGCGACGCTGCTCACGGTGTCGCTCCTCGCGGTGTCTGCACGCGTGGGTGAAGCACAGCGTCCGCCCGCGTCGGCAGCCGCGCGTGCGTCGACCAAGGGTGACAGCGTTCCTCGCGAGTATCTGCCGCCGGCGGGCATGTGCCGGGTGTGGATTGACAACGTACCGCCTGCCCAGCAGCCCGCGCCGACGGATTGCCCGACCGCGATTCAGAAGAAGCCGGCAAACGGACGGGTGGTCTACGGGGAAGAGAAGGGCAAGGTGAAGGCGATCGACAAAGTGCCTGTGAAGGGCTTCACCAAGCCGGGAGAGGTCAAGCGGCCGCCGTTGATCCCGCCAGACGTTGATCCCATCGACCCGCAGTACGCGCGGGATCAGCGGGAAAGCAAACGGATCAGCGATGCCCAATTGTTTGGCGACCAGCCGGCGAATACGCCGGCTTCGTCGTATCCGGGGGGCACGCCGTCACAGCTGGGGCCGATGGGGTCATATGGCGGGTACGTGACGCAGGGCGGCGTCGTGGTTGGCGGTGGCGCGCTGCAGGACCCGCGGTACTTCCGGAACAATCCGAATGTGCGCCCGCCCGGAACCGGATCCTCGGCGTGTCTGGACCGCGACGGCGACGGCTGGTGTGACGATTCGCGTTTCGGACCACCCGTGTGCCTCGACCGCGATACCGATGGACGGTGCGATGACCTGCCGGCCTTTGCGTCGCAAGCCTATCCGCAGGTGCTCCCATCGATGCGCGCCGCCTTGGATGTCATTCAGGGGCGAACGAGCACCGAGGTGATGACGTGGCTGGGCACGAACGAGTTCATCGTGCGCGTGCCGGATCAGGGACGCGGTGGTCTGCCGTGGCGTGCGCTGTTCCTCGATCAGAACAACGAACTGCTGCAGGTCTGGACCGATACGAATCGCGATGGGCGCGCGGATCGGGTCGAGGTATTCCGGAATGGCCAGCGGGTGAAGCTGATCCAGCGGTAGCCTCAGCCGGTCGCAAACTCCTCGGGGTAGTGCCTCGCCGCGCACGATTCGCAGAGACCGTGCGACGTGAGGGAGGCCGTCCGCTCGGCGATGAACTGCTCCAGCGGCTGCCATTCGTTGGCGCGGTCGCGCACGGCCTTGCAGTGCATGCAGAGATGGACGAAGCCGCTCAACGCCTGCGTCAGCTTGTTCTCGACCGCGGCGCGCGCCGCGATTTCCGCCTCGTACGACAGGCGGAAGAACGTGGCCAGAATGCCGATCGCGACAAGTAGTTGCGCGCCCCAGGCGATCACGGTGGTCGTCGTGAAGGCAACGCTCCCATTGGGCATCTGCGTCGAGAGGACCGAGACCGCGGCATAGACCAGCAGGGCGAAGGCGGTGGCTCGTCGCTCGAGCTGCGGAAGCCCTGGGGCGGTGGCGATACGCGTGGCGGCGAACGCCAGCAGCGCGAACATGGTCCCCAAAACGATCTCCATCCGCAGCATCGCCGTGAGGAGGTGCGGGTCGAGCGGCAAGAGGGCCAGTCGCACGCCGATTCCCACGATCGGAATCCAACGGGTGGGGATGTGCACCCCGCGGAGCGCCAGGGCACCGACCAGCACGGTCATCGCGAAACTGACACGCAGCATGGCCCCGACGAGACTGCTCCACTCATGCGGGTACGGCGAGCCCCAGAACGCTGACCAGGCATACCGTGTCGCGAGCAGTGCCCAGGCGACCGTCCAATACGAAGCCAACCGCTCGCGCCGCACCCGCGCGACATAGCCGAACGCCAGCATGCAGGTCAGCGCGATCATCATCGGCGCGCCGGAGCGAAAGAGCTCGTCACGAAGCATGGTCAGGGTTCCTGGTCGTCGCGTCCGGTGACGTTCATTCGATTCGGCCTACGACGTCCGCGGGTAGCTCGGCACGCAACGCCTTCACGCGCGCACGCAGACGCGCGGCGCCGATGAAGTCGGCGCTGGCTTCGAGTGCATCGGCACGCACGGCGAGGAGGTCGGCCCAGAGCACCACGCGTTCCGGATCCCCCAGCAGTCGGGCCGCCGACTGCGGGTCGAGGCGATCGAACAGCTCACGTTGTGGACCCAGCAGGGTGCCAATGGCCGCGTGGGCATCGTGCGCCACCTCTTCGGCCGCGCCGCCACCGCCAAGACGCTCACGCAGCCGCCTGAGGGCGGCGGCAGCCTGCTGGATCATTCGCAGCAGATAGTCGTCACGCGCTCCCGGCATCGATGATCAGGGTTGCCCGTCGAGCAACATGATCGCCCGCTCGACCTCCGGGCTGGGTACACACAACGTCACGCCGCCGCCGACCGATCCTTGGAACCCGGCACCAAAAATTCCCGGTGCGTCGCTCTTGGTGAGCACGGGAATTCCCTCCGCATCCAGTTGCTGCCGAGCCATGTCGGCCTCCAGTCCGGTCGCGAAGGTTGCGATGGCGACCCACTCGGCACGAGAAGGGTCGTCGCTGTCTGGCGGCTGGGACATGAGGATTCCGTGGCGAGGGTAACCGACAGCGGCAACAGGCTCAGCACAAAGGTAGCAGGTCTGCGGCGCGGGAGGTTCGGTGCGGCCAACATCCACGGGTCCTCTGGTGGCGCGCTAGCTTTCACCCGTGAGAACTACCCGCGACCGCTATCTGCCGCCTGACCGCGAAGCCTTCGCGGCGGCCAAACCGCCCACGGGCCGCGTGATCGTCATCGCGCCGACGCGCGCGGCGTGCGAAACGATCGAACTCGCCGTCGGGCTGCATCTCGACACGTTCCTCGAGCGTACCCGTGGTGCGGACGTGCGCGCACTGGCGGCCAGTGGTCGCGGTTTCGGCATCGTCGCCGGCACCGGTACGGGCAAGACGCTCGCCATTCGCCCGATCGCCGAGACCATTCTTGGGACGGACACGCTGCGCGTCGGCGTCGTCAATCGCGAGCGCGAAGCCACCCCCGAGACGCCCTCGTGGAACGTCGTGATCGTCACCACCGGCATTGCGCGCCGCTGGTTTCAGGACGGCGACATCCAGCCGCAGGACACCCTGGTCGTCGATGAGATTCACCAGACCAGTGCGGAGCTCGAATTGTGCCTGGCACTGGGCAAGCGCGTTGGCTGTCGGTTCATCTGGCTTTCGGCGACCGTCGACCCGTCATTCTATGCGCGATACCTCAACAGCGCCGACGTGCTGCAGGTTTCGGCGTTCGACGTAACGAAGGCGGCGAAGGTGGAGGTCGAGCGCAAGCAGCCGCTCAATTTCCTCGATGACAAGTTCCTGCAGAAGCTGGCGCGGTCGGAGCGTGGCGTGGCGATGTTCATGCCCACGCGCGCAAGTGTCGAGGAAGCAGCCGAGTGGGTGCGGACGCGCTATCCGCGCATCAATGCGGCACACTATCACGGCGGCGAGCCGATCCGCGTGATCCGCCCGTTCCTCGAAGGCACGATTCCGAAGCCGTTCTTTCTGGCGATGACGGCCGCCGGCCAGAGTGCCCTGAACGTGCCCGGGCTCGATACCGTGATCATCGACGACACGCGATTCACCAATGTCATCGACCGCGGTCGCAATGTGTTGACCCGCGTGCATCTCGGCTCGAACGAGATCCTGCAGATGGCCGGTCGGGTGCATGGGCGCGTCGAACATGGCCGCGTCTTCATCCTGAGTGATCGGGACATTCGCTTCGAAGCGCTGCGTCCCACCGAGCCCGAGTTCCAGCTCGCGGGTGACAGTGAACGCGTGGCGCTGACGTGTGCGGGCCTTGGCGTGCGGGCGGACGACCTCGATCTGCCCGTGCCACTCGACCGCGGCGCCTATCGACGTGCTCTCGCGCGACTGGAGCACCGCGGGCTCATCGAACAGGGGCGGTTGACGGCCTACGGGCGCGCGGTCGAGGCCTTGCCCGTCGAGCGTGCGTGGGGCGAGCTGATCGTGAATGGCGACGACGATCTGCTGCCGGCGCTCGCCGTGATGAGCGGCATCGAGTCGTTGCACCGCATGACGCGCGAAGGCCGCGATCTCGAGGGGCTGGTGGTCCGCGGCAGCGATCATCTGACGGCGTACAACTTGTACGCCGAGGGATTCCGTGTTGCTGGGTATGTGGGTGAGGTGTACGGGTTGTCGCGGCACCTGTTCGACCCCGAGCGGATTCCGCATTGGGCGGAGCAACGCGGGGTACTGGTCAAGTCGCTCGAAGACGCCGCGCTGGCGATGGCCAGTGTGTATCGCAGTGTAGGACTGCCCCTCCCGACGACGCTGCCGCTGGCGCGCGAAGGCACCCTGCGCAAGTTCGCCGACCTGCTCGCGCGGTTCATGCCGTTCGATCTCGTCATCGAGGAGCAGACGGTTGACGGGCACGAGGCTCGCGTCTCCAAGACCAGCGTGTGCGGTAGCTGGGGTGCCGTGGCCGGTACGCTGCGCTACTTCGCCGATCGATTCGGTGTGCCGCGCGCGTCGATCGAGGGCACGCAGTTGTCGATGGACGTGCTGAAGCAGTACGCGGAGCGTCACCCACCCGAGCTGATGCTCGATCCGGATCGCAAGCACTCTCCCGTGCTGCTTCGCCGTCGGGTGACGTTCTACGGTTTCGAGCTTTCGAGTGAGACGGAAGGGCTGGCGAGTTTCCCATCGGAGCTCGCCGATGCCGCACGACACCTGTTGGCCGAGGCGGCCGCTCGCGGGCAGTTGCGTCATCCGGCGGTGCGGCGGAACCAGCCGATCATCGATGAGATCCGCGAGGTGTGGCGGCGACTCGGCGCGTCGACACCCCGGCTTGGTCAGGCTGAACTGACGGCGTGGTATGAGGCGCAGATGCAGGGCGTCACGGACTACGACGCCGTGCGTGCGCTGGCGCTGAAGCTCGATCGTCGGCAGTTCGTCTCGGACGAACAGTTGGCGGCCGCGCGAGCGCTCCCGGGTGCCGTCGACATCCGCGAGCGCACGGTGCCGATCGACTACGATATCGAGGAAGCCGACGGGGCGACGCTCGCCGTGGCGCGCTTGCGACTTCCGGAGAAGATCGCGCGCACGCTGATCGAGGAAGAGTTACCGGTGCTGGATCGTCCCCTGCGCTTCATGGTGCCGCGCGGCCAGCGTGGTGCGGTGCGCGCGGCCGACTTGCCCACGTTGCAGCAACGACTCGATGATCCGTACACGGATGAAGAGCGGGAAGCTGCCATGCGCCTGCAGGATGGGCGTGATCGTGAGTCACGAGGGCGCGGGCGCGACGGACGCGGCCGCGAGGGACACCATGCGGGTCGGCCTGGTCCGGGTCGATCGGACCGTGGCGGAGCGCGGGGTGGTGGCGGCCATCGCGGCGGCGGGCGGGGTGGGGGCGGGCG
>CAZMGX010000222.1:0-7810 GCA_964565915.1 uncultured Gemmatimonas sp.
GTGGCGCGGCAGCAGCGTCAGCGTTTCGGATCGTCGCCTATCCTCCGGCGTGTTGCTTCCCTGCGCATCTCGAGAACCTGAACATGACCACCGCTGCTCCTGCCATTCCGGCCTGGACGATCCGCGGGCAAGTGGTACTCGCGTGCAACTGCGACTACGGCTGCCCCTGCAACTTCAACGGCCTGCCCACGACGGGTGCGTGCGAAGGCAACTGGAATTGGCGCATCGAGTCGGGGCATTACGGTGACGTGGACATGACCGGGGTGTGCTTCGGCGTCGTAGCCAAATGGCCCGGTGCGATTCACCAGGGAAACGGCGAGGCGTTGGTCATCATCGACGCGAACACGAGCGAGGCGCAGCGTGACGCGGTGGGTGCGCTTCTCTCGGGAGCAGCGGGTGGTCCGTGGAAGATCATCGCGACGACCCTGACGACCGTCCATGGCCCCGAGGTGGTGGCGATGGAGATCGTGGCCGACGGCATGAACAGCAGGGTGCGTGCTGGCCGCGCGCTCACGCTCGACCTCGACCCGGTACGCAACAAGGTGACCGGTGCCGAATCGCACGCCACGGTACAATTGCCGATGGGCTTCGTGTTCAAGGAGGCGCTGCTGTGTGCCTCAAGTACGTTCCGATCCGAAGGGCCGCTCGCGCTCGATCACGGGGGACAGTACGCCGCGGTCGCGCCCTTCGCATACGCGGGGCCGTGAGGCGGCGCGACCCGCACGTCGCCTCCCATCGCGCGCCGTCCGGCTTCGTGCCGCGCGGCGCGCTGCCGTTCGTGGCAGGGTTGGCCATCGTCAGCGGAGCGGCGTGGTTGCTCGTCGTGCGCGATGCCGGCATGGCGAATCACGGCGGGATGGGTGGCGGCGAACGGATGACGATGCCCGACGGCAGCATCATGATGATGCCGTCGGCGGATGGCCCCACCACGGCGACGTTGACCGCGGGTGCCCGGTACGTTGCGATGTGGGGCATCATGATGGTCGCCATGATGCTGCCAAGCGCCACGCCGATGCTCCTGCTGTACCGAACGGTGCGCACCACCCTCGCGGCGGCGGGCGAGGAGGCGGTGCCGACCTGGATGTTCGGTGCGGTCTATGTGCTGCTGTGGACGCTCTCGGGCGTCCCGCTGTACCTCGCCACCACCGTGATCACCGCGCGCGTGACGGAGTCGCCACCACTGGGCGCCGTGGTGCCGTATGTGGCGGCGGCCCTGCTGACGGTTGCCGGTCTCTATCAACTGAGTCCGCTCAAGTGGGCATGTCTCCGTCGGTGTAACTCTCCGCTCGACTTCCTGATGCATCGATGGCGAAGCGGTTACGTCGCGACGCTCCGTCTCGGAGCCGAGCACGCCGCGTGGTGTCTCGGCTGCTGCTGGGGACTGATGGTGTTGCTGGTCGCGACAGGCGCGATGAGCTTGCCGTGGGTCGTCGCGCTCACGCTGGTGGTTCTCGCGGAGAAGGTGCTGCCCAACCCACGCCGGACCGCGCGCATCGTTGGCGCCCTGTTGCTGGGGCTGGCGGTGGCGGTCGTCGTTCGCCCCACGCTCGCCACCGTGCTGCGCTTCTGAGATCGCCCCTATCGGCGACCGAGGGAGCGGCGACTCCGTGAAGTTCGTCTCTTGACGCAGTGCGCCCAAGGCGTAGGTTCACCCAAATAGACCATTCGGTCTATTTCGACACCTTCCCCTAGGAGTACCCCATGCGGATCGCCCGAGAACAGGTGGATGTACGGATGCAGGTCCCCGGCGTCGTCATTCGACAGCAGCGGGACTTCGGGAGTGTTCGAGGCTTCGATCGCATCAGCGGCGAGTACTTCACACTCGCCGCCGGTGTGGATACCACACCGTTGTTCGTGGGACTCCCCCACGATGCGTGCCAGTGCCCGCACTGGGGCTACGTGCTGCATGGCGCCCTCACCACCACCGACGAGTACGGAGTGCAGGAGACGGTCCGCAGCGGCGACTTGTTCCATTGGCCTGCCGGCCACAATGTGCGGGTGGACGAAGACGCGGAAATCGTCATGTTCAGCCCCGAACACGAACACACGACGGTCATCGAACACATGAAAGCCAAGGTCGCCAGCTGACACGAGACGCGAAGCAGCGCCTCCTCGACGTCGGGCTCGCCATGCTCCTGCAGCATGGTTACCACGGCCTGGGTATCCAGGCCGTGCTCGATGCCGCGCGCGCGCCGAAGGGATCGTTCTATCATCACTTCGCCGACAAGCAGGATTTCGCGCTGCAGGTCATCGACGCGTACATGCGCGGCGTCCACGAAGGGCTGGACGCCTGCTTGGGCGATCTCACTCGCGCACCGTTGGCGCGCGTGCGCGGCTTCTTCGAGATGACCCAGCAGGCCTACGAACAGGAGGGCTATTTGGGCTGCCTGTTGGGCGGGCTGGGTCAGGAGCTGTCGGGTGCGAACGAGGTGTTCCGCCGGCGCATCGAGCAATGCCTGAGTGAGATTGCCCGGCGCCTCGCCGAGACGCTTGCCGTGGCGCGGGAAGCAGGCGACCTACCCGCCGAGACCGATCCGCAACGGATGGCGACGCTGCTGGTGGATTGCTGGGAGGGGGCGGCACTGCGGAGTCGGCTGCGCGGTGATCCGTCGTCATTGACGGCGATGCTCGATTTCTTCTTTCAATCGGCCACGCTGGCGCGCTGACACCCGGCCAGCGCCACGAACACGTTGAGTCAACGTGATCGAATCGTGAACGGCGCGCTCGCCATGCGATTGCCAACATGCGCCTTCATCAAGGCACGCCGGCAGGCTCCCACCTGATGAAGCCTGCTGTCATCTACGTCATCGTGCCCCACGAGCTACGTCAGATGGCTGATGTCTCGATCTCACTGGAGCCCCGAGCATGGTGGCGCGCGAATGCGCACGCACGCTCACTTCCGCCGAGGTCTCAACATGTCGCGAAATTCCCGCATCTGGTTCCCGTCTGTCCTACTCCTTGCAGGCGCCGCCTGCGCGGAGCCGCGCACGGTGACCGCACCCGAGCTCGACGTCAGTGCGTCGGCCAACGGGGGACCGTCCGCTCGGGGGGTGTTCCACCGGTTCGTCTCCATCGGAACGAGTGTCAGCATGGGCTGGCAGTCGGACGGCGCAATCGCCGCCACCCAGCAGGAGTCATGGACCGCGCAACTCGCGCGCCTCGCCGGTCGAGAGCAATCGCTGCCGCTGCTGAGCTCCCCGGGGTGCCGCTCGCCTCTCCGGGCGCCATTGGCCACCGGCGTTCGTCTCTCGGGAGAGCCCGCCGGCGCGCCAGCGTCGACGCTCAGCTGCGCACCACTGGAAGAGGGGCTCACCATCCCCGCGCAGAACGTTTCGATCTCCGCCGCCAAGACGTTTGATGCACTCAATACCACCCCCGAGACCCAGTTTGACGGGTTCTACCGGAAGTTATATCCGCACATCCTGCCACCGCACACGACACAGCTACAGGCGGCACTTGGCCAGAAGCCCAAGTTCATCTCCGTTGAACTCGGTGCCAATGACGTTATTGACGCGAGATCAGGGATCGCCATTGTCGGCGCGACCATTACGCCGTTTCCGCTCTGGTCGACTCAGTATGCGACACTCGTCGACGAGGTGGCGAAGCACGTGGGTCAAGGGATCCTGGTGTCGTTGCTCAGCGATGCCTCCTCGTTCCCCAGCTTTCGCCGCGGTGCGGAGATCGCTGCGGATCGCGCCACACTGCTGGCGGCGTTCAATGTCAACGTGCTGGCGGACTGCGACGCGAGCCCCAATCTGGTGTTCGTGCCAGTCCGCATTCCGACCGTCATCGCGGCGGGGCTCACGGCGCGCGCGCAGCAGCAGCCGGCCGTGCCGTTTTCGTGTGCCGGCGGTGGGCCGGCCACGCAGGACTTCGTGCTGACGCCCACTGAGGTGGCCATCGTGAATGGCCAGATGGCCCAGATGAACGCGTTCATCGAAGCGCAGGCCGAGAAGCACGGCTTCGCCATCGTTCCGCTCGAAGTGCTGTACGGCAGGCCCGATCTCAAGGCGCCCTTCAGCAGCGTGCAGCTGATGACGTCGATGCAGCCGTATGGTCCGCTGATGTCGCTCGATGGGATCCACCCCAGTGGGGCGGGACACGCGATCATCGCGGACGCGGCCGCGTCAGCCATTCGGGCGCAGTACGGGATGCGGTTCTTCTAGCAGGACTCCTTCGTGGCCTGTCCTGCACCGGTGAGTTGCCGGCACACAGCCAGCCCCAGCACTTCACCCATCACCACATTCAGGAGGCGCGACTCGGCCTGCTCGGTCACGGCCACCGCGATGGTGATTCCGGCCTCCGGAAACACCATCGCGCTCGTGCCCCAAAACCCGCTGTGCCCGCGCCCACGCAGGCCGCGTGCCGTCGTGCCGAAGATGCCAAGTCCGTATCCGGCCATCTCGGTGCTGCGCGGGGCCAGCATCGTGTCGAGCGTAGCGCGCTGCGCCAACACGCGGCCGTCGGTCAGCGCTGTGAGGAAATGCGCGAGGTCCGACATCGTCGCGACGATTCCACCGCCGCCATACAGGTCAAACGACGGATCGATGTCGTAGGCATCAAAACCACGAAGGTACTGGTGCGCCCGGTCGGCGATGCCGGACGGGGCCGGTTCCATGGTCTCCCACCACGTGTGACGCAGCCCAAGCCGATCGAACCCCACGAGTGCACGCACGGCCGGACCAAGCGGCTGCCCGGTGTACCGCTCCACGATGGCACCCAGCAGGATGTAGCCCGTATCGGAGTAACGGAACTGCGCGCCCGGTGGTCCCACCGGTGCGAGACTGTCCACCAGCCACTGCACCTGCTCCTCGCGCGTCCAGTGATAGCGCGGCTGCGTGCGCAGCTTGGCCAGGAACGATGGCACCGCCGGATGCTCGGCGAAGCCGGCGCGATGGCTCAGCACCTGCTCGATCGTGATGACATCGGTCGCGTATCCGTCTCGGCGCAGCAGCGAGTCAAGGGCGGCGGGCAGGTGGCGAGCGAGCGGGTCGCGCAGCGACAGGCGTCCTTGCTCAACCAGGCGCAGAACCGCCGTGGCGACATAGGTCTTGGTGTTGCTGGCAAGACGCACCGGCTGATCGGGACGCAGCGGGCGCTTCTGCACCGTGTCGGATACACCAGCGGCCACCGTCCACGTGCGACCGTGCCGCTTCGATTCCACCGCGATGATGAGTCCCGGGAGGCGCGGTCGGGCGGTCACGAGGCTGTCGGCGAGCCGCTGCAAGGCGGCCTCCACCGAGTCGGCGGCAATCCCTTGGTGCAGGGAGGTCACCGGTGCACCGGAGACACGCGACGCGCTCGGCGATGACGGAGCCGCATGGAGGATCGTACCCAGGAGCAGGGCGCGGGGCAGAAGACGAGTCATACGCAATCATACATCCTGAGCCCGGCGCGTGCCGCATGCCGCCGACACATCGATCTCCGCCGGACTCGGCACCGTCGTAATGACCGACGCCACGGCATTCAACGTCGCGCGTGCCTTGGATAGACTCGACTCGCACTTCGGGCGATACTTGGGGTACCCGTATCGACGGACCCCATGATCTTGCGCCATCTTCGCGGCCGCTCCTCCCGGAGGACCATGCGCGCCCTCGCCGCCCTGCTCGCCGTAACGCCCGCCCTCGCTGCCGCCCAGCCGGTGAAGCTGACGCAGCCAGACGCAACGCTCGCCGAACCCTTCTCGTTCGTGCGCGGCGTGCGCGAACTCTCCACTGGTCAGGTCATCGTCGCCGACTGGATCGAGAATCGCGTCGTCATGGCGGACTTTGCCAGCAACACGGTGCGTCGCCTCATGCGTGAGGGACCGGGCCCGCAGGAAGTGCGGTTGCCGAGTGGACTCGTGCGACTGCGCGGCGACACCACGTTGCTTTACGACGACGGAAACAACCGATCACACATCCTCGCTCCGGACGGTCGCTCGCTCCGAGTCATCCTCGCCGACATTCCGGGTCGCGGCGGTATTCGCGGCGTCGATGCCACTGGTGCCTTCCTGTACGGCGTTCCGGCTTGGTCGGAGGGACCAAAGGCGCTGCCGAATGATTCCGTGCGGATCGTGCGATGGGACATGCGAGCGCAGGGTGAACCCTCGGCGGTCGCGATCGTACAAGGCACGCGTTATCGCAAGGACCGTTCACCGGCGATGCAGCCCCGGCTCCCGATGGTCGGCTTCGCATCGCAGGACAGTTGGGTGGTCGCGCCGAACGGTTCTCTCGTCATTGTGCGGGCCATGCCCTATCACGTCGAGATACATGCCGGGGGCCGCGCGCCCGTCGTGGGTCCGTCATACGCCACCGCGACACGTGCCGTCACCTTCGACGACAAGAAACGATTCATCCGCGAGTTTTCCGATGGGAGCGCGGTCAGTGGCCGGGGCCCGAATGGCGGCATGGGACGGGGCCCGCAGATCACGGACGCCGAAGTGGTCCGAATGGCGGGCACGGCCGAATGGGCCGAGCGATTCCCGCCCTTCGATGCCTCAGCGGTCGTGAGCGGCGCCGACGGGCGCACCTGGGTCGGGGCGCCGCTCCACCCAAGCACACCACCGCGGTATGACGTCTTCGACCTGACAGGTCGGCGCGTGCTGCAGGTTGAACTGAAGACGGGCCGGCGCATCGTGCACGTGGGCGCGCGGGGAGTCTACACCGTCGTCGAAAATGAGGACGGTGAACAGGTGATCGAGCGCTACCGCTTGCCATAGGCACGCTCGTTACCACAGTCGCATCTGGGCGGTGCGTGATCGTCACGCGGGGTTACGTTCGCGCTCGGGATGCCGGTGTTTGCTCAGCGCCGCCACGAACTGCGACGCGGCCGCGTCGTGATCGCTGGCGTCGAGCACGAGTATGCCCGCATCGGCCTGGCCACGCTTTCCCTTGGCCACGATACCTGCCTTCGCCAACAAGGCGGATGCTGCCCCAAGGGCGAGGATGGTTTTGCCGTGACGATACTGCGTCATGATGAACTCGGGCGTGTGGCCGTCCGCACTCAGCGCCTTCACACCGGCCGCCTCATCGGGCAACACCAAGCCGTCAAACAGCACCGCCGGCGAATTCTCCATCGACGCGTCGACCGTTATCGCCTGCCCATCAATCGCGGTGTAGTCGCCGAGTCGTGCTCCCACCAAGCGCGGCACGGCGCCGGCCGCCATCAGCGCGGCGTGTATCGCCACGAGTGAGTCGCGATCCACCCCGTCCGCTACCAGCATCGCGACCTGACGTGTCCGCACGCCGACGTCGCCTGGCCTCGCCGTCAGCGAGAGCGCGGGCGATTCGCGAACTTCCGCTTCGGGCGGCGTGGGCAGGACACGCGGCATGGCCGCCGGCAGCGTCATACCCAGCCCATTCGCTACCTGCGACGCCAAATCCTCGTCGACGTTGCGCAGCGATGCGAGCATACGCTCACGAATCGCCGGCACGGTGAGCTTGCTCAGCTCGAAGCGAAAGCCGCCCACGATGTGCGCCTGCTCCCACGCCGTCTGGCTGCGGTAGAACAACGTGGCCTGCGTGTAGTGATCGGCGAACTTCTCGGGCTTGCCGCGCACCTTGTCGCCTTCCACGGGCGCCGGAAAGGATACGAATCCTTTCGCGCCGGCCTGATAGGGGCAGCCGCCGGCGAGAGAGTTGGGCTCGTACGACACGCGACCACGTGGTATGGCTTGACGATGCATACCGTCACGCTGGTTGTTGTGCACGCCCGAGAGTGGTGCGTTGATCGGGATCTCGTGAAAGTTTGGCCCGCCGAGCCGGGTAATCTGCGTGTCGACGTACGAGTGAATGCGGCCCGCCAATAAGGGATCATTGGAGAAATCGAT
>CAZMGX010000222.1:7820-8474 GCA_964565915.1 uncultured Gemmatimonas sp.
ATCATCTTCGAAGGCCCCGATACCAACCGTGACATCATCGTCCGCTTCATCGTCGAGAAGGGCACGATCGACGCCGCCGCCGACGCGAACTGGCGCTTCAAGTCGATGCCCGGCACCACGTGCGCCGTGCAGAACGCCACCTGCTCGGTCTCGGCGAAGAAGTTGTCGGGGTTCCGGTTCAGGACCATGCGCCCGACGGGGCGTACCGGCACCAGTTCTTCGGGAATGATCTTGGTCGCATCGAGTACGTCGAAGCTGAAGGCGTCGGCTTCCGCGTCGCTGAACAGCTGCACTCCCAATTCCCATTCGGGATAGTCGCCCGCCTCGATGGCTTCCCACAGATCCCGGCGGTGAAAGTCCGGGTCAGCACCGCCAAGCTTGGCGGCTTCATCCCACACCAGCGAGTGGGTGCCCTGCTTCGGCGTCCAGTGAAACTTGACGAAGGTGGACGCTCCCTCCGCATTGACGAAACGAAAGCTGTGTACGCCGAATCCCTGCATCATGCGATAGCTGCGTGGCAGCGCGCGATCCGACATCACCCACATCATCATGTGAGTCGACTCGGGCATCAGCGAGATGAAATCCCAGAACGTATCGTGCGCGGATGCCGCCTGCGGCATGCCGTGATGCGGCTCAGGTTTCACCGCATGCACT
>CAZMGX010000223.1:0-8388 GCA_964565915.1 uncultured Gemmatimonas sp.
CAGAGACAGGATGGCGGAAACAGTTTGTCTGGGGTCATGTTGGCTGAGATTCCACGCGTCAACGGCAACGACCAAGAGGAGCATGAAGGCGATCATCGCGGCCGTCCGTTGCCACTCGTTCGGGATGAGCAGTCCGTACGCGACGATGAAAAGTGACATGTACGCGGCCTGACTCAACCCGAGATCGATTGGTGCCGTCGCGAGAACGGGAACGATGGAGGCAAAGCCGCCAGCCATCCACATGGCGACGAACACGCCCACGCCGCCGAAGAGCAGGACCTCGAACCAGCGAAGTCCAGTAATGGTGCGTGGACGACTCCTTCGCAGCCACCTCGCCAGCAGTGCCAGTGGCGCCAACATCACACCGACGGCCGACCGTCCCACAGCCATCGAGTCCCGCGCATCGCCGGTGACCTGCGACAAGCGAACAGAGTACAGGAGAAAAAACGCCAGCAATACTGCGACCACCACCAGCGCTATCGCCCACAGTCGACCTTGCAGGGTCGCGGCGACGTCGTCGATGCCGCGGGCGCTGTCGTCGGTCGCGAAGCGAAAGCGGGTGGGGAGGGCGTCGGTCGCGTTGCGCGTCATGGCGGCGGAAGATCACCCAGAGGTTGGCTGATCGCCACGCGGAGCTCGGTTTGTCACCCGCTGGGCAACTGGACGGGCTTGGTGGCGGTGAAGCGTGATAGCTACATACTCTCTCAGCACTTGCCTAATCTGGCTCTCAGCAGAGTCTGCTTGACTAGGACGACCGATATTCCGCATTGTGGGGTCTGAATTGTCACATCCGTCGTAGTCTCGCATTGTGCGGCCCGATGCCATTCACGTCCCCGTTGGTCCGTTCGCAGATCGCCGGACACGGTGCGCCGCCGGGACTCTCGCCGGCGGCGCGCGATGCTTTTCACGTGGCGGACGCCATCACGGCGTTGTCGTACTTCGCGATCGCGACCACGCTGCTGGTGATCGTCCTGCGCCTGCGCGAGGCGCTGCCGTTCCGGACGGTGTTCCTCCTGTTTGGCGCCTTTATCGTGCTCTGTGGGGCAACGCACATCATGGGCGTGCTGCCGCTTGGCACGCTACGAGGAGTCGTGGAGACCTCGACCATGGTCGCGACGGCGGCGGTTTCGCTACTCACCGCAATCCTGCTGCCACGATTTGTACCTCGTATCGAGGCACTCGTCCGCGATGCACAGTTGGCGCGCGCGCGCGAGCGCGAGAAAGCGCGCGCTGACGCGCTGGCCGAATCCAACGAGCGGCTCGTGGCGCAAGCCCGTGCGCTTCACGACGCGAATGAGCAACTGGCGCACAGCCTGAGCGAGCGTCAGCGGCTGGAGGGACACCTGCGACAAGTCCAGAAGATGGAACTGATGGGGCGTCTTGCCAGTGGCGTGGCGCACGACTTCAACAACCTGCTGACGGTCATCCAGGGCAATGTTCAGATGGTACGTGATGCCATCCCGGAATCGGTTGGGGCTTCCACCTACGTCGACGAGATCGACCATGCCGCGGAACAGGCTACCGAACTGGCGCGTCGGTTGCTGGCGTTCGGTCGCAAAGCGCCGAGTCGTACCGTGCGGACGACGCTCGATGCCTTACTGGCTCGGGAGCGTCGATTGCTTCAGCGGGCGTTACACACCGGCATGCGGCTCGAGGTGCGGAGTGCCGACCTCGGCGGGTTCGTGGAGATCGACGTCAACCAGATCCAGCAGGCGATCCTGAACTTGATAGTTAACGCTCGCGACGCGACGCTGAGTGCGGGCCTCGACACCGGCACCGTGACGATCGAGACGGGACAGGTCGAGGTCGAAACGGTGGCACCAGCCACCTCTCCGCCAATCCGGCCAGGGACCTACATGACCCTGTCGGTTCGGGATGAGGGTACCGGAATCAGCGACGACGTGCGGTCGCAGATTTTTGAGCCGTTCTTCACGACCAAGGAAGAAGGGCAAGGGACTGGACTCGGTCTGGCCATGATCTACGATGTGATGGTGCAGTCGGGCGGCGGCGTGCAGGTGGACAGTCTGGTCGGTCGGGGCACGACGTTCACTCTGTTGTTGCCGCGTGTGGCCTGACGATATTGCGCGCCCATCGGGTGGGCGATCGGCTACATTATCGACCGAAGCGAGTCTGCAATTTCCGCCCGAGGAAACCACTGGTGAGCGTGGCTGAGGAACGCGTGGCGCTGCGAACGGCGACGCTGCATGATGCGACGCTGTTGCAGAGTTGGGACCGCGATCCCGAAATCATCAGCGCGACCACGAGCCAGCCGGACTTACCCATCGCGTTCGGTGGCATTGACTGGCACGAGGAACTCGGCGCACAGTCACCCGTCAGCTACTATCTGATCGCGGAGGTCGATGGACGGCCTATCGGGGCCATGCAGATCTGCGATCCGCATGAAGAGCCCACGCACTATTGGGGCGAGATTCGGCCGAACCTGCGTGCCGTCGATATCTGGATCGGCGCGCCGACGGATCGAGGGCGCGGGTTCGGCGCGCGAATGATGCGACTCGCCCACGCGACGTGTTTCGCCGATCCGGCCGTCGAAGCGGTGGTGATCGACCCACTGGTCACGAACACGCGCGCCATCTCGTTCTACGAACGCCTTGGCTATCGTCGCCTTCACGTACGCAACTTTGACGACGATCGGTGCCTTGTGATGCAGCTCACGCGGGAGCAGTTCCTGCACGAGGGGGCCGGCGTTGCGCTGCGCCCGTGCACGTTCTGTGAAATCATTGCGGGTCACATTCCCGCGACGCGCGTGGCGGAGTCGTTGCGGGCCGTCGCGATCGTCGATCTGCGTCAGGCACACGCCGGGCACGTGATCGTGATGCCGCGGGCCCACCTGCACGATCTACGCGATGCCGATGACGCCACCATCGCCGACGTCATGCAACTCACGGCTCGCGTCGCGCGGGCGGTCGGGCGGGTGATGCCGAACGATGGCCTATCGATCTGGCATTCGATTGGCGCCGGCGCGCACCAGGAGGTGCCGCACCTCCACGTACACGTCCATCCGCGCGCGGTCGGCGACGACGTGCTGCGTGTGTACGCCTCGTCACCGCCAACCCCACCGCGGGCAACGTTGGACGCCATCGGCGCGAAGATTCGCGCGGCGCTTGAGTCGACGGAGCCGGACGACGTTGTGGTGACGTAGGATGCGGCCGCCTTGGGTGCGCTATCGGCTGCTTCCGAATCCCCACGAGAAGTTGATGAGCGGCGCGCAACACCCTCCTCCGTCCAGCGCGCCGGCAAAACCGAGATCGGCCGAGAGGCGCTCACCAATGAAACGAAAGCCGCCGCTGATGACACCATTCACGCCGGGATTCACACTGAGCCAGTTCTCGGTCACGAGCTTCACGCGACGCGAGATGCGCCGCTCGCCGCCGATCAGCAACACCGGCTCGTCGCTTGTCCCGGCGAACCCGTCGCCCTGCGCATAGAACCACCCCGCGCCAAGTGTGATGGCGTGGTCGCGGCTGCCGTAGGTTCCCACGCCGTACAGGATGCCGGCACTCCCTTCGTCCACGGCTCTGGTGGCGAGGAATGACAGGGCGCCGACGGAGACGGACGTTTTGCCGTGCTGCAGGACCCTGACCTTCGGCGCGACGTAGAAGACCTCGCCAATGAGGCCGGGGAGGATCGGTGTACCGCCGGCGATGGTCAGCCAGTCGGTCACGCCATAGCCGACGAACGGCAGAAAGAGAAAGTAGGCCGAGACGTACCCTTCCCCTTTCGCGAGTGAGCGACCGGTGGGGGAGAAGAACAGTCGTGACAGGTTTGGATCGTCGCCCCAGACTTCCCCGTTCGGTTGCAGCGTGGCTCGCCGGATCGAGACGATCTCTACGCGCGGAATCTCCAGACGTCGGCCGGATTGTGTTACGAGCACCACCTGCGTTTCGGAACCCGACGCCACCCGGCCGACGAGCAGTGAACCGTCCTTCAGGCGGATTTCAGAGACGGTGTCCGCGACCACGGTGGTGGGGGACGACGCTGCGGTTTGGGCAGACGCGGCAGGCGCGATCACGGCGATGAGCCAGATGCTGAAACACCAGGTGAACGCGCGGGTGGTCAACATGGATGCTCCGAAAGAGGTGAGGGTATCGCTTCCCATCCATACTCGGCGCACTCTCGCTGGGGCTCCATACGTCAATCGACGTAGCCGCACGGCGTATTCCGGTCGACGTGGTCGCCCCGGCTTTCGCGACACGCTTTCAGGCTGCGATGACAGGCACGTCATAGGCGCCAAACGCCCGATCGCCGGAAACGATGACCAACCCCTCAACTTGCGCCTGCGCAATCATGATCCGATCGAACGGATCGCGATGATGTGCCGGCAGTTCACGCACCCTTTCGGCGTGCGTGAACAAGACAGGCAACTCGAGGAAGCCGGATTCCGAAGTGGCGATCGCGACACTTCGCCTGCTTGCGATCTTTCCCAGCGAACTCTTGATCGCGACCTCCCACGCGGCGGCCGAACTCACAAAGACCTCGTCGGCTTCCTGAATTGCCGCCACGGCATCCTTCGTCAGCTTCCGACCGGCGTCCCACCAGATCAGCACGTGGGTGTCGAGCAGCAGGCGCATCAATCGCCCTCGAAGGCGTCCAGCACGTCGTCCGGCAACGGCGCATCGAAGTCGGCCCCGATGCGCCACGCTCCCTTTCCGCGGCCGGGCACCCGCAGGGAGCGGGTGTCCTCGAGGGGCACCAGCCGCGCTCGCGGATTCCCGGACTTCGTGATGACGATTTCTTCTCCGGACGCGGCGCGCTCGACCAGCGAAGACAGGTGCGTCTTGGCTTCGTAGAGACTCACCGATTCGCGAACGACCTTCCGTGCCATGGCTGACTCCGCGAGAGACGACCACGAAACCTCCGCTGCTTGACCACATTGGTCAAGACGACCAAGATCCGCAGGCCTGTTTCGATTGATAGTTGACAGTAAATACTGTGAGCATTACAGTAATGCATGCTCTCGCCACTCGAACGCCAACGGGAGGCCCGCTTCGACCTGACCGGGCTCTGCACGGCCGCCGCCGACCTGCTCGGCCCTGTCGGGCCGGACGACCAGCGGGTGCGGGCGCTGCCCGACGCGCGTACGGTGCGGTACTACCAGTCAATTGGTCTGGTGGACCGCCCTGACCGCGAAGGCCGCGAGGCCGTCTACGGTTGGCGGCACCTGCTCCAAGTTGTTGCGGTGAAACGCCTTCAGGTACGCGGAGAACCGTTGGCCCGGATCCAGGCGGCGCTGGTTGGCGTCTCGACGGAGGCGCTGGAGGCGGCGCTGGACATGCCGACAGCACCAGACGACACGCTCCTTCTGTGCGGCGAAGAGGAAGCCTACCAGCAGCGGGCGCCAGGCTTCGTGACTCGGGAGCTCGTTCCGGGGGTGCTGGTGGTTGTCGATAGAAGCCGCATCCAAAACCCCGAGGCCGTCCTGCAGGCGATGTCCCAATCGATTGTCACAGTGATTTCCCGAAACCCGCACGGAGGTGCCTCGTGATCGCAGTCCCAATGATGACCGAGCCGACAACGATTGACCCGCGTGGCTGCGGCGGCTTGCTTGGCCTGCTGAACGGCGTCGAGCGCGCCTTCCCGCTGAAGGAGATCCGCGTGCGCGCCACGTGGTACGGCGAGGCGTGCCGGACGATCATCGAGCAGCGCTTCGACAACCCGTTCGACCAGCCACTGGAGGCGATTCACCTCTTTCCGCTGCCTGAAGACGGTGCGATCACCGAAGTCGAGCTGCGCGCCGGTGATATGGTGGTGCGGGCTGAATGCCGCGAACGCGCCGAGGCGGAGCGCACGTTCGCGCAGGCGCGGCGTGATGGGCACATGGCGGCGTTGGTCACCGCCGAGCGCGACGACGTGCACACGTTGCGCGTGACGCGTATTCCAGCGAAGACGTCGGTGACGGTGCGGATCGTCGTTGTCGAGCGCATCGCGTGGGCGGACGGTCGCGCACGGTGGCGGTTTCCGACGGTGATCGCTCCGCGCTATCTGCCGGGCCATGAGATCGGTCAGGATGGCGTGGGTGTGTTGCCCGACACCGATCGCGCTCCCGACGCCTCGCGGCTGTCGCCACCGATCCGCCTGGCGGGCGGTACGCTGCTCGATCTCGAGGTGCATGTGATCGGTGGCGTGCGCAAGATCGCGTCGTCGTTGCACGCCGGACAGCTCGTCATGGAGGACGGCGTCCGCATCGCACCGCTCAAGGCACAGAATGACCGCGACTTCGTGCTCGACGTCGAGGCGCTCGCCGGTGTGGGCGTGGGTACCCGCGCGTGCACCGACGGTGCGTACACCATGGTCGTGGTAGACCCGCCGACGATTCCCCAAGCGACGTTGCCGCGCGATGCGGTGTTCGTGATCGACATTTCAGGATCAATGGAAGGCACCAAACTGGATGCGGCGAAGAAGGCGCTGTCGGCGGCGTTGCATGGTCTGGTGCCGGGTGATCGTTTCCGGCTGATCGCGTTCGATGATCGGGTTGAGGCGGAGAGCGTCGACTTCGTCGACTACACGGACCGCACCCTCGCGCGCGCCGACCAGTGGATTGACCGTCTACAGGCGCGCGGCGGCACCGAGATGCTCGCGCCTCTCAAGGAGGCACTTGGCGGCCCTGCGGCACCGGACGGGCGCATTCGTACGGTCCTCTTCATCACCGACGGGCAGGTTCACAACGACGCAGAGCTGTTTGCCGCGGTGGCCCATCGTCGTGGGTCGACCCGTTTGTTCACACTCGGCATCGACACGGCGGTCAACGCCGCACTGCTGACGAGACTCGCGCGCCTGGGCGGTGGTGTCTGCGAGCTGGCGACACCCAACGACGATATCGAGCGCGTGATTGCCCGGATGGAGGCGCGCTTCGGCGGGCCCGTTGCCGACGACGTACGGGTTGATGGCGCCGCGCGACCCGAGCCACAGGTGCTCTTCTCGGGGCGCCCAGTGGCGCTGTTTGTTGAGGGGTCGCCATCGTCTGTCGTGGTCACCGGGAACACGTCGGCGGGACCGTTGCGACACGACGTGGTCCCGGTGCGTGTGGACGCTGGTATCGGTGTGCTGTGGGCCCGCGAACGGGTGGCGTGGCTGGAGGATCGACTCGCGACGAGGCCATTCGAAGAAGAAGCCATTCGCCCCGAGATCGTACGCGTGGCAACGGCGCAGGGCATTGCCTCGCGGTTTACCGCGTTCGTTGCCGTTGAGCGTTCGCGCCAGGTTGACGGGACGCTGGTGGAGGTAGTGCAGGCGGTTCCGGTACCCGATCAGTGGGCTGAAGCGTCGGTGCCGCCATCGCCAAAGGTCCTGTATGCGCGGCGGGCACCGGGCGCCGTCGGTGGCACGCCGCCAAGCGCGACGGCTGCTTCGGAACCAATGATGTTTCTCGCCGAACCGGCAGAGGACGCGTTCGACGACGTCAGCTTTCTGCGGAGTGAGATCATGTCGGCCCCCAGCAGGCCGCCGCGGAGGGAGCGCGTCGTCGATCGTCTGCGCAGCGCCTTCGGCGCGACACCGTCGAAGAAGGCCACGCGTGAACCAAACAATGGCGGAGATCCGTGGGGGACGCTCGCGCGCGAGCAGCGTGCGGATGGCAGCTTTGATGGTGACGTGCGCAAGACGGCTGCTGCGCTGCTGGCACTCGTGCACGCGGGACACACGCGTACCAGCGGGGATCGCCGTCGTACCGTACTGAAGGCGGCGACGTGGTTGTCTTCGCGGGCCGACGCCGTGGCCATCGCCGCACTCCGCGTGTTGGAGCTCGTTGAGGGCGGGGCGACGTTTCCTGGCGTTCCGTCGGAGCTTGGCGACGTCGCTGACCTCGGCAGCATCGGACAGTTGCTGAAGCACGTGTAATCGCCGTGCGAGTGCCGACGCTCGATACGGGCGTCGGCGCCCGCTTGCGAGGGTCTCCCCACACCGAGATATTCCGGCGCGGCGTCACGGGACGCCTCCGGTCCGCGGAAAGGGCAGCGCCCACCCCTGCTGTTGCAGGCACTCCATGCGCCCTCTTCGGGCCGATGGTGCGGACGCCGGCCACAACGAAGGAGGCGTCCCATGTCGTCACCGTTCTCTCGTGCGCTCCCCGCGCGCGCCGATCTCGCGCAGCAGAAGACTCAGGCCAAGGAGTTGCTGCGTGCATTCGCCGGCCTCGATTCCGAGGCCATGGCTCGCGTTCGCGCCGTGCTCCCCGACAAGCCGCGCATCGCACTGTCCGACGCCCAGTTCGTGTTGGCTCGCGAGTACGGATTTGCCAACTGGCCCGCACTCAAGCAGCACATCGCGGAACGCGTCGCCGCCGAGCGGGCGCCGCATGACCAGCTGCATGCCGCGATGCAGCAGCGCGACGCCAGCGCCGTGCGGCGGCTGCTGACGAAGCACCGCGAGTTC
>CAZMGX010000224.1:0-8375 GCA_964565915.1 uncultured Gemmatimonas sp.
CGAGCCCGACGATGAACTGCGCCTCGGCCACGATGCCGTTCTTGCGCAGCAACTGGATCGCCTTCTTGCTCTGATCGAGCTTGATCTCCTTGTTGAAGCGATCGAGCTTGAGCTGCGCCGCCGCCTCGGTGCCCAGCGACACGTGAATCAGCCCCGCCTTGCGATACAGCGGCAGCAACTCCTCGTCGCGCAGGATGTCCGTCACGCGCGTGTTGATGCCCCAGTGGACGCCGAGGTTGCGCTTCACCAGCTCTTCGCAGAGTTCGACGAACTTCTTGCGGTTGATCGTCGGCTCTTCGTCGGCGAGGATGAAAAAGCCGATCTTGTGATCGCGCACCAGCATCTCGATCTCGTCAACGAACTTCTTCGGATCGCGCGTGCGGTACTGGCGCCAGAACTTCCACTGCGAGCAGAAGCTGCACGTAAACGGGCAGCCGCGTGCGAAGTTCGGGATCGCGACGCGGCAGTTGAGCGGGATGTAGATGTAGCGATCCCAGTTCAGGATGCCCCAGTCGGGCACCAGCGCATCGAGGTCCTGGATCGGCGGGTGTACCGGCGTCGCGAACGGCTTGCCGTCCTGCAAATACGCCAGCCCCTTCACCGTCTCCCGTTCAGCCGGCAACCGTCCTTCGGCCAGCGCCTTCACGAGATTGACGACGATCTCCTCCCCCTCCCCGCGCACGATGTAGTCGATCCAGGGCGCCTCACTCAGCACCTGCCCGTACATGAACGTGCCGTGGATTCCGCCCAGCACCGTCACCGCATTCGGGTGGATGTCCCGCACCATCTTCAGCGTGCTCTGCGCCTTGTAGATGGCCGGCGTAATCGACGTACACAGCACTACATCGGGCGACTCGGCCCGCAGCAACTTTGCCAGGGCCTCGTCCTCGATGTGGTCCGTCATCGCATCGATGAATTTCACCTCGGTGAACCCCGCCGATTTGAGCGCACCACTGATGTACGCGACCCATGCAGGCGGCCAGTTCCCGGCGATCTCGGCACCGCCAGAATGATAATTCGGATGAATGAGGAGGATTTTCATGCGCGCGCTCTGGCAGGTGGACCATGACACCGGCGCCGATGCGCCGATTGTGGAGTCATGAATGCCGATTGCCGGATGCCGGAGCCATCGCGGGATTCCCGATCAGCGCGTCGGGGAAGTCACCACAGCAGGCGTTGTCGCGTGACGCAACTGGATGAACAGCGATACAGGATAAGCGAGATGGGATGTGGGATACATGAATGAAAAATGGGACATCCGATGGCTGTAATCAGATGTCCCATTTCCTGTATCGCGGTTGTCGGCCCCCTGTCGGCTTTCCTCTACGGCTCGCGCTTCGCAGTAAAGCTGGCGCTGCCCTGGCCGGCAAGGTCGACGATGCCGCTCAGGTTGTCCTTGTCGACGATGACGCCAAGGAAGGTGAGCTCTACTTCCCCGCCCTTGAGCGCGAAGCGGATCGAGTCCTTCTTCACCGTGCCTTCGAGTGGGCGAACACCCATACGTGCCGACTCGTAGGTGCCGGTCAGCTTCTCGCCTTCCTGCTTGAGGACGACGGCCGGTGTGCCCGTGCCGTTCTCGGTCACGACGGCAAAGCGCCACTTGCCGGTGACGTCGGCCAGAACTTGCTGGGCGCCAACGGCAAACGCCGTCAATGCCGTGGCGACGATCGCAATGCTGGTTCTGCTATGGAGTCTGATCATGTTGGTCTCGACCGCGAGATTGGTGTGTCGCCGGACGCGCTCGCATCACGGCAAGATCGCTGATTTTTGAACCACAAAGGTCACAAAGGTCACGAAGGGCTCGGGTCGTCACGCTCCGATCCGGCATCTGCCTTCAACAAAGAACTGTTGAACTCCCTCGAACGAGAGATACTCGCGCTGCGCACCCTTTGTGACCTTCGTGACCTTCGTGGTTCAAATATGCTGTTGGCTGTTGCTGCTGTTCAGTACCGCCAGCTGCGCAGATCCGCCCCCGCAGGCGCGGTCCGCTCCATCTGCTTCACCATCTTGTCCAGCAGCGCCGGCATCGGCGGGCCCCAGCAGTGCGGCGCCATGGGTTCGTACACGATCTCGCCACTGAACTTCGGTGACGTCGTCTTCGACAGGAACGCATCGATGAGGCGCACGCCCATGTTCAGGTAGTACGAGTCTGCATCACCGACGTAGATGTTGATCTTGTCGGCGACCTTCGGGCCCAGCGTGCTCCACTTCGTTTCCAGCAGGTGTCGCAGGTCGAACCGTTCTTTCCAGTACGCGGCCACCTTCTTGTCGATCACACCCGTGCGCTTGTCCCAGATCGGCACCGGGTATCCGTCTTCACCGACGGGTCCGTATGTCGCCTCCCAGATGTCCCACTGACCACCGGACCGTGACTTCGTGCCCGACACCAATTCAAACCAGTTTTCGTCCTTCATCATCGCCGTGATGTTGCCATCGGGCTGACGACGGGTCGGGCGCGGGATCTGCACCCAGTCGCGATTCAGGAAGTAGGCGTTCGTGTCAGCGTAGATGTTGACGATCTGGTGGTACCTGAAGTCTACCGCGTCGGGGCACAGCGACCAGACACCCCCGTAGAAGTCCGGATAGAAGATCTGGTGGGCGAGTGAGATCCAGCCGCCGGTCGAGCCGCCGGTCAGCAGTCGTGCCCAAGGTTGTCCGATGACGCGGAACTTCGATTCGACGGCGGGGATCAGCTCCTGCATGATGGCGTCGCCGAACGGGCCGTTGTTGGCCGAGTTGACGCCGTAGGAGTCGTCGTAGAACGGAGACGGGTGTTGCAGCGTCACCATGATCACGCGCGGTGTGCCGTCGGCATTCCAGTATGTGGGTGAGCCCACGTTCGGGCCACGCAGCGAGAAGTGGCCGTGATTGTAGACGATCGGGTAGCGCGCCTCGGGGTGTTGGGCGTAGTCCTTGGGCAGTTGGACGACGGCGCCGAGGAAGATCGGGTGTCCCCACCATTTGGTGAGGATGGTGCTTTGGATCTTGATGCGCTTGACGCTTTGTGTTTCTTCGGGGACGACGACGGGGGGGATGACCTTGTCGGCGATGAGTCGGATGCGATCGCGCGCGTTGGGGTCGAACGTGATGCGGATCGGTTCGCCGTACAGGTTGCCTGGGGAGCGTCGCCAGTTCTGGCCTTCCCACTGGTCCATGTGCGCCCAGATGGTTTTGCCGTCGGCGCGGGCGAACTTCGTGTAGACGTTGACGAAGGCCTGGGCCCAGTATTCGCCGGCGGGGAGGTCCTTGAGGCTTTGGACCGGGTGGCCGAAGACCTTGGCGTCGATGGTGGCGCTTTGGCCGGCGGCCAGTTCGCTCACATCGATGGCGAAGATCGGCACGCCGTTTTCGCCGGCCTGGGCGATGGGGCCGCGTTCCGGCGTGGAGGTGCGGCTGAGGGCGACGTAGACGCGGCCGGTGATCGGGGCCGGGTGCGCCTTGGCGCTGAAGGCGATGTCGAAGCGCGGCTGGGCGGGGAGGGGCGAGCCCACCGCGGACAACGCCAGCACGACCGCCGGCACCAGCGCCACCATCGGCGAGCCCACGCGAAGGAATGGCAAGTGAGTCATGTTGGTAATTCTACCGCCCGATGCGTGGGATAGTACCAATGAGGATTGTCGCAATGCCCCCCGCCACATACGCGCGACTTTCAGGGGCGTTCATGACGCGCCTGTCGCGTCCCTCCGCCACCGCCGCGTGAACGGAAGCTGCAAGTCGTGGCGAGGTCGACTGTTGCGGCACGAAATCAATGTCGGATAGCGTGTTCGCCCAAGGGATCTTCCCCGATGACGGTCTCGGTGGCCCCCTCGGCGATCACGAGTGTCACCCTGACCCCGTCGAGTGCGACCCTGGCCGTGTCCGCGACCTCGCAGTTGGTGCCCACGGTCGTGCAGCCGTCTGGTGCCCCGCTGGCCAGTGTTACGTATGCGTCGTCGGCGCGGGGTATTGCCACGGTGAATGCCTCCGGCGTCGTGACCGCGGTGTCTGTGGGGTCGGCCATCATCGTGGTGACCGCGACGGCGGGCGGGCCGGCCAACTTCAGTGGCGCATCGGTCCCGCGGAATGTGCCCATCACGGTGACGTCGGCGCCCGCGGGCATCACGTCGCTCACCGCATCACCAACGAGCATGATGCCGCTCGAGACGCTGGCCTCGTGTATTCCGGGGCTGAATGTGGCGGCCGATCTGGCCGACCTGCCGTCCAAGCTCGCCGACTTCTATCAGTCGCTGGTAGTGGCGAACGCGCGTGCGCTGCGTCGGCAGCGGAAGCTGAGTGTGACCGCGCGACACGCGTTGGAGCGGTATGAGCAAGCGCTGGCCGAAGAGCAGCGCGCGTATGGCGCGCTTGCGAAGGTCCTTGACAAGGACCCGCCGTACTGAGCGTGACCGCCTCCAGAGCGCAACCCCTAGTCGGGTGCAGCACATCAACCGAACACGCTAGTTGGCCCGATTGTGCTTGAAAGGGCCGGGCATACGTGCAAAGACTTCCAGAAATGTTTGCCCGCCCGTTCTCATGATTTCTGAAATCTGCGCCGCGTCAACCCAGGTACCTTCCTCAAGCTCGGTTACCGAATCCGTCACCGAGTAGTTGAAGGTCACGCTCGCGCTTAGTGTCGCGAGCCTCTCCACAGAGGCGAGCGACTCATCCAAGAAATCAGGCAAATTGCACTCAAAACTCAGTAGCGGAACGGGAACAGATAGACCTTTCAAGATTGGGAGCTCGTAGCCCTCGGCGTCTATCTTGACATAGTTCGGCAGGCCGTACTCGCGAATGAGCTGATCCAATGTGATGACCGAAACATCGACCTCGGTAACCGGATCCGTGGACAACTGACTTGCCCACTGCGCCGAGAACGTGTTGAGCGGACTGCCTGGACCCAGAATGCGAAACGGAAGCGTACCTTCAGCGGCCGCTACTCCGGCATGAACAAGCACAACACTTTCCCGTCTCGCAAATCTCGATCTCAGTATTTCGAACGAGGTCGGGTCCGGTTCAACGCAAATCACCTTCTTAGCTAGCCGAGAGAAAAGAGCTGCCTTGCTTCCGTGATTCGCCCCAATGTCGAAGACTAGCTCCGATCCGACTACATCCAGCATGCTTCGACAGAAAAGAGCGACCCGCTGTTGTTGTCTGTGATAAGCAGGCTTTGTAAAGCGGAGGTACCACCGATAGGCAAACGAATCGTTCAGACGGTGGCGCCACGGTGTTGAATCCACGCCTTGCCGCATCCGAGCCTTGATGCGACCTACGAGTGCACGAAAACGGTCAGCCTGTGGCTGCATAGATTCGCGATTTGAGAGTGCATGATCCCCAGTGACAGTACCCACACTAGCGGACTCACCGCCTATGAAAGCAAACCCACATCAAGCCACCTAGAAAACGCGCGCATCGCTCAGAAATGGAACACAGCGTGGTACCGGGCCATGAAGTCCAGACCTGCGCACCCCACGCTCAAAGAAGCCCTCAGGCGACCCCTTTCCAGTCAGCTGTCCCCTACTCGCAATAGCACGAAACACCCTTACCGGATCGAGTCCGAGTCGGCTCCCAAAGAGTCACGAGTATCCCACTCTAAACCTAGCTAGTACCGAGTCGTCGACCCAAACGATCGACCGGTAGCTCAACAACCTTATGCAGTAGGCTAGCAACGCAGATGCTAACAGGAACGGAGAACGCAGCGACCGCAATTGCGAGTAGGGGGCCTGTTGCGCCCGGAATGACGAGCAGAGTGAGCATACGACCCGCCCAGATAGCGGGCTCGTGGCAGAGGTACAGTGGGTAAGAGATCGAACCAAGGTAGAGAACTCTCCGCCGCGACAGGAAGCCACAGATCTGTCTAATCCAACCCTCACGTGTGCTCGATCTAGCTCCCGCCACAATCGCCAGCATCGCCATCCACAACATGACGCCAAGGAACTTGCTCGGCGGCGCCAGAAACGCGGATAACACGGCCAAGGTCGCCAACACTTGGGTTGCGAATCCGCCTGTCAACTCTATCCCTTCCGACCACTGATAGAACAGAAATGAGGCAGCACCTAACCAGAAGAGCGGCAGCTTCGCGAGCAAAAACGCACCGGTGGTGCCCCCAAGTAGGACATTGAGTGGCCCAAGTAGCTTGAAGAGAGCAGTGGTCAGAAGGGCAGAGCAGAGAAGGGCTGCCCTAGAGCGAGTCATGAGCCCGATTAGGCATGGTGCGACTAGATAAAACTGCCACTCGAGCGAGACCGACCACGTTGGGTTCAGGAAGGCAGAAGCCGCTGAGCGATGGAGGCCATTCGGTACGGCACCGTGCAGCAACAGAGCATGGGATGTCAAGAGAAGCGGTAGATCGCCGTTGGTGAATCGGATCGGCATGATGCCGACGACGGCAAAGAAGATGGCGACCGTCACACAGATCGCATAGATCGGAAAGATTCGCAACCAACGTCGAGCGATGAACACTATATACGGCTCATTCCGTCGCAGGCGCAGGGCAGCGATCACAAAACCGCTCAAGAGGATGAATACGTCGACCGCATGTGCACCGTCCAGCAGTGAAAGAAGCCGAGCCGGCACTGGGAGTTCGCAGATCGAAACCACGTGATACAGAACGACCCACATCGCAAGCATTCCACGAATTCCCTCAAACTCATCGATTCGGAACGCGGCGCGAGAAACGGGGCTATTCACGGCGGGGTGTTAAGAGACGACGGAAACGCGTGAAGCCTCTCGTGTACGCGATGAGTTACCGATCCGTGCTCTCAGTGAACTTGCTCTGAGAGGCGCTTGCGGTCGCAACCCGAGCCCGCGTCGCAGACGTATCTTGTAGTAGCCATTAAGTCGCCCGTCGAGCGCACGCCTTACCTGGTACAGCAGGCTCGCCATTCGCCTTCGCGCTGACGATTCAATGGGACAGGTCAGCCGAAGCCAGTTGTGGATGCCACCGTAGTTGTTGACCATCCCGTACTGGACTTCCTCTGGAAAGTGGAATGAGAACGCGACGGTGCCAAGAACGTCCAACAGTTCGTCCATGCCAGCTCGAGCGCTGGGTATCTTCCCCGCGTCGAAGTCGATTAGCACCTCCTGAAGTTTCGGCGCCTCTCCCGATCTGATCAGGTCCTTCAGAATCGCAACCTCGGAGCCTTCGCAGTTCAACTTCATCCAGACTCTTTCTGATTCCCCGATTCGTTCGCGAAAGAACTCCGACGCGCTAAGAAACGCCGATAGCTCGCTCGCCGCGGTCGCGCCTCGCATCACAGGCGCATCCGCGAAGATCGACGCTCCGAGGGTTCCCGGAAAATAGATTGGCAGCTCGCATGTCCTATCCAGAAGTCCAGCGTTGATCACTTCAAGAGCCTCACTGCGATAAGTCGAAGAGATCAGGCTTGCGCATGCGCGGACTGGCTCGAAGCAGAACACTCTCTGAAACCCGAAGGCGGGATCGAGCGCAGCGCACGAGGATTCACCGGCGAATCCACCAACATCAATGAATACTTTCTGCATGGCCCGCAATTGCTAAGTGTAGGTTGCGCTATCCACCGCGCGGTAACGACAGCACGGAGCGCCTCGCAAGGCTATGAAGTTGCGTGTGGGGATCTGGTTCTCTTCAGAATCTAACGTCAAGAAAGGCAGCCTATCCATAGTTGACGTAGCGCGGTTCTGTAGTGCCTGAGAGCCACAA
Source organism: uncultured Gemmatimonas sp. (assembly GCA_964565915.1). Taxonomy (GTDB): domain Bacteria; phylum Gemmatimonadota; class Gemmatimonadetes; order Gemmatimonadales; family Gemmatimonadaceae; genus Gemmatimonas. The sequence continues at coordinate 7,658 of CAZMGX010000224.1, forward strand.
TTCACGGAAGACGTAAGGCGCCGAAACCGTGCTCTGAACCTGTCGAGCTCTGGGCGAAAGAGCGAGCCGCCGCTCTATGACTGGACATGGTGCCCGCAGCGCGCGCAAACCGTCCGGAACCCGGTGCCGTCCGAGGATGCGCTTTCCGGATTGTGAGTGGGTCTCGTTGACCGATCCCTGACGGGTTCCTTCCGCTTCGCTGTGCGACAGGACTACAATCCGTAATCGTCGTCACACGAGCCTATCTCGTCATCGCACGAATACCCTGGCGCGAAGGGAGTTGCCTATTCTTGAAACTGGAAGGGATATTGCTATGGTGAGAAGTACCAGCAGTAGGATGTTCAACGGAAAAGCCACTGTATCGAGCACACCGGAGCGCAGTACGGGCCCATGAACGAGGAACGTTTCTAGCGAGAGCGTTCCAATCAGTACGAGTCCCGGCCCAACGACCGGCAACTCTCCAAATCTCGCGACGAGCACTGGCTCTGCAAGCCAATCAATCAGCAGAAATGTCCAAATAGCCACGAAGGCCCACAACACCACGAATCCGTAGGCCAGCTGTCCGTTGACTACCATTGAAAACTTAAGGGCAACGTAGGCGATGCTCGCGGCAACCAGTTTTAGCAGCACTTGTTCTCGCTTTCCCTCTTGAGTGCGCTTCGCGGCGTAAAGCATGCCCATCAAGTAGAGCTCAAGATAGCAGCACCACAAAAACGCT
>CAZMGX010000225.1:0-8346 GCA_964565915.1 uncultured Gemmatimonas sp.
CGGAAAGATCACGGAACTGGCCGTGCGGGAGGTTGTACACGGGCGCCCGGTGCGAAATGTCGATGCTTTGGCCAACCCCGAGGCGCTGGCGCTCTTCCGGGACCGTGTTGAGTTGGCGGGGTATTGAGATGTCCGCCCACGACGGCGGCCACTGCAAACCCCGCGGAGCGCATTAGCTTTACGTATGACCCATCGCCTGTCGGATGATACGGGGGACGAGCGATCGCGCGCCTGGATCGGCGCGCTGCCGCGTTCCCACATCTGAGTCGGATCGAACGACGAACCGGATTCCCGTTTCTCTTCGACCACATCTGACTCCCGAGGTTGTCATGGCGACGCTTACCGCTCCCGAGGTTGGCATCGAGCAGGATGCCTTTCCGATCAACGGCACCGACTACGTCGAGTTCTACGTCGGCAATGCCAAGCAGGCCAGTCACTATTACCGCTCGGCGTTCGGCTATTCGCTGGTCGCGTATTGCGGCCCCGAAACGGGCGTGCGCGACCGCGCGAGCTACCTGCTGCAGCAGGGCAAGATTCGCCTCGTGCTCACGACCGCCATGTCGCCCGACTCACCCATCGCGGCGCACGTGCACAAGCACGGTGACGGCGTCCGCGATTATGCCCTGTGGGTCGACGATGCGCGTCGCGCGTATGCGACGGCCGTTGAGCGCGGCGCCATTGCCGTGCGGGAACCGGTGGTCGTCGAAGACGAGCACGGCCACGTGGTGCTGGCGGCGATCGGCACGTATGGCGATACGATCCACACGCTGGTCGAGCGCAAGGCCTACCGGGGTCTCTTCCTGCCCGGATTCCAAGCGGTGACGCCGCACTATCAGCCTGCCGATGTCGGTCTCAAGTATGTGGACCACTGCGTCGGAAACGTTGAGCTGGGGCAGATGAATCGGTGGGTGGGGTACTACGCCGACGTCATGGGGTTCCGCAACCTCATCACCTTCGACGACAGCGATATCAGCACCGAGTATTCGTCACTGATGTCCAAGGTGATGGCGAACGGCAACGACAAGATCAAGTTTCCGATCAACGAACCGGCGTCCGGCAAGAAGAAGTCGCAGATCGAGGAATATCTGGACTTCTACGGCGGGCCCGGCGCGCAACACTTGGCGCTGGCCACGGACGACATCCTCTCAACCGTGACCGCGCTACGCGACCGCGGTGTCGAGTTTCTGTCGGTGCCGACATCGTACTACGACGAACTGCAGGCACGAGTCGGCGCCATCGACGAACCGATCGACCAGCTCGCGGCGCTCGGCATCCTGGTCGATCGCGACCCGGACGGATACCTGCTGCAGATCTTCACCAAGCCCGTCGAGGATCGACCAACGCTTTTCTACGAGATCATCCAGCGCAAGGGTGCCAAGAGCTTCGGCAAGGGCAACTTCCGCGCCCTCTTCGAATCCATCGAGCGCGAGCAGGAACGGCGCGGGAATCTCTGAGCCGATCATGCCCATCTATCACTCGCTCGGCAGCATTCCGCGCAAGCGCCACATCGTATTCCGTCGACCCGATGGTGGTCTGTACGCTGAAGAACTCATGGGCCATGAGGGCTTCGTCGGCACGTCCTCGTTGTTGTACCACACGCACCCACCCACCACCGTGCTGTCGGCGCGTCGGGTGGCGCCCATCATCTGGGAAGCGGACAACGACACGTCGTTGCGCCATCGGCATTTTCTGACCTCCCGTATCACGACGGGCGGTTCGCCGACGCTGGATCGCGTACCCCTGCTGTTCAACAGTGACATCGGAATGCTGTATGTCGAACCGGATCGCGTCGACGCGCATTTTTACCGGAACAGTCAGGCCGATGAAGTGGTCTATGTCGTCGAAGGCAGCGGTGTGCTCGAATCGGTCTTTGGTGAGCTGCCCTACCGGGCGGGGGACTATGTCGTCATCCATCGCAACATCACGCATCGGTGGCGACTGGATCCGGCGGCGGGGCGGACCAAGTTCCTGGTGATGGAGAGCCGGGGACACGTCCGGTTCCCGTCGCGCTATCGGAACAACGTGGGCCAGTTGCTGGAAGGGGCGCCGTATTCCGAGCGGGACATCCGGCGACCGCAGACACTGCACGCGCACGACGAGCGCGGAGAGTTTCCCGTGCTGGTGAAGCAGTACGACGCGATCAACGAGCTCATTCTCGATCACCATCCGTTCGACGTCGTCGGGTGGGACGGGTACTTCTATCCGTGGGCGTTCAGCATTCATGATTTCGAGCCGATCGTCGGACGCATCCACCAGCCACCGCCGGTGCATCAGACCTTTCAGGGCGATGGCTTCGTGATCTGCTCGTTCTGCCCGCGGCCGTACGACTTCGACCCGGAGGCGGTGCCGGCGCCGTACAACCACAGCAACGTCGATTCGGACGAAGTGCTCTTCTACGCCTCCAGCGAGTTCATGAGTCGTAAAGGCATCGAGTACGGCTCCATCACGCACCATCCGGATGGCCTGCCACACGGCCCGCATCCGGGACGCGCGGAAGCATCGATCGGCGCGAAGTACACCAACGAACTCGCGGTGATGATGGACAGCTTCAAGCCGCTGCGAGTCGCGAAGGCGGCGACTCGTATTGAGGATCCGGCGTACCACAAGAGTTGGCTCGACGCGCAGCACGCGCAGTTCAATCCTCCGACGTCCTGAGCTGCACATGCCGCGATTGTCTGCCCGGTTCGCCGCGTTTCCCGCTTATCCGCTCGCGCATATTCCGGCACGCAAGAAAGCGCTGCTTGCCGCGGGTGTCGACGTGATCGACCTCGGCGCCGGTGATGCCGACTTGGCGCCACCCGCGGCAGCGGTCTCCGCCCTGCAGCACGCGGCCGAGCAGCCCGCGCTGCAGCGGTACGGGTTCGGGCTCGGCCATGTGCCGTATCGGGAGGCGATCGCGGGGTGGATGGAGCGGCGCTTCGGCCAGCGGTTCGATCCCATGACAGAGGTCGTACCGCTGCTGGGCAGCAAGGAGGGACTGGCGCACGTGGCCTTTGCCTTTGTGGGCCCCGGCGACGTGGGCATCATTCCCGAGCCGGCGTATCAGGCGTATCTGGGCGGCACGCTGCTCAGCGACGCCGAGCCGTACGTGTATGCGCTCCGTCCACGCACGAACTTCCTCGTGGAACTGGATGAGATCCCGCGTGATGTCATGTCACGCACGCGGGTCCTCTACCTCAACTATCCCAACAACCCGACCGCGGCGATCGCGCCGCGCGACTATCTCGAACGGGTCGTGGCCACCTGCCGAGAGCGCGACATCCTGCTGGTGTACGACAACGCGTACTCGGAGATGGGCTTCGACGGTTACGTGCCGCCCAGCATCTTCGAGATTGATGGGGCGCGTGACGTCGCGATCGAATTCCACTCGCTGTCCAAGACGTACAACATGACGGGGTGGCGATGTGGCTGGGCGGTCGCGAAGCCCGAGATCGCGACGGCGCTCGCCAAGGTCAAGGCGTTCACCGACACGGGCCAGTACATGGGTATTCAGGCCGCTGGCGTCGCGGCCATCGAAAGTTGGGCCGAGTTCGTGCCGCAGAATCTCGCGACGTTCCGGGAGCGTCGCGATGCAGCAGTGACAGCGTTTCGTGCGCACGGGTTCACCGCCGACACGCCTCGCGCCACGATGTATCTCTGGATGCCGCTACCCGAGGGGATCCGCAGTGCGGACTTCGCGGATCGGCTGCGTGAACAGGAAGGGGTGATCGTGCTGCCTGGCTCGGGCTTCGGCGAAGGGGGTGAAGGCTTCTTCCGCATTTCGTTCATCCAGTCGCCCGCGCGCATTGCGGAGGCGGCCGCGCGCGCAGGCCAGGTCATGCGCGCCATGGTCGCCGAGCAGGAGTCAATGGCCGGCGTGGGCGCCGAGCGGTGATGATGCCGCGCCCGTCGAGTCTTCCGCTGATGTGGATGGCGCGCGTCGCACTGGTGTTGGCGGTCAGCCTCACCAGTTGTCGGCCCGTTGTGGTGGTCGATCCGCCATCGGCAACGCCACCAGTCGACTCGGCGAAGGTCGTCGACGGCACCTCGTCGCGGCCAGCGGCCCCGGCGCGCCCGCCGGCAACGCGCGGCGCCGGCAGGGCCACCGAGCCGCGCGTCCCGACACGGCCGGCCGTCAGTCTGGAAGCGCCCGAGGTCGCGCGAGAATTCCGCGGGGTGTGGGTGGCGTCGGTGGCCAACATCGACTGGCCCTCCAAGCGTACGCTCACGACCGCGGAACAACAGGCGGAGCTGGTGTCGCTGCTCGATCGGGCTGCGGCACTCAAGTTGAACGCCGTGATCTTTCAGGTCAGGCCGGCGGCCGACGCCCTGTATCAGTCGTCGATCGAACCGTGGTCGGAGTATCTCACGGGCGCGCAGGGACGCGCACCCGAGCCATTCTGGGATCCACTGGCATTTGCCGTTCGCGAGGCGCACGCGCGCAACCTTGAGCTGCACGCGTGGTTCAACCCGTATCGTGCGCGGCACACCGACGCCAAGAGCCCGTTGTCGCGAACGCACATCGCCTCGACGAATCCGTCGCTGGTCAAGAAGTACGGTGGGTACCTCTGGATGGATCCGGGCGAACGCCTCGTGCGTGAACGCACGATCCGCGTCGTGCTGGACGTCGTGAAGCGCTACGACATCGATGGTGTGCACATCGATGATTACTTCTATCCGTATCCCGAGACCACGCGCCGCGGGCGACCGATCGCCTTCCCGGACGACGTGAGTTGGCGCCGCTACGTGAAAGGTGGAGGCAAGCTCAGTCGTGGCGACTGGCGTCGACAGAACGTCGACCTGCTCGTGGAGGCGTTGCACGACGGCATCCACAAGGTGAAGCCGTGGGTGCGCTTCGGCGTCAGCCCATTCGGCATCTGGCGGCCGGGCTATCCCGCGCAGGTTCGCGGGTTCGATGCGTACACGCAGCTCTATGCTGACGCGCGCAAGTGGTTGCGTGAGGGCTGGCTCGACTACTTCACGCCGCAGCTGTACTGGCCGACCACAAAGACGGCGCAGGCCTACCCGGTGTTGCTGCAGTGGTGGGCTGAAGAGAACGCGCAGGGCAAGCACCTCTGGCCCGGCAACTACACCTCGCGCGCCGGCGCGTCGGGGGCGAGCGCCTTCCCGGTGGCCGAACTGGTTGAGCAGATCCGTGTCACACGCGAGCAGCCGGGGGCGACCGGCAACGTCCACTTCAGCATGAAGTCGTTCCTGATCAACCAGGCGAGCATGAACGATTCCCTCATGCGCGGGCCGTATGCCGATCTCGCCGTCGTACCGGCGACGCCGTGGTTGAGTGCCCCACCCCCACCGGTACCGAGTGTCCTGCTGACTGATCAGCGCGGCGTACGATCGGTACTGCTGGGAACCTATGGCAAGGCCGCACCGTGGCAGTGGCTCGTGCAGTGGCGCACGGATCGCGGCTGGCAAAGTGCCGTATTGCCCGGCGAGACGTCGGTGGTGCCCATACCCGCAGGGGACGGCGCCAATCACGTGACTGTGCGTGCCATCAATCGTGTCGGGGTCGAAAGCCCGCCGATCTCCTTGTCCCTGAGTGATTCGCCCACCCCGCCCGCGGCATCACCTGCTTCCACTGCTTCAACGCGAGGTCGTCACGATGGCCGCTGAGCGCGTGCCGTTCTACTATCGCATCACAGCCGGTATCCGGATCACCGTGCGCCCGTCGTATCTGCAGGAGCGCTCGAACCCGATGCTTGGCCAGTTCGTGTTCGCCTATCATATCCGCATCGAAAACATCGGGGATCAGGCAGCGCAGCTGCGCACGCGTCGCTGGCTCATCCACGACGACTTCGCGGGCGACACGGTGGTGGAAGGGGAGGGGGTCGTCGGCGAACAGCCGCATCTGCTGCCCGGTCACGTGCATGAGTACCGCTCGTTCTGCGTGCTCAAGTCGACGCAGGGGTGGATGGAAGGCACGTATCGCTTCGTGCGCGACGACGGATCGTCGTTCCAGGCCTATATCCCGCGCTTCTCACTCGTCGCGGAGCCGCGGGCCGACACGTTGTCCTGAGATCGTCTCACGGTCGATGGTCCCCATCGGCCAGCGGAATCACCGAGCCGAACGGCCGATACAACTCGGTCAGGGTGGCCGGCGGCACGAGGTCGGCCACCAGCAGCGCCAGCAGCGCCGCGAGCGTCGGCTCGGCAATGGGATCCAGCATCGACAGCACATCGTCCTCGGGGGCGGCCGTCTGCGCGGTCCGCACAAGCTGCAACAGCGGGCCGGCCAGCGCATCGCGTGCGTCGGTGCGTCCGGCGCGCGCAATCGTCTCACCGACGAGCGACTCGGCTGCCACGTACTCGCGACTGTCGACAATGGCGTGATGCCTCGTCATCACCTCGGCGCGTGCCTCAACGCCCAATCCGGCGAACTGTACGAGAAATCGACGAATGGCGGCCGTTTGAGGACCATACGGGTCGCGACTCGGCGGGCCAGCCGCGGCGTGATTGGAGACGGGGGGCGTCGGGTCGCTCATGACGTCATCCGCACCGATCGGTCCACCACGTGTCCGAGTGCCTCCAATCCATCCAGCACCGTCGACATGCGAGGCGCCCAACCTTCAGCCCGCAGGGCGTCGACCGCGATGCGCTGGTTCGACCGACCCGGCGTCGCGGCGATTTCTCCGGTGGAACCATTTGCGGAAGGTTGGGCACCAAGCGCGCGGGCGATGGTCGACGCGCGCAGCGGAACACCGTCCGCACAGTTGAACACGCGAGCCGTTCCGGGCATTGGGCTGCGGATGAGGTGCGAGATCGCCGCGACGACGTCGTCGCGCCAGGAGAAATTGCACCAGACATCGCTGACCGCGGTCGGCACCGTCCCCGTGAAGCGAAGAGCCGGATCACGACCGGGGCCGTACAGCCCGGCCACACGGAGCACGGTTCGGCCGAGCCCGGCGGACACGCCTCGGCACAGCATCTGCTCTGCCTGCAACAACGCGTCCTGACGATCGTCGCGGGCGACGATCGGATCGGTCTCACGCGACCATGCGCCGTCAGCACGGCCGTACACGCCGGTGCTGGACGTGTACGTGATTGAGCGGCTGCGACGCGCCTCGGCCAACGCCAGGCTGCCGGCGACGGCGGCCGGGTACGTAGTCTGGTAGCCGTCACCGGCACGACGGGATGGGGCAATGCAGACGACCACGTGATCGATCGAGGCCGGTAACGCGGCGCCCCACGGAGCCTGCTCAAGGGGTAGTCGGATATCTCCTTGGAGCGACGTGATCGCCGGGCTGCCCTGGCCCGAGGTGGCTGTCGGGACTGAGCGCTGCAGGGTCCAAACCCGGGCGCCTTCGGCCATCAGCGCGTCGGCCACCGCGCCGCCCAACCAGCCGGGGCCCACGACGAGGACCGTCTGGCCGACCAGTGCCTCAGAGTTATACATTCTGCTGCTGTTGCGGACGCGACGGGCGCGGCCGTTGAACCGGTGAAAGCGCGAGAATCGCATTCATGGGGAAACAGGACTCGATCGAGTTGGAAGGGACGGTTTCCGAGCTGCTGCCGAACGCGACGTTCCGCGTGACGGTGCCCAGCGGACACGAAGTGCTCACGACACTCGCCGGAAATATGCGACGCAATCGCATCCGCGTGCTGGCCGGTGATCGGGTCACCGTCGAGGTTTCGCCGTACGATTTGACGCGCGGTCGGATCACGTTCCGACACAAGAACTGACGCAGTCCTCCAAACACGAGCGGCCGACGCATTGCATCGGCCGCGACGGTGTGTGGGAGCGGACGCTCAGCCGCCGGCGAAAACGAGCCAGGCGAGGGCGGCAGCGACGCTCGCCGTGACGGCACCCGCGATCAGCACGCCGCCTGAGCTTTGCGGTGCCGACGCACGTCCCGCCCGGAGTTTTCCCCGACGGTCACGATGATCGTCGCCGGACTGATGGAGTGTCAGGTACGGTGCCGCCGCGGTTGCACCGCCGTCGGCCGGCGAGCTGGGTGCGTGCGGGTTGGTCACACCGCGCGACAATTCGTGTGACGGCGCGGCCGGACCGGTTGCACCGGCGTTCGCGACGGGACTCTCGGTGTCGGCCAGACGGGCGTCGGTCCCATCGGCCGGTGTTGCAATGCGTCGTGACGGCGGCGGCGCGATGATCGCATCGGAGGGCGACGTGTAGTCCAGCTCTGTTGGTGTGCCGTACTCCACCGTGAAGCCCAGCACATCGAGGACCGGCGCATCCACCGGCGTTGCGAGCTCTGGTGCGGGGCGAGTTGATGCGACCGGCGGTTCGAACTCGATCAGATCAAACGACACGTTCCCGAGGATGTCATCGGCGCGGCCATCGTCAAGGTCGAGAACATCTGCAAACGCCAGCGCATCGACGGTACGTGCAGC
>CAZMGX010000226.1:0-8311 GCA_964565915.1 uncultured Gemmatimonas sp.
CGAAGATGATCCAGATCCGGCACGTGCCGGACGTCCTGCATCGCAGGCTCAAGATTCGTGCGGCGGAGGCCGACATGACGTTGTCCGATTACATCAAGCAGGAGCTGGAGCTGATGGCCGCTCGTCCAACCCTGGCGGAGTTAGCCGCCCGGCTGAGCGCACTCGAGCCGGTCGAGCCAACCGAGCCGGTGGTCGACATCCTTCGCGAGGCGCGCGACGCCCGGTGATTGCCGTGTCGCGCGTGCGGCCGGCGGCGACCACCGGCAGCGTGATCGTGCTCGACGCGTCGGTGGTTGTCGAGATGCTGCTGGCGTCCGCGGCGGGCAAGCAGGCGATGGCCCGCTTGGCCCAGCTCGGCGCCGATCTACACGCTCCCGAGCTGATGGACGTTGAAGTGTTGCATGTCTTGCAGCGCACGACGGCCGGAGGCGGCATGTCCGCGGCGCGCGCCGAGGAGGCGATGGCGGTGCTGGAGATGCTGCCGGTGCGTCGGCATGGGCATGGCGCATTGCGGCGGCGCGTGTGGCAGCACCGGGCCAACCTTTCAGCCTACGACGCCACGTACGTCGCCTTGGCCGAGGGGCTCGGCGGGCGTCTCATGACGCGTGATGCGCGCTTGGCGCGTGCGGCGGGCGCGGCCATCGACGTACAGGTGATTTGAGGGCCGGCGCGATGTCCGCGAGCCGCGTTCATCGTCAGAGGCCGCCCTCCCCCTCCTGCGAGCTCTTCACCAGCGACTTCACGTTGTCGTCGCGAGAGCGCTCGATGAACTTGCGATAGGGATCGATCCCCGCCCGGGCCGGCCGTGTCGGCACGGTCACGGTGATGGTCTGCTGGCCACTGCGGATGCGGTGCTGTTGCAGATAGAGCTGCTTGCCCAGCCCGTCGGCACCCACGCTATCGTCGGAGAACACCCCGATCTCCACCGGTTCGTCCATGGGGATCGGTGTCTGCCGGCCGATACTGTCCGCACGGGCCTTCGCTGCATTCACGTACATCGTCACGCGCCAGCCGCCTGCACCGCCAGGCGTCGTGCTCACCGAGTCGGTGCGCACGTTCCAGAGCGTGATGTGCTCGAACAGGTCCGACAGCAGAGGATGCAGCGAATCGGGAGTCGCGACCTTGAGCTCGGCATACAGCGCCCGTGACGTGGCCGCCGGTGCATCGGGGCCGGCATACGCCTCCAGGAAGCGGCGCAACGCCCCATTGACGGCCGCCGCGCCCAGTCGCTCCCGCAGCGTGTACATCGCCACGGCGCCCTTGTAGTAGTAGACGTAGTTCTGCCGCAGCACATCCAGCAGTGGCACCTCACGGTTGGTGAAGACGCGCCGCCCGCGCAGGTACTCGTCCATGTTGTAGTCGTAGAAACGACGGGCCATCGCGGGGCCGTACTCGGCCTCGAGGACCATCATGGAGCTGTACTGCGCGAGCGTCTCCGACACCATCGGGGCGCCCGGTCCCCCGAATGGAATGACCTGCCCGCCCCACCACTGGTGGGCTGTCTCATGCGCCACGACGAAGAAGGTGCGGTCGACCTCACCCGAATCGATGCGTGTGAGGAAGGCGCTGCCCTCCGAGAAGGCGATGGTGCCTGGATGCGCGCGGGCGAAGTTCGCATACTGCGGAAACTCCACGACGCGGAGCTGGCGAAACTGGTATGGACCGAAGTTCGCCGTGTAGTAGGCCAGTGATGCCCGCATGCTGCGAAGCATCCGGTCAACGTTCACGTCGTGCGTGGGATGATGGAAAACCTGCAGCGGAATGTCCTGCCATGTCGTCTCGCGCACCGCGTACTTCGCGGACAGGACGGTGCCGCCGAAGCGGACCGGCTGGTCGCTGCGGTACTGGAAATAGTGCCGTCCATGCTCGCGCCACTCGCGCATCAGCGTGCCGGGCGCGATGGCGGTCTGCGCCGAATCGGTGCCGATGATGACGTCCGCCGTGACGAGCTCCACATCGTTGCCCTCGGCGGCGCGGGCTTCCACGTCGCCGGCGGTAGGCGGCGCCTCGCGGGGCGGAAGTCCTTGTTCCCGGCGCACCTTCTCGTCGGTCACTTCGCGTCCGGGCTGGTAGCCGAACAGTGGGAGCCACGACCGATCGATGTAGGTACCATTGGCCGACACGTCGGTGGGGGCGCCGCTGTTGCGAAAGCCGCGGGGGTGAACGCCCACGTCGAACGTCATGACGAGTGAGTCGCCCGGTGCGATCGGACGCTCGAGCAGGTAGATGCGGTAGCCAACGGTGCTGTCGTCGAGCGCCGCGCGCGCTGGGCGATCGAAGGAAACGACGCGAGTCTCGACCCCGGTGTTGACCATCACGTGGAGCGAGTCGATGGGTCGTGCTGTGCGGTTCACGAAGTGGAAGGTGCCGCGAAGTTCGGCCGCCCTGCTGGCGGGATAGAGCTCCACGCGCATCCGGGCCGCCACGAGACGCGGCTGCGACGCCTTCTCGTAGCGCTTGTAGCTGCGCTCGAAGTACGCCGAACGTGCGGCGCCGGCCGCGGGCGTGGTATACGCGTTGAGCACGTTCGTGTTGTAGAAGACGAACCCGCCGAGCAAGAAGATCAGCGCCACTGCCATCACGGCGGTGCGCTGCAGTCCACCCCGCAGTCGCTGCCGCGCGAGTGTCACCCGGGTGCCAAACGCGAGGCTGCGGCCGCGTGTCCAGAACAGGCTCGCCAGCACTGCCAGCAGCAGTGCCCACGATGCCCAGTATAGCTTGAGCCAGACGAGCCCCTGCACGAATGGCGCAAGGCCATTGAAGTCCGACCAGACCCAGCCTGGATCGGCCCCGTACACCAGCAGGCGGTGACGGATGCCGAGCGAGCCCGCCGAGATCGTGAAGGCGTAGCAGAGCACGACGACGAGGTGGCCGACGTACTTGTTGTTCACCAGCACATGCACGGTCAGGGCCAGTGCGGCGAAGAGCAGATAGTCCACGAGCTTGACGCCGAAGAGCAGCTCGAGAAACACCAGCGGCTCATGGCGGTGGTAGTCGCGCACCGTTTGCAGGAGCATGCCGGCGCCGGCGAGCACCACTTGCAGCACCACCAGCATGCCCACCAGGGCGAGGAACCGCCCGACGAAGGTGACGCCGTCGGACACCGGAGCCGCATCAACGATGTCGCCCAACCCTACATCACGCTCACGCCAGACGAGTTCTCCGGCCATGATGGCGATGAGCACCGTCATCACGGGAGCGATCACGGTGCTCAGCACGGTACCGGCGATGAGCTGCGCGACCGGCCAGGTGGAGGTGCCGAATCGCTCGGTGCCCACGTCCCAGCCCACCGCGAAGACCAGCAGCAACGCGCCGACGAGCATTGTCAGGAACGCTTTCGTGGCCGCGATGTCGCGCCACGCCCGCGAGGCGACCGCCATTGTCTGCCGCACGCGTGCCGTGGGCGAGAAGGAGCGTGCGTCAGTCGCGACCTGCTGCGTCGCGCCGGCAAGGGGGGAGAGGCGCTCGGACGCTGTGTCGTTGACCGCGTCGTTGACCGCGTCGTTGATCGAGTTGTTGGTCGTGTCGTCCATCGTGCCGCGCCGCGACCATCGTTGCCACCAGCGTCGAAACCCGCGTCGGCGCGGTACGCGCACCGGATGCACGAACCGGAATCGCCATGCCGCGAAGAGCATCACCAGCGTCGCCACGGAGAGCCAGATGGCCCGGTTCCACAGCATGATCTCCGGCCAACCGATCTGTCGGGCGTTGCGTTCTGCGGGTGTCCAGTAGCGCGTGACAGTGGCGATGGCGGTGCCGCCGAAGGGGTCGGCCAGCGCCGCGAGGGTGCGATTGGTGACGCCGTCGGTAAAGTCGCCGGCAACGAGACTCAGCGCCCACAACGCAATGCCACCGGCATACGTGGCCAGCGAATGCCGCGCGAGCACGGCCGCCGCAAACATGCACGCGCCGATGAGGACGAGGTTGGGGAGCAGCATCAACAGGTACGCCTGCACGTACGCCGCGGGCTGTACGGGCCCGAACATTCCCGCGTCCATATATGGCATCACTGACGCGACGAGCAGGCCGATGGGGACCCCGAGCAACAGCAGGGCGTTCACCGTTGCCGCGCCGAGGAAACGCCCGAGTACGTAGTGCGCCTCGCCCAGCGGTGACGTGTAGAAGAGCGCGTGCATGCGTGACGACACATCGCGCGCGGCGGCATCGCCGAACATACCGGCGCTCACCAGCATGCCGATGCCACCGAGAACCGCCGAGATGTTCATCACCGGCTCCGGCGCGTTCATCTGCTGGCTGCTGCCGTTGATGAGGTGCATCATCAGGAACGGGACGCCAAGCAGGATCGCGGCATACACCCAGGTGGACGGCTGACGCAGCCGATACTCGACCTCGAAGCGGAACACCTCGCGAAACGAGCCGGTGTTGGTCACGTCGTTGTCCCGGCGGTGCGCAGCAGGGCGCGGGCGCCGGAGTGACCCGCCATGACGCTGAAGTACACGTCCTCGAGGTCAGGCTCCACCGGCTGGAACTCCGGGCCGGGGCGCTGCGCCGCATGCACGTGCACCAAGGTGCGACCGGCCTGCAGCTTGGTGCAGATCACCTGGAAGGTGCGTTCGATCTCGGGGAGCTCGTGCTTGGTGACCACTCGTCGCCAGACCTGTCCACGCAGGGCGTCGATGGCGCCAAGCGGCTCGGCTTCGAGCAGGATTTCACCTTTGTCGATGATGGCCATGCGTCGGCAGAGCTCTGAGACATCCTCCACGATGTGTGTGGAAAGTATGACGACACTGTTCTCGCCGATGTCGCTGAGCAGGTTGAGGAAGCGCACCCGCTCCGCCGGGTCGAGTCCGGCCGTCGGTTCGTCGACGATGATCAGCTTCGGGTCGCCAAGCAGTGCGACCGCGATGCCGAAGCGTTGCCGCATGCCGCCGGAATAGCCGCCGAGTCGTTCGCGTCGCACGTCCCAGAGGTTGGTCTGCCGGAGCAACGACTCCACGACCGGCGTGCGGGTGGCGCGGTCGGTGAAGCCTTCGAGGATGGCGAAGTGATCGAGCAGCCGTTCGGCGCTCACCGACGGATACACGCCGAACTCCTGCGGCAGGTAGCCGAGGGTGCGGCGCACACGGTCCTTGTCTCGCAACACGTCGAGATCGCCGAGCATGATGGTGCCCGCATCGGGCTCCTGCAGCGTGGCGAGCGTGCGCATGAGGGTGGACTTCCCCGCGCCGTTGGGCCCGAGCAGACCGTACATCCCCGTGGGAATGTCCAGCGTGATATCGCGCAGAGCGCGGACGCCATTGGGATACGTCTTGGAGACGCCGCGGATCGCGAGATGCATCGCGTGGGGACTAGGTGGGGGAAAGTCGGGAGGGCGGGCTCAGGGGTGTACGAAGGTGCGGGAGCGGGAGTTTCGGTGGGACGACACGCGAACGACGCAACGTATCGCCATCAACCTGGCGCCGTTTCGCAATCGAAACTCTTCGGCGTCACTTCAGATCGCAACGACGCGGAGCGCAACGCGATTGGGCCGCTGGAAGGTGAAAAAGCGATTGAAGACTCGCCCGACATTTGAGCCCGCATGCTACCGTCGTCTGCTTCAGCGGACGTTAGCCAAGAGCGCTCGGAGGTGGCGGGGGTATTGTAGTCGACGCGCCGTCAGGAAGCTGGCGAATCTGTGCGGCCAACGCGGACAAGAACGCCAGCTGCTCGAGCGCCGGGATCGCGCGCAGCGACACACCCGATGCAGACTCGCTGAACACGAAAGGCGGATACACGTTCAGCACCTCGCCGGGCCGCAGTACTCCGCCCTCAGCACGGAACCGTTGCAGTGGTTGAAGGCCGAGATACTCAATGGGATCCGCACGGACAGCTGCATCAAAGCCTGCCAGGTCCACCTCGAGCGACGCGAGCTCGCCAATCTCCGCATCCAGCCGAAACACAATTCCGCTGCGTAGGATGAACTGATTGCCGAGTGCATCCTCACCGAAGGGAATGTCTGCTGCAGCGACGGCCGGAAAGAGCGTGTGCACCGCGCGCTCACCGAACCACGCCACCCGTAGCGAGTGCCAGTCCGGGCTGAGGCACGCTCCCCTGACGTGCAGCCCACCGCTAAACGCAACGTACCCGTTTACGCGCGTCAGGAGCTCGGCGTACTCGGTCGGAAGCCGGGCAAAGATCTCTCGGTCATCGATGGGCGGTCCCTGATACATGGGCGTGAGTCGAGGGTGTCTGCACTGTCTGACGTGTGCGTTCTTCGCTAAACCCGCGCGCGGACTCGTCGGCGACGGTGGCTTGCCAGAGATACGTGCGCAGCGGATACCGAGGGCCGGCGACCTCACCAAGCACCGTGAACCCCGACCAGCGGCTCGACGAGACCGGTGAGGCGCGCGTCATACTCGGCCGCCGTAGTGGCGGGCAGCAGACCCGCGCATCCGAGGAACGAACCGGTGCCGAGCGGCTGTGGACGACGCTCGCTCAGCATCCAGAGGCCGAGCCCCTGTGCACTCAACGCAACGCACTCGGCAAGCGTCGCCTTTGCCTCATCGCGCGAGATTTCCCGATCATCCCACAGGAACTCTCGCACCGCCGGTGTCGTCCACAACGCCCAGAGGACATCGACGTCGGCGAGGCGTGCTGGACGGAGCGAAAGACGCGTGGTCGCAAGAGTTGGCTGCATGCCACGTCAGGTTTGCTGCAAGGTCGGCCCACGTCGCTCATGCGGTCCGGAGACCTTGAGGCCTTTAAGCAACGCCGCAGTGGCGGCGATGTTCGCGACGGCCAGTACGCCCCAGACCGGCAGCTCTCCCGGCGCCGCCGCGAGGCCACGGTTGATCGCGACGGAGGCGCTGACGGACAAGACGATCAGATACAGCGAGCCTTGGATACCGGCGATGCCAGCCACAACGCCGCCCCAAGCGTGGCGGCGCCACAAGAGGACGCCGCCGAAGGCCATGACCGACACCATGATCGACGTATCCAGCGCGGCCACAAGCTTGAACGCTTCGGGCTCGACTGGCGTTGGACGTCCACCGAACACATAGGCCGCCCACATCCCGAACCAGACAACTGACAGGCCGGCGGCTACGAATACGAAATAGGCACCAATGGCCCGAACCGGCGTCTGCGCCCCAAGCGCCACATCGTGTGCGGCGTCGATTCGTGACACCAGGAGAATCAGCGTTACGACCGATAGAACCAGTAGAACTACATACAAGGGGAAGAAGGTGTTGATCGCTGCGCCGAGCATGTAGTACGCATAGTTGTACGCGCCGTAGCCGAGGAGCCCGAGCCAGAGGACCAGGGCCCGCGCAGAGCCGCGACGAACGAGCACAAGCGCCGTGACGAGCAACGGCACCGCCAGAAAAAGAGTGACCAGGTCATTCCCGAACCATGTGACCCGTATCCACGCGACGTCGCGATACTGCCCCTCAAGTAATCGACCGAGTAGCGCCTGCGCTGCCATGAGCGCTGCGACCACCGCGGAGAGTACATAGGGTGTCGTCAAGTTTCTGCCCAAAGCTACCTCATGGCTCCGTCCATCCTCCGAGTTGAGACCGGGTTCGACACGGTACCAACGAGGGCGGTTGTTACCGGCACCCTCACCCGGTCGCGGCCATCTTCGTTAAGCGGCACCCGGCGACGATGGGCGCTTCCTCGCCCCGCGGCACAGCAGCCCGGTCATGAGCACCGAGGTTACGAGCGAAGGAATAGCGAGCCGAAACACCATCGCCGCGGGGGCATCGCCGAAGAGGGCGTCGACCACCGCCGTCAGCAGCGCGAGGGCGCCAACCATCATGAAGAAAAGTTGGACGCCGAAGCGCACCGGATTGAGCCGAAGCTGTTCGCGAAGGATGGGATCGGACACACGAATCTCCAGCATTCACCCCTCCGACTGTCAGGTAAAGCCGGTCCGCGTACGAGCGCTCTTTCTGCGGCGCGGCCTCAAGATAGAAGGTCGCCATCCCGATGCGGATGACAATTTACCTTAGCGTCCTGCCTCGGCCGCAGCAAGCAGCGCTCGCCCATCTCCCGGGCACGAGTGGGCCACGCCGCCCTACCACCCAGCCGGATGTCGCCCTGACCGATGAAGCCCGGCTACCGCACCTGTCGTGCATGGCTAACGTGCGACCACCAGAACGCGACGAGCCCCGCATCGCAGATTCCGCTGACCGACGTCAAATCGGAGGGCATCTCCGATGCGAGCCGGGACGATGGCGCGGAGCCTGTGCAGATCCGCCTGTCGTTCCGGATTGTCATAGACCCCCTCGTACTCTGCCGCTCGCCGTCGATAGTATTCAAGCAGTGTGTCGGTCATCTGCCTCGCCAGACTGCAGGCGTCACGGTGTGCGAC
>CAZMGX010000227.1:0-8297 GCA_964565915.1 uncultured Gemmatimonas sp.
TCCGTCGTCGTCGCGCTCGCCCTCACCTTCGCCATCAGCGTCGAAATCAGCGTCGCCCTCACCTTCGCGTCGACCTTCGCGCTGACCTTCGCGCTGACCTTCGCCGTCCTCGTGCGGTTCACGATGCCGATTCCGGGAGGTGTCGTCACGATCGGACGGTGATCCATCGGTGTGCTCATCGCCACCATCGCGTTCTGACGCCGAGAGTGACGCATCCGTGCGACGCTCGCCGCCGCGTCGCCGGCGCCGGCGGCTTCGCGACCGAGCCTCGCGTGGTGTTCGCGGCGCCCGATCGTCGACTGTTTCGGCGTCGTCGATCATCCGCGCATCGGCGCGCAAATGATCGCGTGCGTCATCGTGTGCGTCATCGCGTGCGTCATCGCGTGCGTCATCGCGTGCGTCATCGCGTGCGTCATCGCGTGCGTCATCACCCGAGTCATCTGGCGAGTCATCGCCGGATGCGTCGCCCGTGGACGCGTCGCTCGCAGCGTCGGCGCGCGGTGATCCGTCATCGGCGATGCGTGAGCGACGACGCCGGGACCGCCGGTTGCGGCGCCGCTTACGCTCGCGCGCCTCGCCGTCGACGGCGCCACCGGCGTCATCGACCGTTGCGTCGGTTGACGCCTCCTCGCCGCTTGACTCCACCTCGACCGGCGAATCGACGGTGAGTCGATCGTCGTTTCGCGCGGGGATGGCCGGGCTCGGGACGGGGGGTGCGGGCTGCGCGCCGGTGGAGACCGCGGGCACGCCCGGAACCGTGGTGGCCGAGCTGACGGATGGTGCGGGACGGTCTTTTGCCGGCGCCGCAAACGGATCGTCGAACACCGCGGAAGCGTCCACCGTCGGGCTTGCGGTTCGACTGCGTCGGCCCGCCTTATCCGGCGTGCGCTCCGTGCGCTCCGTGCGTTCCGGCGTCCGTTCCCCGCGCGGAGGGCGGGCCGCATTCGTTGGCTCAGCGCGCCGGGCCGATTTCGACTCGTCGGACGCCACGCTGTCACGGCGGTCAGGCCGTGCCTCGCGCCGCGCCGGGGGCGCACTGGTCTCGGCGCGATGGCGATCACGATCCTTCGACCGCTCGCGGAGGCGTTCGGCGGTCACCTCGACGTCATCCCGACGTACGGGCGCACCGGCGCCACGCGCACTGCGCGTATTGCTTTCACTGACGGTGTCCGGGGCCGCCGAGCTGGGAACGGGGCGACGGCCACGCGCGCGCCAGCCCCAGCGCAGGGCGGCCAGCGCATCGCGCACCGTGACTCGCCGCGTCTCGCGGGTTCGCACGCCGTAGGTCGGTTCGACGGGCACCGTCTCGATCCGTCGTGCGTGGGGCACCAACTGCAGCAGCAGGTCGGCGTTGGCCGTCCACGAGTCGCCTTCACAGACCGCGCGGTCACCAACCGTGCGTAGCAGATCGCGCAGTGCGGAAATTCGAATGAGCCGCATCGACCCCGTCAGGTCACGCAGGCCTTCCACGCGAACGAAAGGCCTGAGCGCCCACCCCGCGGCCGTGAACAGGCGCCGCACCGGGACGGGCGCGTCGACCACGGCGGTACGCTCGCCCACGACGAGGTCGGCGCCCCCCTCGAAGCGCCGCGCGAATTCCGGAACGATGCCGGGTGGGTCGGTAAAGTCTCCTTGCAGCAACAGCATCGCGTCGCGCCGCGGATACCGGGTCAGTCCGGCGATGTGTCGCGCCAGCGCATTCACGGCACCCGCGTAGCCGACCGGTGTACCCCCGCGCAGTACCGTCACCGGCATGGCATGGGTGTATTGCTCGGCCACGGCCGCCGTGTCGTCCGTGCTGGCGTCGTCGTAGACCACGACCTCATATTCGCGCGGAAACTCGGCGAGCACCGTACGGAGCCGCCATAACAGGACGCCAATGGTGGCGTCCTCATTGTGCGCAGGAATGGCGAGGTAGAGCACAGGAACGGGCGGAGGACAAAGCCGCGGACGGAACGCCGCTGGCGAACGGTGATGCAACCGATAATAACAGACAGGGGGCTCCGGCGGGTCGCCGCCGGGGTATTGGGTACGAGATGAATCAACGGAGGCACGCATGATTCTCGCGAACGTCAGGTCCCGGCTTGGTCGGGAGGATGCCCAACTGGTGGTCCGGCTGGTCTCCCGCGGCTCGCGCCACGCGCTGGAGGAGGCCGAGGCCAAGGTGGCCGACCAAGGGCTGGATCCGCTGCTCGACGATCCGCGGCTGCTGGAAGGGCTGCTGGACGCGCGACAGGGCGCTCACGCCTCGCTGCCCCTGTTCTGCTACGTTGTGGTGCGTCACGCGCTACGCGCCGGCGGCGAGGACGAACGGGTCATGGCGGACTACGTCGCCGCCTTGCTTTTGGAGTTCGGCCTGCGCCAACGGGCGCAGCAGGTCGCCGAGCACGACGACGCGACCTATTCGACCCTCGCCGCCATCGCCGAGGCCGTTGAAGGGAGTGATGCGTCGCGCAGTTTCTTCGCCAGGGCGCACCTTGGCAACTATGCGTTGTGGCTGAGCGGCTTGTTTCCGGACCACATCGAACAGCGCCACTGGCGTCGCGGTGGACCGGACATGCGCTACTTCGAGGCCATGGGCACCCGCGGCTTCCGCCTGGCGGCCGACCATCGTCTGGCCAGCGAACATGGACTGGCGCCTTTGTTCGGGGCGGCGGCCGAGCGCTTTCCGCGCCTGCGCCGGGCCCTCAATCAAGTCAGTGACCGGCTGCTCTTCCCGAATGTGCACACGCCGGAACGGCTGATGCGCCAGGTCCGCGACGAGGGACGTTGGCATCAGGCCTCGTAGTCGGCTCTCCGTGACGCGTGAGCGGCCGGGCGGGCGCGTCGGTTGCCCCGCACCGGTCTCTCCGCGAACTTCTCCTCATGTTCGATCAATTTCGCGATGCCCTGCGCGGCCTGTCGGATCGGCTGGCGCCCGAAGAACGCCGACGCGTCACCTCGTCGATGCGAGAGGCGCTCGTGCACGCCAAGATGGCGGTTGCCGACCTTCGCGAGAATACGCGGGTCACGGAAACGCGGCTGACCGCGGAGCGCACGGAGTTGGAGACGGTGCGTCGTCGGCAGGGCCTGGCGGCACAGATCAACGACCTCGAGACGGTCGCGATCGCAGAACGGTTTGCGGCGCAACACGCCGAACGGGTGGCGGTGCTGGAGTCCAAGTTGATGGTGCAGCAGCAGGAACTGACACTGGCTGAGCGCGAGTACGAGGAGATGTCGGCGCAGTTGCGAATGGCGATGTCGGGTGTGGCCCCCGGCGGACCCTCGCCGGACATGGCGGCCGAGCGCGAGTTGGACGCGTTCCTTGCGGGTGAGCCCGGTGCGGCCGGAGAGCCGTCGCCCATGCCGCCGCGCCGCACGCGTGCGGAAAAGGAAGCTGACGCAGAGTCGCGGCTGGCCGATCTCAAGCGTCGCATGGGCAAGTGAGACGCGGGTGGTGGGCGGCCATCGGTCTGGCCGCCGCGGCACCTGTCTGTACGCTTCCGGCGCAGAACCAGACTGACAGCACTCGCACACGGCCCACGTCGAGTCGCGGGCGACTCCCCATCACGGGATGTGCGGGCCAGCCGATCAGCGACATCGTGGTCATCACGCAGCCGCCCTATACGGAGCGGCTGCCGGCGCGGTTCGAGTTCATTCGTCGCGCCGCCCGCGCGATGCACCAGAACACGCAGGACGAGAAGATCCGGCGCTTTGTCCTGATGAAGCCCGGCGACCCGTGCAACCAGATCCGTCGTGCGGAATCCGAGCGCATCCTGCGCGGTCAGCCCTTCCTCGTCGATGCGCGCATTGCCGTTTATGACGACGAGGCGGGCGGCGTGCGGCTCGAGGTGGAAACGCGCGATGAGTTCAGCCTCATCCTCGAACCCGCGATCAGCGCCGCGCCGGTGCTCCGGGCGATTCGCCTCGGTGAATCCAACGTCGGCGGCACGGCGCGATTGGCCTCGGTCGAGTGGCGCGAGGGCTTTGCGTACAACGACGTGCTGGGCGCCCGCTATACCGACTATCAGCTGTGGGGTGATCGGAACGAATTGCGGTTGTTCGGCATCCGAACGCCTCGCGGCCAGGACCTGCGCGCGGCGATCGTGCGTCCCTACTACACCGACCTGCAGCGCTTCGCCTTCGTCGGCTCGATCGACGGGCAACGCGACTACGCGAGTTTCCTGCGACCGGACGGACCCGGCACGTCGGTGAAGGTGACCCGACAGACCGCCGTCCTTGGCGCCATCACGCGCATCGGATCGGTGCGTCGACTCAAGCTTGCCGGACTCTCGCTCACGCAAACGCAGCAGCGCGTCGATTCGACGAGTGTCGTGATCGGGCCCAACGGGTTCGTCGAAGATGTGGGGACGCCGCTCGGCGTGACGTATCGCCGACAACAAGTGGTGCGGGCGAATGCGCTCTTCGGGCTGCGCCTGCTGCGCTTCACGCCCGTGCAGGGATTCGACGCACTGACCGGCACGCAGGACGTTCGCGTCGGTCTGCAGTTCGGTGGGGCGTTCGGACAAGCGATCGGCGTCGGCGCAGCCCGCGATCGCGATCGGTTCATGGCGGCCGGATTCTACGCCGGGGCGGGCGGCCCCAAGACCTTCATCGGCACGCAGATCGTGGGCGAGGCACGCAACGACCTGGGCTCGCGGACGTGGGACAATCACATCGTCAGCGGCCGGTTGGCGCTGTATTTTCGCCCGGCCGTCCGTCAGTTGTCGCTGCTGTCCGCCGAGTGGAGCGCTGGTCGCGACATGCGCACGCCGTTCCAGCTGTCGCTTGGTGATCGCATTGGCGGCTTGCTTGGACACCGCAATTCACAGGACGCCGGTGGATCGCGGCTGATCGTCCGTGCGGAGCAGCGTCTCGTGATTCCCTCGCGCTTCAACGTGGCCGACATCGGCTTGGCGGGTTTCGCTGAAGCGGGAAAGCTGTGGAGCGAACGCAGCGTACCCTACGCGGTGACGACGCCGGTCCGCGGGGCAGTCGGGATTTCACTGCTCGGCGCGGTGCCGCCGCGTTCACGCCGGCTCTGGCGTGTTGACCTCGCGATGCCGGTCGGCACCGACCCGAACAAACGCTTCGAGGTGCGCGTGTCCAATGAGGACCGCACGCGCGTGTTCTGGCGGGAGCCTCGCGACATTGTGGCCGCGCGCGAGCGGACGGTGCCAAGCAGTCTCTTTACGTGGCCGTAAGGCGTAAGGTATGAGCGGTGAGAAACAGCGATACAGGACAGGCGATATCAGATATCAGATATCAGATATCGCATATCGCATATCCTTGTATGGTGGTTTCAACCGGTGCCTACGCCTTGACGGATCGGGTCAGCCGCTTCAATAGCGGCACGCACACAAACAGCACGATCGCCGCGCCGAACGACGTCACGACGAAGATCGTGAAGAATCCCTTGTTCGTGGCGCTCAGCTGCTGGATGTAGCCGCCCAGTCCGCTCTCGGGGGCCGCCACGACCTCGCCCGGAGTCGGCGTGTAGCCGGCGAGAAATCCCGCCACCTTGTTCGCCGCGGCGTTGGCGAGGAACCAGACGCCCATGAGCAGCGAGGCGAACTTCACCGGCGCCACTTTCGTCACGTACGACAGGCCGACGGGCGAGAGGCACAGCTCGCCGAACGTGTGCAACAGGTAGGCGCCGATCAACCAGAACGGCGAGACCTTCACACCGAGATCGGCACGGCCGCCACCAACCATCAGCACCAGAAAGCCGGCGCCGACCAACGTCAGGCCGATCGCCATCTTGAGCGCGGTACTCGGCTCGGCGTTGCGTCGGCCGAGGGACAACCACAACGCCGCAAACACCGGGGCGAAGATGATGATGAACAGCGAGTTCACGGACTGGAACCAGCTGGACGGAATCGTGAAGGTCCCGAGCTGCAGGTTCGTGTACTTGTCCGCGAACAGGTTCATCGAGGAACCGGCCTGCTCGAACGCGGCCCAGAAGAACACGACGAAGAACGACACAATGAACAGGGCGATGACGCGTTGACGCTCCTCGCCCTGCGTACCGAGCAGGGTGATCGCGAGTGCGGCGCCGATCACGCTGCCGATGATGACGCCGAAGATGCTCTGCGAAATCAGCCAGGCGAGGCCGCCACCGACGAGCGCACCGATGGCGCCATTACGCGTCGACGTGTCCGTCATCGGCGCCGCCGCGGTGCTGGCACTCACCTTCGTCGACCCGGTCGGCTTGTCGCCGATGTCGCCAAGGTACTGGCGCTTCAGCATGACGTAGGCGATGAGCCCGAGGACCATGCCCACTCCGGCTGCGGCGAACCCATAGTGCCAGCCGAACCGCTCGCTCTGCGCAAGGTACCCGCACACCAGCGGGCCGAGGAAACCGCCGGTGTTGATGCCCATGTAGAACAGCGTGAACCCTGAATCGCGACGCGTATCGCCGTCGCGGTACAGTTGCCCCACCATGGTCGAGACATTCGCTTTGAAGAAGCCGGTGCCGATGACGACGAGGGTGAGCCCCGCATAGAACGCCTGCATGCCCGGCAGTGCGAGCACGAAATGGCCGGCCGCAATGATGGAGCCGCCGATCACGAGGGCCTTGTGGGTCCCGATGAACCGATCGGCCAGGTATCCGCCGAGCATCGGCGTGAGGTAGACGAGCATCGTGTACGTGCCATACAGGCCGGCCGCACGGGCCGTGTCCCACTCCAGCACGTTGACGAGGTACAGCACGAGCAGCGCCCGCATGCCGTAGTAGGAGAATCGCTCCCACATCTCGGTCACGAACAGCAGGCCCAGCCCGCGTGGATGTCCGAGGAAGGCACGATCCTGGCCGGGCGCACCCGCGGCGGCTCCGGTAGTCGACATGGCGGTCACGACGGTGTAGTGGAAGGGTGGGTGATCGGTTCCTTGAGGCACGCCACGAAATGACCCGGCGCTTTTTCTTCCAGCGGCGGAACGGTCATCGTGCATGCCGTATCCTTGGCCGGGTGCGGACACCGCGGATGAAACACGCAACCGCTGGGCGGATTCGCTGGCGACGGTGGTTCGCCCGGCAACAGCACGCGCTGCCGCTTGGCACCGGGGTCGGGAACCGGCACTGCCGACAGCAGCGCCTTGGTATACGGCATACGGGGTGATGCGAACAACGTCGTGCGGGAGCCCAGCTCGACGATATGGCCGAGGTACATGACCGCGACGCGGTCGGCCATGTGCGCCACCACGGCGAGATCGTGCGCGATGAACAGGTAGGCGAGTCCGCGGTCACGCTGCAGGTCGCGCAGGAGATTCACGACTTGCGCCTGCACACTGACATCGAGGGCCGACACCGGCTCGTCGCACACGATGAACGACGTTTGCACCGCGAGCGCGCGTGCAATGCCGATGCGCTGGCGCTGTCCGCCGGAGAACTCATGCGGGTAGCGATTGGCGTACTCGGCACGCAGACCGACTTCGTCCAGCAACGTCGCCACCCGACGATCCGCCTCGGCGCCGTGTGCGAGATCATGGACGATGAGGCCTTCCTTGATGGCCGCGCCGACCGTCATTCGCGGGTTGAGCGATCCGTACGGATCCTGAAACACGATCTGCATCCGTCGGCGCAGCTTGCGCAGCGGCTCGCCGCCGAGGGCGCGCACGTCCGTGCCATCAAAGCTGATGTCGCCGGACGTCGGTTCGATCAATCGCAGCACTGCGCGCCCGGTGGTCGTCTTGCCGCACCCCGATTCACCAACCAGCGCGAGCGTTTCGCCCGGCGCAATGTCGAACGAGACATTGTCGACGGCCTTGATGGCGCCCGTGGTTCGCTGCAGGATGCCGCTGCGGATCGGGAAGTGCTTCGTCAAGCCGCGCACGCGCAGCAGCGGGGTACTCATGGGAGCGGTTCCGCGCGACGTCGTGACGGCTCCTGCACCAGGTGACAGCGTGCGCGATGTGCGGCGCTCACCTGCGCGAGTGGTGGTTCCTCGCTGGCACAGCGATCGAACGCGTGTGCGCAACGATCGCGAAACCGGCAGCCGGTGGGCCAGTCGGTGGGAGCGGGTACCGTGCCGGGGATCGTGCGCAATCGGCCGTCGATCTGATCGAGGCGCGGCACGGCCGCCAGGAGTCCTTCCGTGTAGGGATGCGCGGCCGCGGCGAACAATGCGGTCACCGGCGCCTCCTCCACGATCTGGCCGGCGTACATCACGAGCACGCGTGACGCCATTTCCGCCACCACCCCCAAGTCATGGGTGATCAAGACCAGCGCCAAGCCGGTGCGATCGCGCTGCGCGCGCAGCAACTCGAGGATCTGCGCCTGAATGGTGACGTCGAGCGCGGTCGTGGGTTCGTCGGCGATC
>CAZMGX010000228.1:0-8249 GCA_964565915.1 uncultured Gemmatimonas sp.
GTCTGACCGAGCTATTGCCTTTTCAGCGTTACGATCACGGTGTCCGTTTGCCCTCCGCATTCGGAGGCTCTGACCGTGAAGACTTTGGTTCGGCGCGTCGTGTATCCTGCTGCCGTTACCCGAATGCCATAGATCCCTGGTTTGTCTTGCAATAATCGAAGCGCGAGCTTCGAACCAATCGTATCCTGTTGCACCGAGTCAATGTGACTGGTGTTGTACGCAACCACCTTCGCGTCAAAGAACGGCGAGTACACCCCGGTGCTGCCGTCGCGAAGGATCACGGCCAACGCGGGCCGGTTACCGACTGGTGCGCAGTTTCTCAAGCCTTCGGTCGGAGTACTTGTGCATTGTGAAAGCAGGCCGACGCACGCGACGGCGAGCGGTCGCAGAAGGTGATGCCGTGGACGTGATTGCATGGCCGTCATGACTTCCCTCCAATTGTGATGCAGAGACAGCGTTCCAATTGAACAACCAAGTTCGGAGAAGAGTCACACAATCACGTAAAACGGTGGCGAGCGCTTTGAATTGAACCGCAGGGCGAACAGGGTTCGCAGGGGTCTCGTTCCGGAAAGATGTCGTTCGCGGGCAGTTCACTTTCAAAAAGTGAACGGCAATACAACCCGTCGAAACGCACCCCCTGCGACCCCTGTGCCCCCTGCGGTTCAAACTGCTGTTTCGTGCGGCAATTCGACCGTCAGGACGCCGCCACGAACGTGCACCCGTGATGCTGCGCCAGCGCCACGCCGAAGATGCCGTTCGGCTGCAGGATCACGCCCGGCACCAGCATCGTGAGCGCCTTCTTCCGCGCGTCGCCCATGGTCAGCTTGTCCTTCTTGGCGACCATCGACACCATGCCGCCGAACGCGGTGTTGCACGCCAGCGCGACCACGCCGCGTTCGATCTGCTTGTCCAGCGCGATGCTCGCCAACATCGGCGGCATCTTGTCCTCCTCGGCGTTCATCAACACCGGATTGCGACGCGTCTTCTTGTCCGTCATCGGGTGCGTCACCTTCCGCTCCTTGCCCACGTCGTACAAGTCCCAGAACTCGTGATTCATGGCGAGCGGGATGCCTGCGTGCCGGAGCACGATCACCGATGACACGTCCGTCGGCTCGGTCTTCAGCACGTCGCGACAATGATTGCTCCACAAGCCGGCGCGCCACACGCCACCGCCGCCGTTGATTTCCGGCACGTCGAACACCGTCTTGTACTTGCCCGTGAGCTTCGCCGTCCACGTCGTATCGAAGGCCGGCGCCGCGGGCTGCTGCTCGAACTCTTCACGCAACGCGAGCCATTCACTCGTCGCGCGGGTCCGCCCCACGGCGTCAGGCTCGGCGGCAGCAAGGCTGGCCGGAAAAGAACCGAGGGCAACACTGCCCAGCGTGAGGCGCTGCAGAAACTCGCGACGATCGGTCGACATATCGCTCCAAGGGTGAGGTCGGGGGATCGGGGAATCTAACGCCGACGGCCACAGGTCGACGGCTACCGCTTGTCCTTCGGCGTCCACTGGTTGGCGCGCTGATTCTGCGCGGCCAGCCGCGCCGTTTCGTCGGCGCGCTTCTCCCGCGTTGCAGCGGTACGCGCCGTCGCAATCCACTCGAGTATGCCACGCTTGATGCCGGGTGGAAAGTTCGCGAAGTGTTCGGACGATCCCGCGTATCTTCCAAACGCCGCCTCCAACTCGGCCGGAATCTCCAGCCGGTCGACGGAGTCGAGGGTGTCCCACGAACCGTCGGCCTTCGCGGCGTTGATCTTCGCGAGGCCAGCTTCCTGCATCAGGCCATTCGCGATCAGACGCGCGACCCGCTCCTTGTTGGTTTTCGCCCAGGCCGAGCCGGACTTTCGTGGCGCGTACCAGAGCATCGTACGATCGGCATCGAGCGCGCGCGGTTTGCTGTCGACCCAGCCAAAACACAGCGCCTCCTCCACGCCATCGTTGTAACTGAGGTCGGGAATACCAGCGGACTGCTTGTACGTCACCAGCCACACACCATCTTTTCGCGTGTGATTCGCCGCAAGCCATTTGCGCCAGGCCGCACGTGATTTGGGATGAATCGCGTTTTCGGGCAGTTCACCGTCAGTCATCGCTGCTCCGAAGCCATCGTGCGCAGTCGTCTCCGGGTGCAACAACTCTTGGCTCGTGCGCGTCCGAGAACACCAGCGCCTCGTGCTCCCCCTGGAGACGCACTTCGGTCCCGCGAACCCGCAGCCAGTCGCCCTCAGGCAAGCCGATTACCCGCATCGACGGGTTTGCCGCGACATACTCGGCCAGCCGCTCACGGCGCGTCTCGCCCTGAAAGCCGGGAGGGTGCGCGTCGGTGAAATGTGCGTTGATCTGAAAGTCCACCAGCGCCAGCGCATTGAACGATGTTGGCTGCACGATCGGCATGTCGTTCGTGGTCTGCAGGGTAGGGCAGGCCACCACCGAGCCAGCGCTCCAACCCACATACGGCATGCCATCCAGTGCTCGTCGGCGGATCGGGTCGACCAGACCAAGCCGCTGTAACGTGGCCAGCAGGTGAAACGTATTTCCGCCCCCGATGGCGATGGCCTCCGCC
The DNA here is from genome assembly GCA_964565915.1 of uncultured Gemmatimonas sp. GTDB lineage: Bacteria > Gemmatimonadota > Gemmatimonadetes > Gemmatimonadales > Gemmatimonadaceae > Gemmatimonas. Next base: position 2,559 of record CAZMGX010000228.1, read on the forward strand.
GACCGCACGGCCGCCACCGGGTCGTCGGAATCATGCACGCTGCACACCACCAGCCCGAGTGGCTTGAGCGCCAGCGCCACCCGCGCGGCGTAATCATCCCACGACACCGTCACGCCCGCGTACGGCACAAACAGCAACTCCCGCACGCCTTGCAGATGTTCGGCGAGGGCATCGCGCGCATGGACGAGGTAGCGCCCGGCCACGTCGCGGGAGTTGGACAGCAGCAGAAGCCGCCGGGCGTGGTAAGGCGACAGAGACATTCGGGAAAAGTATCTAGAGGCCCGATAATGGACGACCGCCCAAATCCGGTATAGGTATACGGAACCTCCCTCCCCACCCCACCGGAGTACACGATGGCGCAGTCCCCCGAAGAGCAAACCGCGAAGATGGTCGAGTCGCTGCCAGCCACCACCGGCAAGTCCATGGACCAGTGGCTCAAGCTCACCAAGGCCAGCGGCAAGGCCAAGCACGGCGAACTGGTTTCGTGGCTGAAAAGTGAGCACGGCATCACGCACGGCTACGCCAACCTGATCGCACACTACACGCTGAAGAGTGATGCCGGCTCGATCATCGCCGAGGGTGGTGATCTGGTGGCCGAGATGTTTGCGGGTGACAAGGCGGCCATGCGCCCGATCTTCGATGCATTGATGCAGCACATTCGAGGATTCGGCGGCGACATCGAGGAGTCACCGAAGAAGGGATATCTGAGCCTGCGCCGAAAGACCCAGTTCGCGACGTTGCATCCGTCGACGAAGACGCGGTTCGACGTGGGCCTCAAACTGAAGGGCGTCGCGCCCGCGGGACGCCTCGAAGCCGCGGGATCGTGGAATGCGATGGTGTCGCATCGCGTGCGACTGGCCTCGCCAGCCGAGGTGGACACCGAACTCGTCGGCTGGCTGCGGCAGGCCTACGACGCCGCCTGATCACTCGGCGGCGCGTCGGCGCACACTGCCGTGAGCACCTTTCCCGACACACAGCGCTCGCTGGTCGAGGCGTTGCGCAGCGACGATCCCGCGGTGCGCGAGCGTGCCGTGGATCTGGCGGCGCGTGTCTATCGTGCGCCGGTCGTCGCGGTCGCGATGTTTCAATGGTCGTTGCAGCGCGCCGACGCCGAAGATCTTGCGCACGACTTTCTGGCGCAGGCGTTCGAGAAGGGGTGGTTCTTCCGGTATGACGTGTCGCGTGGGCGATTCCGTACGTTTCTCCGATCCTGCTTCTCGGCGTTCGCCACTACCCGAAGCGAAGCCGCTGGCCGGCTGAAGCGTGGCGGCGGCGTCGTACATCTCGACATCGACGACGTTACGATCGTCGCGCCCGATGCGCAGTTGGACGCGCTCTTCGAGCGGGAGTGGGTACGGAGCGTGCTGGCTTCTGCGCTGGACGGATTGCGCGCCGAGTGTGAGGCCGCCGGTCGCCAGCAGACCTACGCGGTTTTTGTGGCGCACGACATCGATGGTGCCGAACAGCAGGTTCCGCCGACGTACGCGTCGTTGTCGTCGCTGTTTGCGGTCCCGGTTACGCAGATCACGAACTATCTCAGCTGGGCACGGCGGCGTTTTCGTGCGCAGGTGCTGCAGACGTTGCGTGCGTTGACTGTGTCCGACGCCGAGTTCCGTGCAGAAGCACGTGCGCTGCTGGGCATCGAGGTCACGTGAGTCCGCGCGACCTGAGTGATGCCGCAATTCGACACCTGCGCGAGACCATCGACCGCCCCGACGCTGGCGAGCGTTTCGATGTGCAGGCGTTGATCGGGCAGGGCGGCATGGGTCGTGTCTATCAGGTGCACGATCGGCTGTTGGGGCGCGACGTGGCCCTCAAGGTGTTGTCGCTCGAGGCTGAAACGGCCTCGCTGGCCGAACGTCTCGGACGCGAAGCGCGAGTGCTCGCGCAACTCGAGCATCCCGGCATCGCCGCCATCCACGATGCTGGCACGCTGACGGACGGCCGTCCGTACTACCTCATGCGACTGGTGCGCGGGGTGAGTCTGGCCGATCCGACGGCCATCCGCACGCGCGGTGAACGACTGCGGGTGTTCCTGCGAGTCTGCGACGCCGTCTCGTTTGCCCATGCGCGCGGCATCGTCCACCGCGACCTCAAGCCCGGCAACGTGATGATTGGCGAGTTCGGCGATGTGGTGGTGTTGGACTGGGGCGTGGCGAAGGTGTTGCGTGATGCGATGGACGTCGCGTCTTCGGGCGCAACCGATCGTATGGCCGGCGTCGACGAAACGCGGGATGGGGTCGTGGTGGGGACACCGGGGTTCATGGCGCCCGAACAGGCCGCGGGTGCGTCGAAAGACGTGGATGTGCGGTCCGACGTATACAGTTTGGGCGCGCTGCTGCAGTTCCTGTTGTCAGCGGGAGAAACGTCACCCGTGCCGCGTGCGCTGAGCGCCATCATCGCCCGCGCCACCGCGCGTGAAGCGGCAGCGCGATATCCGGAGGTGACCCATCTGGCCGATGATGTCCGTCGATGGCTCGACGCCGAGCCGGTGTCAGCCTATCGGGAAACGGTCGTCGAGCGGGTCGCCCGCTGGTATACACGCAACCGGACGTTGGTGCTCTTGCTGCTGTCGTACGCCGTGGTGCGCGTGACCATTCTCGTCTGGCGGGGCGTGTGATTCCCCCATCGTCGTGCAATCGCCTGAATGACGCAAAGGACCACGCAACGAACACCTAAGAAGGCATCGGTATCGCAGGATAGACGATCACACGAAGCGCAGAAACAACTCTCACCGGTCGCGTCGTCGACCAGGAGTACCGATGAAGAAGCCAGTGCTGGGACTGCTCGCCGGCGGCGTGTTGGGTATTGCCGACGGACTCACCGCCCTCATCTCGGCACCGGAAACGGCACCGGGCATCATGGGCATCGTGCTGGGCTCCATGGGCAAGGGCCTCGTCGCCGGCGTGCTCATTGGCTGGTTCGCCCGCAAGGTCGACAACCTGCTGTATGGCGTGATCTTTGGACTCACGATCGGCGCGCTCATTGCCCTGCCGATCGCTCTCTCGAGAGATCCGGTTACCGGCCAGCAGTACTTCTGGGAAATCCTGATTCCCGGTTCGATGGTCGGGCTGATCGTTGGATTTCTGACGCAGCGCTACGGCACGCGAACGTCAGCGCGCACGACCTAGCTGCCGCCGTTCACGGTTGGCGGTCGCGCTACGGCGCACGAGCTATCGGCGCACGCGCTGTGAATCCATGCCACGCACGGAGGCGACAATCAGGTCTTCCAGGACGCTGACGTCGACATCGGAGAGGCGCTTGAGATACAGGCAGGACTTGCCGAGCTTGTGGCGCCCCAGTTTAGCCAGCAGAGCCTCGCGTTCTTCGAATTCCGGCTTGAGGTAGAGCGTCAGGTCGTTCTTGCGCGGTGAAAAGGCCACCACGGGCCAGTCGCCGGTGGTCCCGTTGGCGTAGGTCTGCCGATGGAGTCCGAAGCCGACGATCGCCTCGCCCCACATCGTTGGCGCCTCGCCCGTGGCTTTCTGCATGAGCGCAACAACACGCTCGCAGTCGACGCGCCGCTGCTCGTCGGTGATGGCGGCGATGAACGTCGACACGCTTGCCTTCGTCTTCTTTGTTTTCGGTTCGCTGGCCATTGAGTGTCTCGCGGTCGAGTCCGCGCCGAACGGCCGTGTGCGGAGTCCACGCGGGGCCGAGAGCTGTCGGACAATACGGAATGCGATGGTTGACCTGTTGACGATCGGGGTGAACCCCGGCGATGGCAAGTACGATGGGGCCGACAGTGGAAAATCGCTCGCACCCGCCGTACCTTCTCGGGGGCACGTCGTCACTTCCGCTTGAGTTCGGCTTCCGCGATGCAGGAGATCAAATGCGAAGATTGCTCGGGCGACCCATCGCTCGGGGTTCGAGGTACCGAGCGGGCTTCGGCGCACTGCCAATCATCGCCGCCATAGTGGCATTGGGCTGCAGTGACGGCCCCGCGCAATCCGTTGAACCAGAGAATCGGGGAGTGGCACTCACCACACCGGCCGATTCGATCTTCCTTGGTCGGACCATGCAGCTGTCGGCTACCGTTACGGACTCGACGGTCTCCCAGAACGCTCGATTCGTGTGGTCCTCATCCGACACCAGCGTGGTCGTTGTCGATTCCGCGGGTGCGTTACTTGCCGTCGGAGTCGGGACGGCTGAAGTCCGCGCGTCTGTGCAGGATCGGAGCGCCAAGAAGACAGTACGTGTCGTCTTGCAGCGGACGGATGGCGGCGTTGCTTTCACGACCGGCTCGGCGAACGACTCCAGATTGTGTGCGATCGCCGCCGGTGTCGTGTACTGCCGAGGTTCGGGAAGTGCGCAGGATACGACTCCCGTGATGGTAAAGATGCCAGGCGCCGCCGGTCTCACGTTCACGGCCGTCGAGGGGAGCCTGCATGCCGCGTGTGCGCTCAACACGGATGGACGGATCATGTGCTGGGGCTCAAACGCCCACTGGCTCTTCGCCCGCTCAGGCGTGGTCGTCACTGACACCGGTCCCGTAGCCGTCAGCACATCGCTGCGGTTCTCCGGCTTCAGTCATGGTGGACACGCGCAAACGTGCGGGATAAGCCGCGCGGACAGCGTGGTGTATTGCTGGGGACACAACGATGCCTACCAACTCGGGCGCGGTTTCCTCAGCGGGCAGGATTCGACGCCGCAACCAGTAGGCGGCAGCCTGCGAGCCACGGCCGTGAGCACGGTCAATTTCGCAACCTGCCTGCTGGATCGTTCGGGCGCCGCGCATTGCGCTGGTTCCTTGAACGTCCGACGCAACACCCTCGGCATCGATGACTCGACGCTTCCGGCCGAGACACCACTGCCGGTAATCGGCGGCCTGACCTTCAAGAGCATCTCTGCCGGCGACAATGGCGTATGCGCGATTTCACAGTCCGACGACGCTTACTGCTGGGGAGCAAACAGCTCCGGACAGCTTGGAATCGGCACGACGACACCGGCACCGACGGGGCCGCAGCGCGTACTGGGCAATCTCAAGTTCGCGCTCCTCACCACCGTGTACCGCGCGTCCACGTGCGGCATCACGTTGGAAGGTGATGTGTACTGCTGGGGCGCCTTTGCGCCGACCTCGATCTCCAGTCGACTCGGGGAGCGTGCCCTCCGACCCTATCCACTGATCAAGGGCCTCAAGTTCAAGTCACTGACGCGAGGCGTCGGCCCGCTGGAGATCTGTGGTATTACCGAGGCAGGCCGGCTGCTCTGTTGGAGATAGGAGATCAACGCGACATCCAAGCGCATACCAATCAGCAGATGCGCGGCAGCTGCTCCCCAATTTGCATCGTGATTACGCGCCGCGCTCCGATCCCGGTCCGCCCCACCAACATGCCCGGATGGTCGGCGACCACGCGCCCGATGATCGCGGCGTTCGCCCCCAACGGGTGACCGCGTAGTGCCGACAGCGCGGCCTCGGCCGCCGACCCCGGCACGATGGCCAGCAACTTCCCCTCGTTCGCCACAAAGAACGGATCGAGACCGAGCAGCTCGCAGGCGGCGCGCACAGGCCCGTTGACCGGCACTGACTCCTCGTCGATCACGATGCCCACGCCGGCATCCTGCGCAATTTCGTTCAGCGACGACGCAACGCCGCCGCGCGTGGGGTCCCGCAACACATGCACGTCGGGCACCGCCTCCAGCAAGCCGGCCACCAACATGTGCAGGGCCGCCGAGTCGCTCACGATGGCC
>CAZMGX010000229.1:0-8243 GCA_964565915.1 uncultured Gemmatimonas sp.
TTCGCCAGTGGTGCGCGAGTGCTGCAGGCTTGACATGACCAGGTGCGGGGGCGGCCTCCACCCCTCGGGCGTTGTCAACCGGTAGCGGCGGACGGTTCGCTGCAGCTGCTGTCGTGACATCTGCGCGACCAATCTGCCGCGCCGCAACACACCGACGTGGTCAGCGAGACTCTCTACTTCATAGATCTGATGGGTCGACAGGAGGACGGTGGTGGGACTGTCGGCGAGATGTTCGGCGAGCAATTCAAGGGCTCGTCTGCGGACGAGGGGATCGAGCCCGTCGGTGGGTTCGTCCAGCAGCAGCAGTGGCGGTCGATGGGCGAGGGCCAGCAGCAACTGCAGTCGGCGCGTTTCGCCCTTCGAGAGTCCGCCCAGCTTCCGCGTACCGCGCAGCTCGAAGGCATGCATCAGATGCCGCGCATATGCCTCATCCCACGAGGGGTAATAGGTGGCCACATGCTGCTGCAACCGCTCGCACGTCATCCACGCGTAGCCGGCGTCGTGTCGCTCTGGCACGTATCCGACATTGGCGCGCACGGCGGGTCCCCGCCGTCTGCTGTCCCATCCGAACACGGTGGCGGAACCCGAATCGGGAGTTTCGAGATTGAGCAGGACCTTAAGCGCGGTACTCTTTCCTGATCCGTTCGTCCCCAGCAGGACGTATACGGCACCTTCCGGCACACATAGTGTGACGTCGTCGAGCGCGAGATCGGCACCGTATCGTTTGGACAGGTGCTGCGTTGCCACCGCCAAGATGCGGGAGCCCTCAGCATGCCCGCTCGCCGTCATCATTCCGTTTCCCGCCGCGCGGAATGCGTCGATTGGCTGGCCGCCTCGCCTTCCTGCTCGGCGGCGACTTCACGGATAATCGCAATCAGCTCCTCGAGGGCGAGTCCGTTATGACGGGCGTCGAGCAACGCACGCTTGGCAACGCCGCGCGCCAACGCTTGGCGTTCATGGCGGTCAGGATGGATGTGCGGACTGACGAAAGTGCCGAGTCCGCGCCTGACGTAGATGACTCCTTCGCGTTCGAGCTCTTGGTATGCTTGGGAGACAGTCCGCGGATTGATCAGGAGCTGGGCGGCCAACTCGCGCACGGAAGGCAGAGGGTCTTCGGCGTGCAGGGTGCCGACAACGAGTGCGCGTCGGACCGCATCCATGATCTGGAGATAGAGCGGCCTGGCGTCGCGAGTGTCGAGATCGACGAGCATGATAGGGTGCGTTGGTGTGGTAGCTGATATACTACACCTACGTCACCAGTTTGAGCAAGTTTCAGATCGCCAGGGCCGACACCGGTTCGACCGATCATTTGTGGAAGCAATGTCCGCGACGTGCGATGGTCTTGAATTCACGCTTGATCTTGAACTGGGAAAGTGGCCCAGTCCCTACTTTCGATAGAGACGCCTGACTACGCCGGGCTGACCTCGGCGGACTCGTCGCTGCGCGTGCAAAAAAACGCCAACACGTAGCCGTCGGCATCCGCGACTTCGAATCCCCACAGACCGTCGTCGATGAATGAGAGGTCCTTCACGAACGTCGCACCCCGCGCCGTGAATTCGTGGTACAGCGCGTCGGGGTTCATCGTGTAGACGTAGGCGTCCCAACGCGCCCATTCGTGTCGGGTGTGGTTGGGACAGGGAAGCACTTCCGGGGCAATCACCTTGAGCATGATGCCGACTCCCTCGCGGCTCACCCTGGCGTAGTACACGTCGCCGGGTGGACCCTCAAAGTCCAGCTGAAAGCCGAACCGCTCGACATAGTGCGCGATGGACGTTGGCAGATCCCGCACGATGAAGAACGGCGTGATCGCGCGGAGATTTCCTTCGCGATCATTCGATGGGGCTGCGGTCGTCATGGGACCCGTGCTTCGGCTTCGCGAAGCGCGGCGGCCGCGGCCTCCAGTCCCCGCTTCTCCGCCTGGAACGCTGCGGTTTCGCCGCGGGTGTTCACCACCCGTGGACTCGCGCCCGCCGTCAACAGCAGCATCACAATCTCTACCGCCTTTGCCTCGTCATCCGGGAGGCACAGCAGGGCGGACGTGATCTCCTCATCATCTCCGGACTTGGAGGACTCACGAATCAGGTGTCGCAGGCGCGTCACGTTGCCCATGCGGGCCACCTTGCAAAGATCGCGGCTGTGGTTCGTCAGCAGCTCGATCATGCGCGTCTGGTTGCCATAGATGGCGTGGTCGAGCGGGGTGTTGTTCCACCCGCTCTCTTTCGCCTCCGTGTCGGCACCGCGGGCGATGAGCAGTTCGACCGTCTCGAATGCGTTGTGGCTGACGGCCACGTGCAGCGCCCGCTGCTTCGACGAATCCATTTCTTCCACGGATACGCCTTGATCGAGCAGAAAGGTCACGACGTCGGCGCGATTTCGCTCAGCTGCGGCGAACAGGGTGACGTGTGAGTGCCGAAACGCCGGATGGGCGTTCAGGATTCCGATGGCCTCCTCGTAGTTGGCCGACAAACAGGCGTCGGTGAACAATCGTTCGGGATCGGGATTTCCGGAGCGAGGTGGAGTTGCCATCGAGCGCGCTCCTCGTTCAACCAGCCACTGCATGCGCGCCGTGTCGCGTTGATCGGTGGCTATCCGCAACAGCCAGTCAAAGGCGGAGAGCGACAACGCGGGATTCCATCGAGGCTCGGTCCAGTCGCTCTGACGGCCAGAAGCGGTTGACTTCGCATAGAGGAGATCAAGCCAACGAAAGACTCCACCGTCAAACGATGTATTGTAAATGAACTGAATGTCGAGCGGATTCGCGCCGTGCTCGAGGAACAATGGAATGAGACGGTCGGCGCGAGGATGTGGCGCGACACCTTCTTCACCGCCGCCGATCAGACCGGTCAGGCACGTATAGCGAGACGGATGAGAGCCGACTTCGAAGTAGGCATTCGGGTCGCCGCCTCCATCCAGCAACGCCTCGGCAATGAGAACGGCGTTGTCCGCCGCACGCCTTATTGGAAGTCGCCCATAACATAGGTGGAGCAGCGGGGTCCACTGCGATGCGTGCGCCGGATTCTCCCTCCACCGCACCGGTCCACCGCGCGTTGTGGCAGCATCGGCTCGGACGGTCAGCAGTTCCTTCACGCGATCCAGCTCGCCACACACGGTCGCCGTGTGGATGTCATGGCGCGCGAGTTCGGGTCGTCGCGTGAGAATTCGCATCGCGGCCGCAGTGCGCCACGACTGTGCGAAGGGCCCGTTGGTCAGGACTGGATCCGCGCAACCATGTTCCAGCAGCCAATCAGCCCGCAGTGCCAGGTCGGTGTCGTCGCGTGGGGGCATGGAGACACGGTACGCGCGCCTGATCGCGTCGGCAAGCGCAAGGTGGCCGACGGTCGGACCGTTGCCGTGAACGGCCGGATCTGCCTGCGCGGTGGCGATTGACAGCCATCGAAAGCTGCGCATAGTAGAGCGGCGACGACCGGTGCCGGCGGGCGCCGGCTAACACTCGTGCCCCGTTCTGCATCTCAGGCCGGACAGCGTGTCAAATCTTCTCCGGAACCCATGAGTTTGCAGCTTTTCAGCGCCCCTCAAGTCGACGGACCACCGCCAGCCGCGCCTTCGCCGTTGGAGCCATCGGACGGGGCCCTGGCCATGCTGGTGCAGCGCGGAGACCAAGATGCGATGGGCGCGTTGTACGTGCGATTCTATTCCGTCGTACACGGCGTGCTGCTGGCGCATGCGGATCGCGATGACGTGGCCGACTTGGCCCACGACGTATTCGTTCAGGCCATGTCGCGGATTGACACCCTTCGCGACCCTGCGGCGTTCGGCGCCTGGATCGCGCAGATCGCCCGTAACGCCGCGCGTATGCGCCGCCGCCATTCGCGACGGTTTGTGCCGATCGACGACCAGCTGATTGCGACTCCCACCGTCGATCCGACGGCTGCCGATGAGATCATGGCAGCCGTTCGCGCCCTGCCGGTCGCCTATCGCGAAACGTTGATTCTCCGTCTGGTCGAGGGCCTCTCCGGCGTTGAAATCGCAACGCGGCTTGGCATGACACACGGCTCTGTCCGCGTCAACTTGTCGAAGGGGATGGCCATGCTGCGGCGTGCCCTGGAGCGTGAGCGATGAACGAAGCGCATGGCGATCGGTATCTCTGGAATCCGGAAGCCGACACCAATCGGGAGATTGCGCAGCTCGAGGAGCGGCTACGCTCCCGTCGGCAATCGATGCCGGTGTTCCGGCCGCGCGCGGTCATTCGTCGTCGACTGGGGCGACGCATCACAGGTTTCGGAGTCGCCGTCCTCGCATTAACCGCGATCGTGATGCCAACGACAGGCGGACGGCCCGGCGACGTGCGAGTCGACGCGCTCATCGGAACACCACGAGTGGTCGAGTGGCCTTCGAACGAGGGGTCGCCGACTGACGCCGATCGGAGCGTGGAAACCGACGCCCGCTCTCGCGCGCGCATCACCGTGGGTCGTGTCGCGACCGTGACCCTCGGACCAGATAGTCGACTGTCGGTCCTGGGACTTCCCGGCGATCAACGAGAGTTGGCCTTGGCACACGGCGCACTGACCGCCACGATGCGGCGCGAGGGACCAGCCTTTGCGTTGTCATCACCTCTGATTCAGGCAATACGGGCCGCGGACGATCAATGTGCCATTCGTCTGGATCTCGATCGAGCCGGCGCCGGAGTGGTGAACGTGCGGCGTGGCACGTTGGAGCTCGATGCGAGCGGGAGACGCATGCTGCTCCCGGCCGGCACTGTGGTGCGGTGGAACAATCAGTCGGCGTCCGCCTTGCCTTTCCCCGACGTCGCCTCTCGCGAGTTTCGTGAGCTGGTCGGCACCATTGACGCAAGGGGCCTGTCGCCGGCTCGCCTCACGGCGCTGCTGGCACTCAGCGATCGTGCCTCGACGATCACATTGTACTACCTGTTGCCCAGCCTCTCCGGCGACGAGCGCGATCGGGCGATCGCTCGGATCGCGGCATTGGTTCCTCCGCCGGTCGGCATCACGCGCACCGCGCTCGCTCGATTGGACGCGGAATCGCTCGCCGCGTGGGAGCCGTCGCTACGCCGGGCGTGGGGAGCTCTGTGATGCCCAGCTGTTCCATTCATCAACCCCAGACACTCTGATGTGCATGCTCTCCTCCAGAACGTTCGGTGCGTACGCGGGACTCTTGCTGCTCGCGTGCCGCGCGCCCACTCCGAAGGTCATCGACAGCCCACCCGCGCCGCGCTGGACGACCACCCCTTCAGGGATGCAGGTCGCCGTCGTCGACAGTGGCACCGGTCCGGCGGCGCGCGCCGGACAGACCGTACTGATTCACGAAATCATGCGCCACATGGACGGCACGGTCATCTTCGATTCGTATGCCGCCAACTCACCGGTTCCGTTCACGCTCGGGGCGAACCAAGTCATTGATGCCATCGATGAAGCCGTGTCGGGCATGCGGGTCGGCGCGCGCTGGTTGCTGATCGTTCCGCCGGCGCTATCGAAGCGCGACGTGCCGTGTCCGACCTGTGATACGGGGTCAGCGCCGCGCTTCAAGCCGACCGACAGCCTACGCTACGATGTCTTGCTCGTGCGGACGCGGGACCCGGCAACCCCGTGAGGGCTGCTGCCGGGCGGGTGGGTGCGTCAGCGTGTCCAACTTGGCGTGAGCGACCAGGTCCCGGTGATTCGAGTGGACCGAAGGTTTTCGACGTTGACGACGTACAGGTTCTCTGCACCACTTCTTCCGGTGATGTAGGCGAGCCGAGTACCGTCCGGCGACCACGTGTAGCTGCCGTCACTGTCGGGCGTTCCCACCAGCACCGTTTGCTGTCGGTCGCGCATCCGCAGGAGACCGATATCGTACCGGGTCCCCTCCGCGATTTGGAAGGCAATGTACGATCCGTCGGGAGACCAGCGCGGTAGGTCGGTCGAGGAGTGCGCGCCGCTCGTGATCTTCTCCACGCCGAGTCCATCCGCCGACATCAGGTAGAGTTCCGAGGTCCCCATGCGTCCTGACACGAAGAGGATCTGTGAGCCGTCTGGGGACCACGTCGGGCTGGCGTCCCGTGAAGCGTGGTTCGTGATGCGTCGGAGGTCGCCGCCGTCTGCGCGCGCGACGTAGAGCTCGCGGTTGCCGTCGCGCTCCGAGGTGAAGACGATGCGGGTGCCGTCGGGAGACCAGGCTGGATCGCGGTCATCGCCGGCCGCAGTCGTCACGCGGGACAACTGTCCCGAGGCGACATCGACGACGTACACGTCCATGTTGTCGCCCTCCGAGCGGGTCAGTGCGATGCGCGTACCGTCCGGCGACCAGGCCCGTCCCGACTTGGCGACGAGGCCTGAGCACAGGCGTCGTGCGTCTGTGCCATCGGCGTTCATGACCCAGAATTCCCAGCCATCAATCGGGTCGCCCATTTGAACCGCGAAGGCGATGTGCCGGCGATCGGGTGACCAGAGAGGAAAGCGCGTGTGACCATGCCGTCGGGTGAGCCGTGTCTGATTCCGGCCGTCCGCATCGGTGAGGTAAACCTCCCAGTTGCCATCGCGGTGCGACCCGAAGGCGATCCGCGCCGATTCTGTGGAGGAGGGGACAACATTCGGGACGGTGGCGTCAGTGTCGGAAACCAGCCACAAGAACGACAGGGCTGCTGCGCACGCGCTTGCGACTCTCAACACGCGGCCTCCTGGAGGGCGGTGGATAGAACGTCGGGCCGGCGCGAACCCATCGATACCATTAGCATAGTGTGCCTATGGGTTGGCGCAAGGGAAGATCCGCGCGACTCCGTGTCCGGTTTGACAGGCATAGAGAAACTAAGTATAGTCCCTCTATGTCTGATCGCGCCGGCGTCCCAACGGGCACACTCGTGCTCCTCATCCTGCGGCTGCTGCGCACCGAACCCCTGCATGGCTACGCCATTGCGCAGCGCATCGCGCAGCTGTCCAACGACCAGCTGACCGTCGAGGAAGGGTCCCTGTATCCTGCCCTGCAGAAGATGCTGCTCAAGGGCTGGGTGCGCGCCAGTCAGGTCACCTCCGAGTCAGGTCGCACGGTGCGTCAGTACAAGCTGACGGCGGCCGGAGCTCGCCGGTTGCAGGAGGAGCAGGCATCGTACGAGCAGGCATCGGCGGCCATCGCGTTCATCCTCGCGCACGCGTAGGCCCCGTGTCCACGCTCGGCGAGTGGTGGCGTCGCCTCTGGTTCCGGCTCAATCGTTCGCGCCTCGAGGCCGCGCTGCGTGAGGAGTTGCGACAGCATCGCGAGGCACTCGGCGACGACCGGCGCTTCGGCAGTGAGTTGCGGATTCGGGAGGACGTCCGGGCCGTCTGGGGATGGCAGTGGCTGGACCATTTTCTGACCGACGTGACGCTTGCCCTGCGATCGCTGCGTCGAGACGCCGCGTATGCGCTGACCGTCGTAGTGTCGGTTGTCATCGGACTCGGGCTGGTGGCGGCGACACTGGGGGTTGCCGAGTCGTACAGTGAGCGAGCGTTGCCCTATCGGGATGCGTCACGGCTGTTTCACGTGCGCTACGCCCCTCCGGGGCCATGGGAACCGGAGAACGTGCGGCATCTCGATTGGGCGGCGCTTCGGGACGTCGTGCCGAATGCGATCGCAGTCGGCGGGGCGCGTCTGTATCCACTAGCGCCGGGCTCGCTGCCACTTCGCACGTTGCAGGTGGATGCGGGATTCTTCGCGGGGTTGGGTGTGCGGGCGGCTCTGGGCCGCACATTGCGCGAGGATGACTTTCGCGCGGACGCCGAGCCCTTGGCGCTGCTGTCGCATGCCGTCTGGCGATCACACTGGGGCGGGGACTCGTCGGCGATAGGACAACTGTTCCGTACTCGCGACGAGAACGGCCGCGATCAGCAAGCGTTTCGTGTCGTGGGAATCCTTCCGCGCACGTTCTACTTTGGCCGCGACAGTCGCGATCAGGTGGATCTGATTACGCAACGGCGAGAGCCGACCCAGGCCTATATGGTGCGCCTGGCCAGCGGCGTCGATCCGGCGACGGCGGAGCTGCGCATCGGTCAGATGCTTCGTGCAATCTCCAGTGACCTGCCGGCCGATTGGCCCGGCGTGCAGTTGGAGTCGGTGCATGATCGCTACGTACAAGACGTCCGTCCCGTCCTGCGCACCGTCACGGGGGCGAGCCTCATGGTGCTCGGCGTGGTGGTCCTCAACGTTGGCGTGCTGACACTGCTGCGCAGTCTCAAGCGACAGCGTGAGTCGGCCATCCGCGCGGCGCTTGGTGCCGGCCGCTGGCGTCTGATGCACCAGCCCGCTGTCGAGGC
>CAZMGX010000230.1:0-8233 GCA_964565915.1 uncultured Gemmatimonas sp.
CGAGTATGGCGCTCACCGTGTGCACCACGAAGTACCCCTCGGGACCAGGCACGTCGGTTCGCGTAGTGCCAACGAGGCTGCCCTGACTCGCGCTCAGCTCCATCCGGTAGGCGAGGACCGCCGCTCCCTGTGTGATCGTTCCGAGCCACACCCCCGTCACCCGCGCCGCAGCGGAGGACGGTGTGCTCGGTTTCGATTCGCCGCATGCCGTGAGCACCGCTGCCGACATCACCAGAGACAGACGCCGGAACCACATGCGCGCGTTGCGGACAGGAAGATTGGAAGGCATGCACCACCATAACGTGGCCGACACGCAGCAACCATCACGCGAGCGCGGGATGCGGATCGGGAAACTTTTCGCGCCGGATCTCCGAAAGAGTGGGGCATGCCACTCCTCGCGCACCTGATCCGCTTCGCCGACCGGCTCCACGTCGCGTCCCGACGTCTCGTCCCGCTGCACCGACTGGTCATCATCTCCCGGATCCTGCTGGCCATCGCCTTTGTGCCGACGGGCATGGTGAAGCTGCTGGGCGAACGCTTCACACAACTGCCGACCAGCAACCCAGTCGGCGCGATCTTCGAGGCATTCTACCAGACCGGCTTCTACTGGCGGTTCCTCGGTTTCGGCCAGGTGACCGCGGCGCTGCTGCTGCTGATTCCGGCCACGACGACCCTCGGCGCGGTGGCGTTCTTCCCCATCATCGTGAACATCGCGGTGCTCACGTGGGCCGTGCAGTTCAAGGGAACCACCATCATCACGGCGCTGATGGTGCTTGCCAACCTGCTGCTGTTGGCGTGGGACTACGACCGGTGGCGTTCACTGCTGACCACGGAACCGGCACCGCTCACCACGCACCCGCACCATCCGCTACCCACTATCGAGCGCGTGGGCTACGTGCTCGGCACGAGCGCGGGGATGGTCTTCTTTCTAGGGACGCGGAGCTTCGGGACGCGAAACACCATGGTCGCGGCCGTCCTGCTTGGGTTGCTGGCGGTGCTGCTGGTGACGGCGGGATGGGTGCAGCATTGGCGCGCCTCGCGGGCGCCAATGCCGTCGCCCACGCAGTCGTCGTGACTCACGCGGTCGCAATTGTACAAGGGCGCGGCGCGGCGCCGCGATAAGCTTGGCACATCGAAGGGCCACCCTGCCATCCCCATCGCACGTGGAGTTGCCGTGTTCCGTACGTCTGTTCCAGCTGTAGTCGTTTTGTGGCTCGCGGTATCTACCAGACCCGCGGTGGCTCAGCCCGCCGCGATCGCGGGAACGTGGGTGGCCACGCGCGAAACGCCGAAGGGACTCGCCATCGCGCCCGGTCCGGTCCTCGGTGAACGATTTGGGGTAGCACTCGAGGCTGGTGCGATAACGCTGACGCGTCCGATTCGCGGCGTAGTCGTGGCAACCACGCTGCCGGTGACCGGTGCCGAAGTGCGTGCACCACTTCCGGGTCGATCGTGCATGGGTGACGGCGCGATCATCACCTCGTTGACGCAAACCGGAGAGGTATTGGCGATCGCGCAGTCGACGCTGCCGGCCGGCGCGGCGCAGGCCGTGGCCGGTCCTACCTACCGTGTACGCATGGAGTCGGCCGACCGCCTCGTCGTCGAGAGCACCATGCGCACGTCCATGCAGGCCGCACCCACGCAGGTCGGCACCGTGTACACGCGTTCGACAGATCCGATGCTACGCGCTGAGGCGACGGCGATGCGCGGCGCCAAGGCGACCATCGGCGATATCGCGTGGCTGTCCGGTGACTGGGAGGGTGTCGCCGGTCCATCGGCGATCGAAGAGCGCTGGTCACCCGCCGCGGGTGGTGCGATGCTGGCAATAAGTCGCACCACCCGTGCCGGCACGATGTCGGCGTTCGAGTTCCTCTGCATAGCTGAGCGCGCGGGCAGTCTGGTGTACACGGCACGTCCAAACGCCGACGCGCCCACCGACTTCATGCTGACCCATCTCGACGCGGACAGCGCCACGTTCGAAAACCCTGCGCACGATTTCCCGAAGCGCATCCGCTACGTGCGGCGCCCGGATGGCGGATTGTCTGCCACGATCAGTGGAGCCGAAGGGCAGCGCGCGGTGACCTTCGCATTCACCCGGCGGCGACCAGGCTAGGCGTGCACGTCGACGCTACTCCAGTTCGCCATCCTTGAGCCGAATCACGCGGTTGCCGAACTTGGCATTCTCCTCGGAGTGCGACACTTGCACGACGGTCGTCCCCGTCGCGTTGATGCGCGCGAACAGTTCCATCACCTGACGCCCTTGCGTCGTGTGCAGGTTGCCGGTCGGCTCGTCGGCGAGCAGCAGAGACGGCTGGTGAATGATCGCCCGCGCGACGCCGACGATCTGCTGCTGTCCACCGCTCAGCTGTGATGGAAACAGGTCCTTCTTGCCGACGATGCCGAATCGATCGAGCGTGTCCGCCACAATGGCCTGGCGTTCGGACTTGCTCATATCCCGGTAGGACAGCGGCATCTCGAGATTCTCGGCGACGGTGAGGTCGTTCAGCAGGTGATACTGCTGGAACACGAAGCCGATCAGCTCCTTGTGCAACGCCATGCGCTTCCGCTGGTCCAGCTTGTGTACCGCCCGGTCGGCGAGATGGTACTCGCCGCTCCAGTCGCCATCGAGCATGCCCAGCACCGCAAGCAACGTGGTCTTTCCGGCGCCCGACGGCCCCATGATGGTGACGAATTCGCCGCGTGCGATGTCGAGGGTGATGCGGCGAAGCAGGTAGTGTCGGCCACCGGCGGCCGGCACGGACTTCTCGATATTGCGCAAGGTGATCATGAGTGGCCTGAAGAACGTGGTGGCTGCACGGGTTGAGCGCGTGGCCTATTGACCGTAGGGACGGACGCGATAGCGCAACTCGAGCAAGGGCGTCAGTGGCGCTGCGGGTTGTTCGCCATACGGTGGCTCGACCACCTGCGGACGCACCCAGTCACTCCAGTCGGCTTTCGGATCCGGCGTCCGCTTCATCCGCGGTGAGAAGATCTCGGTGTGGCGTCCCTCGATACGCACAACGATCATGCGATTACCGGCGCGATACAACGGACCCTGTACGACCGGAATGATGGTGAAGGCGCCCTCCGTCCGTTTATACGACCACATCACGTTGCCCACGGGCCGCGTCTTGGCCGTCTGTACCTCCAGGTACAGCCAGTCGGAAACCGAATCCTCAGGCGGCAGTTCGGCCGTCTTCACGCGAAACTCGAGCTCGAGGTTCGCCAACGCGCCATCGTACTCGAGGGGCGCCTCGCGAAGGTTCATGAAGGCCCAGAGCGCGAGGGCCACCGCGGCGACCAAACCCAGGACCCCGAGAATGCCCGAGCCGCTGTACGCCAGACCCTGACCGGCAGGGGCACTTCGGCCGAACATCACGAGACCGCCGGCAAGCCCAGCGATGGCGCCGAGTAATCCGAGCCCCATCGCGAAGTAGCCCGAGGCACCTTCGCGCGAGGTCATGCTGGTAATCCGTATGATCACCAGCGCGACGACGACGCCGAGGGCGAAGCCCGCAATGGCACCACCCAACGCCCAGAGGAGTCCGGTTACACTGCGCATGAAATCGTTGATGACGAGGAGGAGGAAACAGGACGCACGAACACCCCGCGCCCACTACGTAAGCTTACCGACGCCGGTGCCAGCAACCGCGGGCCCTCAGTCACACCCCGAAGCGCGCCTCCAACCACGCAATGGCGAACGCGTTCAGCTCGAACGCATCGAACAGATGCGACTGGGCGTCGCCGATCGTGCCGCTGCGGCCGCCGCCCGCATCGAGGGAGGCCCGAGCGATCTGTTCGAGGGTGTAGTCGTCGAGGGGATCGCCGGTATCGAAGTCCTCGACCGCGATCCAGACCACCCGTCCGTCCCGCGTCACGGGGATCTCGTAGCGCACCTGCGCTTTTCGTCGAATACGGGCACGATTCTCCGCGTGATGGAGCAGCGTGACCGTATCGAGCGGCGCGCCGAGGAGCAACACCTGTCCCCGCGCCTCGATCAGCTTGGCCAGCGGTGAGCCTGGCCCATAGCCGAAGTCCGGCGGATGATCGCGGGTCAGCCACTCAGCCCGCGCGCCGATCGCGACCATGGACGCCTCGGGGTTGAGGCTGCGACGCGCGCCGGGCCAGGTACGCACGCACTCCGCGAGAATCCCGTGATCGCGCACGGCCCGGGCCGTTGCGGGATCGAACGGCGGATGATGCTGGCGATAGTACTCCGCCTCCGGTGCGTCGAGTTCGTGCAGGAAGTCGGGGATGTCCTGCCAGCCCACGTACATCATCAAGGTGCCGTCGGGGGTGAGTACGTCGAGCAGTGCCTGCACGATGGTATTCGGCCCGCCCATCACCGCGCCCGCCGCCCTCGCGGAGGCATGCAGCATGAGCGTTTGCCCCGCAACGATCCCGAGTTCGGCGAGGCCGGCGCGTAGCGTGCTTCGCGTGTGAGGGAATGCCATGGGTCCTCCGTCGATCAGCCGCCGCGTCCGAGACCGGCCGCCTTCATGACGGCGGCAATGTCGTACTTCGCCGAGCGCGGCGTCCGTGCGCAGAGCGCAGCGGCTTGCGCGTCGCCGACAAACTGCTCGCTCGCGGCATCCCAGGTCAGCGGCCGCCCCAGCTTCATGCCGATCCACGCCGCCGCGCACGCCTGCAGGCTGCGCACGGCCTGATCGACCGGCGCGATGGGATCGGTGCGCGACGCGATAGCTTCGAGCCAATTGCGATAGTGATTGGTGCTGACCGGCCAACGCACATCGCGTGCGCCATAGGGGGCGGTGAGTACTGCGGGGTGGCTGGCGTCGAGCGCACGTGGGCCATTCGCCTGAGACGCCGCGCCAGGGTCACTGCTGGTCACCTGCGCCGCGCCCCGCGCGCAGAAGACCCACCCATCGGTGCCCTCGAACCGCAAGCCGTTCGGGAACGACTGGTCGAGAATGACCCGAACGCCGTTCGGATAGACCATCTCGACATGATACGTGTGATGCACCGTCCACACGTCGTCCGTCATGAAGGCCGCACTCCCCTCAATGGTGCGGGGCCCGCTCAGCTCCATTCCCATGGCCCAGTGCGCAATATCGATATGGTGCGCGCCCCAGTTGGTGATCATGCCAAGACCGAAATCTTCCGTGGTGATCCAACCCGGCCGCCCATAACCCGTCTGCGGATGCACGCGCTCTTCCATGTACGACTGCTGCGGCGCCGGGCCGAGCCAGGAATCGAAGTTGAAGGTCGCCGGCACCAACTCCGCGGCCGGGCGACGACCACGCGGCTGATCCTGACCGATGCCGATGCGAATGGTGCGCAGCGTGCCGATGCGCCCGTTGCGCACGGCTTCGCTGGCCATGCGAAACGTGTTCCACGGCTCCGAGGAACGCTGCTGGCTTCCAGTCTGCAGGATGCGTCCTTTCGCCCGCACCGCAGTGCGGAGCGCGATCGATTCGGCGATGTCGTAGGTAATGGGCTTCTGGACGTAGATGTCCTTCCCGGCGAGTGCCGCCTCGACGGCAATGATCGCGTGCCAGTGATCGGGTGGCGTGACGATGACGGCGTCGATGTCGGGACGCGCCAGCACCTCCCGATAGTCGCGGTACGCCATCACCTCGATCTGCTGTTCACCTTTCGCGCGATAGAACTGCTCGACTTCACGACGCGCGAGGTTTACGCGTTTCTCATCGAGATCGCACACGGCGACCATTCGCGAGAGATCGTGCGCCATTGTGCCACGCAGATCCTCCATTCCCATGCGACCGCAGCCGATCTGCGCCACGTTGATCGTGCGACTGGGCGGCGTTCCTGCACCAAACAGGAAGGTCTTCGGGATGAAGGTGGGCATCATCAACGCGGCCGAGCCGGCCACGGTCGTTGAGAGGAACTGACGGCGAGTCGGCTCGGTGGTGCCGCGGGCACGGTCGGAATCACTGGTCACGGTCGGCTCCGGTCAGTTGGTGGAATCAGGCAGCACGCGGATCTTGATGGAACGGAACGAGACGCGATTGCCGTGATCCTGCAGCAGGATGTGTCCTTCGGCCGCCTCGCCGAACCGCGGCCAGACGACGTACTTGCTCTTGTCGACCAGGGCACGCCACATCTGGGTGCCACGCTCGTACTCCACCGTCTTGAAGCCGTTCAACCAATGTTCGACGTGTCTTCCCCGCACGATGATGCGGGCGCGATTCCACTCGCCGACGCCGTTGAAGCGGACGTTCTGTGGCGGGATGAGATCGTACAGCCCGCCGTTGGTGCGATTGCCCTTGACGCCCAGTTTCGCGTCGGGGTGGACGTCGTTGTCGAGGATCTGGAATTCGGTGCCGATCGACGAGCCTTCGCCCTGGTTGAGTTCCGTGTCCACGAAGTACTTGATGCCGCTGTTCGCGCCACGCGTGATGTGGTAGTCCACGGAGAGCTCGAAGTTGCGGTACTTGCGCTGCGTGACGATGTCGCCGCCCGCGGCCGCCTCCTTGCCCTCGGTTTCCATCACCGACAAGGTGCCGTCCTTGATCTCCCAGCCGCTAGCGGGAAACGTCGTCAGTCGGGCACCACGCCAGCCGTCCGTGGTCCGGCCATCCCAGAGTAACGTCCAACCCGCCTGCCGCTCGCGGGCCGAGAGCGTGTTGACCAGGTAGTTGTATTGCGTGGATCCCGCAGACTCGGGACGACGCGCGGTCGCCAGTTGCTCGGTGAGGATGCGGATCCTGCGAAAGCGAATGGCTTCGCCGGCGTGCGACGCGTCAGTGCCGATGGCGTGCACCTGCAGCGCCAGGATGCCGCGCGGCGTCAAATCGTCGAGGATGTTCGCCACGGGCACGTCGTTCACCCAGGTTCTGACGGAGTTGCCGATCGCCTCCACGCGGAAGCGATTCCAGGCGCCCATCTTGAACGCGCGCTTTGCCGCCGGCAGTCCATCCAGGGTGAACAACCAGCCACGTCGCGACTCATCATACAGCCCGCCGGTCCACGCGCGTTCCGACGGATCGACCTCGACTTGCAGCCCGTGCACCCGTCCGCCCTTCACGGCCGGATCGACGATGCTGCGAATCTGCACGCCGCTGTTCAGGTTCGTGCTGACCTGCACCTCGTACTCGAGGATGAAGTCTCCGAACTGTTCGCGCGAGCACAGGAAGCTGTTGGGCGATTTGACAACCGTGTGACCGACAATCGCGCCGGCCTCGACGGTGAACGGCGCGGTGCCGTTGCAGGCGTACCAGCCATCGAGGCTCGCTCCGTTGAACAGCGACTGCCACGGCAGCGATTGCGCTGCCGCAGGCGCCGTTGACGACAGCAACAACAGTACCGCGCGAGCGACCGAATGCATTGCCCCCTCCGGGTGTGAGCGCGCGTCCCAGCCAGTGCAGCACGCGCCGCGTGATAATCCGAAGGAATTATGGCATCGGAACCCTCGTTGGCGAGGGTCGGACCTGGGCGCGCAATCTCGAGGGCCGGCTGCACACCCGCCGTCGACAGCGATGGGGAAAGCATTATATTCCTATGAAGCCATGTAGAGAGGCCACCGCGCCGTCGTGCGGCGATCCTGACGGCGTCCGGCCGGTCACCTTCCGTTTGTGCGCCACGACGTGCACCGTGTCGCCCCTTCCCTCCTCCGCCGGATGCCATGCCGCATCGCGATGAGTTGCGCGGGCCGTCCGCTCTGCAGTGGCCAGAGCTCCTCTGGCACGTGGGCATCGTCGGACTGATCGTGTTCGGCCCGGGCGCCCTCGGCCTGCTGGATGCTCCGGTGCCGCCAAGTGCGGTGCGCCAGCTCCAACTGTTCGTCTGGAGTGTCGCGTATCTCGCGGCCGCACTCGCGTTGACGCTGTGGCAACACGCCGGCGCGAAGCCGCCCGCGGTGGCCTACGTGGCCGTGCCCGTCGTCACCTGGGGGATCGGCAGCGCCTACCTCTATCTGCATACCGATGCCGCACGGTCCACGCACTTGGGTCTCGCGGTACTTGCCATCAGCATGGTGGCTCTGGGCGCGCTGCCGTACCTGCGACAACGGCTCCAGCGGGCGTCCGTCGCGTCCGGCGTGATCGCCGTGATCGCCGTGGCCGCGATGCTCGTTGCCGTTGCGCCCATGACGCGCCGGCTACCGGTGCAGGAGCATCCGGATCACCTTCCCAGCCAGCGGTACGATCTCGCGATCACGGCGATCGCCGACTTGCGCGGGCGGGTCGACTCCCGCGGCGGTGGACTCGCCGCGTTGTCAGACGGCTATCTACTCGTCACCGGTGAGGGGCGA
>CAZMGX010000231.1:0-8232 GCA_964565915.1 uncultured Gemmatimonas sp.
AATCGCGCGGACCACGCACCGACCTGGTGGCCAGTGGAACCGACTCGCTCGATGGCACGGGTCAGCGCGCCGTTGGCACCGTCGCCAGACTTTCGGAAGACGGTCGGCCGGCGCGAATGACGCTCGTGGCAACCGTGACCGACGTGAACCGGCGCACGGTCGGCGCGACCACCTCGTCCATCGTGCACCCGGCCAATGTGTACGTTGCGGCAAAGCCCGACGGTGACTCGTGGTTCTGGTCGGTTGGCGCACCGCGGTCGCTGCAGATTCTCGCGGTCCGTCCGACGGGTGAACATGTCGCCGGTACCCGTGTCGACGGGGTGCTGGTGCGCCGAGAGTGGCATCGCGTTCGTCGCACGCGTGACGGGATCACGGAGGACGTCGGCGAATGGGTCGCCGACACGGTCGCTCGCTGCACGGTCACGTCGGCCGAGGCGTCCCGCCCGTGTTCGTTCACGCCCACCGCCGCCGGTATTCACTCGGTCATCCTTCGCGCGCGTGATGCGTCGGGGCGCGCAACGGTGACGTCATTCACCCGATGGGTGACGGGTCCGGGTTGGGTGCCGTACAACGATGACGGCGCATTCAAGCTGGACGTGGTTGCCGACAAGCAGCGTTATGCGCCCGGCGATACCGCAACGCTGGTGTTTGCGTCGCCATTCACGGACGCTGAGGCGTGGATCACCGTGGAGCGCGAGGGATTGTTCGAGCAGCGACGGTTACGCCTCACCTCGGGAACCACAACGTTCAAGCTGCCGATCACCGAAGCACACGCGCCGAATGTTTTCGTCTCGATGCTGGTCACGCGCGCCAGAAGCACACCGCCGGGCACACTCGGCGACCCCGGCCGACCGACGGTGCGTGTCGGATACGCCGAGCTGCGCGTGACCCCCGAGGTGAAGCGGCTGTCGGTGAGTGTGGCGCCACACTTGAACGAGTACCGGCCTGGCGACACGGCGCGCGTGACGGTCGACGTGAAGGACGCGCGTAATCAGGGGGTGAAGAGTGAGGTCACCCTGTGGGCCGTTGATGAAGGGGTGCTGGCGTTGACCGGCTACCGCACACCCGATCCACTCGACTTGTTGTACCAACCGCGTGGTGTTGGGATGACACTGGCGAGTACGCTGGTTTCGGTGGCGCCACAGCTTCCGGAAGGCGAGAAAGGATTTCGCGAAGCGGGTGGCGGTGGTGGTCGGGATGGCGGAGACATTCTGCGATCGCAATTCCGGACCACCGCGTTCTTCCTCGGCTCCGTCGTCACTGACGACGCGGGCCACGCCGTCGCTTCAACGAAACTCCCGGATAACCTGACCACATTCCGCGTCATGGCGGTCGCCGTCACCCGCGCCGACCGATTCGGCAGCGGTTCTGGAAAGCTGCTCGTCACGCGACCACTGGTCGCGCGAGCGGCGTTGCCGAGGTTTCTCCGTCCCGGCGATGTGGCCGAGGCGGGAACGGTGGTCAACTTGCGGAATGGCAACTCGGCGTCTGCGTCCGTCGACGTGACGGTGCAGGGGGCGACGATCTCGGGGAAGAGATCGCAGCAGATCAAGCTCGAAGCCGGCCGCGGTCGGGAAGTGCGCTTTCCCATGCGGGCCGTTCCCGGTGAGCGCGCCGTGTTTCGGTTTGATGTGAAGTCGGGCAAGGAACGCGATGCCTTGCAGACAACAATTCCGATTCGTCCCGATTCCCGCTTCACGTACACGGCGGTTGGTGGGACCTTCGCGAATGCCGGCGCCCTGATGGTGCCCATGGGCGCCCCACTGGATGGTCCGCTCGACTATTCGCGCTCACAACTCACGTTGACCATCGGCAGTTCGCCGTTGGCCGTTGTCCGCGCCGCTGCGGCGCGTGCACGCAGCTACCCGTATCAGTGCACCGATCAGATCAGCAGCACGGCGCTGCCGCTTGTGGCATTGCTGAACGCGGATCGCGCCAGCGCGACTGCCGAGGACGAGAACGGCCTGAAGCTCGCACCGGCTACGGCCGCTGCGGATGTGGCCGCGGCCATTCAATCGCTCTCGCGTCGTCAACGCAGTGACGGGGGCATCGGTTATTGGGGAGCGGGTGACTGGACCACGCCGTGGCTGAGCGCACAGGCGGCGATGTTGTTCGCCGAAGCCCGTGACGCGGGCATCTCGGTCAACGATTCGACGGTCGCCCGGTTGGTGGCGTACCTGGAACAAGCCGCCGGTAAACCGATCACCGCCCAATCACCGACCACCGGATTTACGCCGGTTGCCCAGTTCTACGACAAACGCGGTGCCGTGCTGGCGGAGTATGTTGCCGCCGTGGATGCATTGAGTCGCCTGGGACGCGCCAACATTGCCGTCGAGAACGAACTCGTGCGTCGCGCGGCGCAGCTGGCGTGGGAAGACCGGGCGCGACTCGCGCGTGTGCTGGCGCGGCGGAGTGCGATGGCTCCGGCGCGCACGCTGCTCACGCCGTTGTGGGCAAGTGTGAAGGTTGAGGGACGCCGTGCCGTGTTGCCCGATTCCGCGCTTGGTGCGTCTTACTTCGTGTCGCAGGCACGTCCGGCGGCACTGCTGCTGTCCGCCACCATGGCGGTCCAGCAGGATCATCCGCTGGTCGCGCCGCTCGTGGAAACACTCATCGCGTCCGGTCGGCGCAACGCCGATATGTTCGGTGAGACGCAGGATCTGAGTTCGTCGGTGCAGGCACTCGCCGATGTGGAACGCCGTCAGCGTGGTGCCGCCCGAAGGGGTGTTCGTGTAGTGGTGAATGGACGGACGATGCTCGACGTGCCGACCGGACGGCAGGCGCAGGACACGACCCTCTCGCTGGCCGCATTTGCGAGCAGGAGTGCGCGTACGGACTCGTTGCGCGTGGAGATCACGCCGCTGGCCGAAGGACCTGCGCTCTACGCCGTGGCATCACTCTCCGCCGTCTCACAGACGCGTCCGACCACGCCGGTTGACCGAGGGTTTTCGCTGGAGCACTGGATTGAAGGCGCGGAGGACCGCAAACCGGTCACGACGGTGGCCGCGGGTGCGTTGGTGCGTGTCTGGGTTCGCGTGACCGTGACGGCCGAGCGTCGGTTTGTGGTCGTGGATGATCCGTTGCCGGCGGGTCTGGAGGCGGTCGATCTCTCGCTGCGCACGGCGCCGTTGGCGAGCGGGACGTCGCGCCCTCTCAGTACGCCGTCCATCGATACGGACTACATGAGACCGGACGACAACAATCCGCTCACGCAGTGGGGCTTCGGTCGCTGGGACAGTGGCTGGTGGTCCCCGTTCGATCATCAGGAGCTGCGTGACGACCGGGTGTTGTGGTCCGCGACGGTGCTTTGGCCTGGAAAGTACACCGTGTCGTACCTCGCCCGTGCGTCGACACCGGGGACATTTGTGCGCCCGCCCGCGTACGCCGAAGAGATGTATGATCGGAGCGTGTTTGGTCGAAGTGACGGCGGGGTGTTCACGATCACGGCTCCCCGGTAGCGGCGTATGCACTCTGTCAGGTACGTGCGAAGGGTGCTGCTTGCCGCGGCGACGCTGCTGGCCGCGGGCGTGGTGGCGTCGGTCGCCTTTGTTCTCTGGCCATTGTCAGCCGGTGATCTGGTTCCCGCACCACAATCGGGCGTGGTCATCACCGACCGCGCGGGCGCGGTGCTCCGCACGTCGCGCGCGAGTGATGGTTCACGCTTTCGATGGGTCGCGCTGTCATCAATGGAGCCATCACTCCCGGCGGCATTTGTCGCCACGGAAGATCGCGGCTTCTACTCGCACCACGGCATCGAATGGCGCGCCGCCTTGCGCGCGGCGCGGGACAACCTGGTCGAACGACGTGTTGTATCGGGAGCCAGTACCATCTCGATGCAAACAGCGCGTCTTGTTGCTGGCTTGCCGCGCGGTTGGAGCGGAAAGCCGCGTCAGCTGCTGTGGGCGTTGCGCCTCGAGCGACATCTCACCAAGGACGAAATTCTCGAGCAGTACCTCAATCGGGTGCCACTCGGTCAGGGCGCCGTCGGCGTGGAATCAGCTGCACAATTGTATTTTGGCGCCTCGGCGTCAAACGTATCACTGGGGCAGGCCGCGTTGCTCGCTGGCCTCGCGCGTGCGCCGTCGCGGGACAACCCGTTAGTCAGTGAAACGCGCGCACGCAGTCGTCGGTCGCAGGCGCTCAAGCGCCTTGCTGCCCGCACGTTCGCGAGTGCCGACGAAGTCACCCGCGCGGACAGTGAACCGGTGCGGCTGGTGAAACAGTCCATCGCGACGACGGCACGCACGGTGAACGCCCCGTTCGCCGCGCCACATTTCACGAGCTGGTTGCTGAGCCGGAGTGACAGCGCTTCGCCCAAGGCCACCGGCAGCACAACACTCCGAACAACACTCGATCTCGGGCTGCAAGCCGAAGTGGAAGGTGAAGTGCGGCATGCCGTGCAGCAGCTTGCCGATCAGTCGGTGCAACACGCGGCCGCAGTCGTGCTCGACAACGCGAGCGGTGACGTGCTGGCGTGGGTGGGCAGTCCTGATTTCAATGCGAAGCACGGTCAGGTGGACATGGTGATCTCTCACCGCCAACCTGGATCGGCGCTCAAGCCGTTCGTCTACGCGCTTGCCTTTGACCGAGGCGTTACGGCGGCCACGGTGCTCGATGACATTTCGCGCAGCTGGGAGACCCCGTCGGGACTGTATCGCCCGCGTAATTACGACCGGCGCGAGCATGGCCCGGTGCGTGCGCGTGAAGCCCTCGCCAGCTCGTTCAACATTCCGGCCGTGCTGCTGGCCGATCAGCTGGGTGTTCCCGCCGTGCTGAACACGCTGCGGAGCGCAGGCTTTGCGTCCCTGACACGTTCAGCCGAACACTACGGCCTCGGTCTCGCGCTGGGCAGCGGTGACGTGTCGCTGATCGAGCTGGGGAACGCCTATCGCAGCTTCACGAACGGCGGGGTGTGGCGACCGGTTCGGGTCGATGCCGACGCCACCCCTGCTGACAGCAGCGTCCGTGTCGTGAGCGCCGGCGCCGCCGCACTGGTGCTCGACGTGCTGTCTGATCCGGTGGCGCGCATCGCAGGGTTTGGAGAAGACACGCCCTTCGATTTTGCGTTTCCTGCGGCGGTCAAAACCGGTACGAGCCGGCACTTCACCGACAACTGGGCCGTTGCGGTGACCGGCAACTTCACGGTCGCGGTCTGGGTGGGGAATTTTGACGGAACGCCCATGGCGGCCGTGTCGGGTATCTCGGGCGCCGGTCCGTTGCTGCGTCGTATCGTGCTTCGCGCCGCCGCGCGTGTCAATCCCGGTGTGCTGCCGTCACTCGCGTCCGTGGGTGCCACGCGTGAGCGGGTGTGTCGGGTCTCGGGGCAGCGTGCGGTGCCGGAATGTCCCGCGATCGACGAGTGGTTTCTACCCGGGACCACGCCGCCCGCCGGACAGAGCTGGTATCGCGAAGGCGCGCTGGTGTTGCCGGCGCGGTATGCCGGGTGGCGAAAGCGTAGCCGTGGTCTGGTGGGTGATGGTGAGCTTGTTGCCGCAACCGGAGCGCAGGCCGAGCGGGGCGCCGAGACGGTTGCGTTGGCGCTCGAATCACCACGTCACGGTGATCGGTTCGAACTGCCCGTTGGGGCAGAGGCCGCGTATGCGACGATCTCCTTGCGCGCATCGGGTCGCGACGCGGCAGAGCGCCTTGCGTGGTCGATTGACGGGCAACCGTTTCGCGGATCCCGTTGGAAGCTGACGCGCGGTGAGCATACGGTGTCGGTCCGGGCGCCAAGTGGTGCAACGGCGGTGGCGACGGTGGTGGTGCAGTAGTCGGCTCCCCGTTCTTCAGCGTTGGGCTTCGAGATCCACCAGCCAGATGTTCCGGAAGCGCACCGGATGGCCGTGATCCTGCAGCGAAATCGGCAAGCGGTCGGGATGTGCCTCGAACGGCGGACGTGAGCCATTCGCCGTGGGGCCCACCAGCGCGACGTTGTCGTGAACCAGCACGCCGTTGTGCCGCACGGTCATACGCGCGGGTGACACCAGTGCTCCCGATGCCGAGAATCGCGGACGGCGATAGTCGATGTCGTAGCTTTGCCATTCGCCGGGTGGACGGCTGGCATCGACCCGAGGCGGATATTGCCCGTAGATCGACGCCGCCGATCCATCGGCATATGTGGGGTTGTTCCAGGAGTCGAGGACCTGCACCTCGTAGCGGCCGCCCCCGAAGAACACGCCGCTGTTGCCACGATCCTGATCCTTCCCCACGGGTGGCGACGGCGACCTCCACTCGACATGAATCCGCACGTCGCCAAAGCCGGCGCGTGTCATGATGCCGCCGGTCCGTGGCACGACCTCAAAGGCCCCGTCGGCCACACGCCAGCGCACCGGGGTGCTGTCGTTGTGCATCCATCGTGAAAGCGAGGTGCCATCGAACAACACCACCGCGCCCGCTGGCGGCGGCGCCGGTACGAACGGGCCCGGCGTGACCACAGGTGGCAAGGGACGATCGCGCGCGTGTTGCGGCCACTGGCCGATCGGACCCTGCGCGTGTAGCGACATGGCCGTGAACGTCAGGGCGAATGCGGAAAGGACGAATCGGCGTGGCATGTCAGAAACCATGCTGCGGGGCGCGTGGATCAGCAAGCCGGTCGCCGCGATGGGGCTGATGAAGGCGGTGCAGGGCGGTCAGGCCGAGGCACGCAAGTGGCGGTTGGCCGTCATTCCCTGCATCGATCCGGGGCCTCGCTGCACGACGGAGGTCGAGGCCTGTTCTGGTGAATCTCGGCGCGCACACTGGACGTGTAGTCATCCAACGTCCACGGAGATTTCCCATGCGATTCATGTTCCTCCGGCGCGCGCTGCTTGCGCCCTGCCTGCTCGTCCTCACCACCA
This sequence comes from uncultured Gemmatimonas sp., assembly GCA_964565915.1. Taxonomy (GTDB): domain Bacteria; phylum Gemmatimonadota; class Gemmatimonadetes; order Gemmatimonadales; family Gemmatimonadaceae; genus Gemmatimonas. Next base: position 6,837 of record CAZMGX010000231.1, read on the forward strand.
CCGCGCAGGCGCAACAGATCGTCGGCTCCGGCAAGCTGGCCATCCTGCCGACGCCCGTCGCCGTTGATACCGCCGGTCGTTTCCAAGACGCCGCGGTGCGCGTCGGCGACGACCTGTTCATTTCCGGTCAGCCCACCGCGCAGGCCTTGCGTGAATTGCGTGCGCAGGGCGTCACCACGGTGGTCAATCTCCGCATGCAGGAGGAGCTCGACCGCGCCGTAAAGTTCGACGAACCGGGCACCATCGCGTCGTTGGGTATGCAATACGTGCACATCCCCATGCGCGGCACGCCCGAGGCGCCGTACTCACCCGCGGCGGTCACGAGGCTGGCGGAGGTGTTGGCGACGGCGAAGGGGAAGGTGTTGCTGCACTGCACGGTGGCCTGGAGGGCGAGCCACCTGTGGGCGGCCTACCTCATTCGAGAGCGGGGCGTTGACGTCGAGACGGCGCTCACGCATGCGCGTTCGATCAACCTGATGGACGACATGCGCATGGGCTCCGGCAATCGCCAGCCAGTGGAAGACTTTCTGGATCGCACGGTGCCGCAATTGAGGCGCCCGGCACCCGCACCCAGACCAAATATCAACGGCGGCCTGCCGGCGGTATCGCCGGACGGCAAGTGGATTGCGTTCATTCGTCAACGTGACGGTGCTGCAGCCGGTGTGTATGTGATCGGCGCGGACGGCGCCGGCGAACGGCGGCTGGCGGATCTTCCCGATGGGCGGCTCCACTGGCTGCCTGACGGAAGCGGCATCTGGTACGGCGTGGGGAAGTTCAATGAGGACTCGTCAAGCATCATGCGTGTGCTGCTGGCCGGCGGCGCGCCAACCCTGATCGAACGGATTCCAGCGCGCGACGCAGACATGACACGTGATGGCAAGGCGTTCTACGCTACGCGCGGCAAATGGCCTGACATGCGACTGGTGCACATTCCGATCGGTTCGCACGAAGTGCATGACATCGCGACGAAGGTGGGGCCGTTCTACAACACGACAGTGGCGCCGGACGAACGCGTCGCGGTTGCACACATGGAACCAGGCGCGACACCGCAGGTATGGCTGTTCGACAACGGCACGCTGCGTCCGTTGACACGATTCGCGGCAGCTGACGGTTCACCGCAATGGCCGTCATGGACGCCCGACGGCAGCACGCTCGCCGTGCAGGTGGGCCTCTACAGTCAGCGACGCCCCGAAACGAACACGGCGCACATCTGGCGCGTGGACGTTGCCAGTGGTGCGGCGACCACGCTCGCCGAACACGACGGCAAGGTGTACGGTCTCGTTCAGCCGATCTGGGAGCAGTGCGCGGTGCTGGCAGACGTGCTCACCGGCGCCAGCCCGCGTGCCCGCTACCGCGGCTCGAAGGTGTACGCGCGACTGAAGGTCGCGGGCGTCGA
>CAZMGX010000232.1:0-8159 GCA_964565915.1 uncultured Gemmatimonas sp.
TTGATGCCGAAGAAATTGCGCCACATGAAGCCGTCGGCGCGGTTCACTTCGTCGACGCTGCGTTTGAAAATGCTGCGCCACGAATAAAACTCACGACGGGTGGCCAGGCATTGTTTCTGCAGCACCTCGGGTGACATCCCCTTCGGCTGGAACGGAATGCGGTTGTAGCTGTAGCGGTCGTCCAGCCACCAGTCGTCGTACAGCAGCCGCCCTTCAGTCTCCAATCGGGTGTACAGCGGTGTGCCCGGAAACGGCGTGAGATGATTGAAGGCGGCGATGTAGAAGCCGTGGTGCTGCGCAAACTCCAGCGTCGGCTTGAAGCTGTCGGGTGTATCGCCGTCATAGCCAAAGATGAACGTGCCATACACGCGAATCTTGTGACGACGCAGGTTCGCCAACGCCTTCTCGAAGCCCCCTTTGGCCATGTTGAAGGTCTTGTCCATCGCCGACAGGTTGGCCGGATTGAGACTCTCAAAGCCGATCAACACGCCTTGGCACCCGCTGCGCACCAGCAGATCGAGAAACTCCTCGTCATGCGCGGCATTGATACTGGCCTGGCTGACCCACCGGATCTTGAGCGGAATCAGAGCGCGGAAGAATTCCTTGGCCTGCGAGATGTTCGACGTGATGTTGTCATCGACAAAAAAGAAGATGCGCTTGTGGTCCTTGAGGGCACGCAGCTCATCGAGAATGCGATCGACCGGGCGTCGGGTCTGCGTGCGCTCGAACACCGTTTGCACCGCGCAGAACTCACAGCGCAGGTGGCAGCCGCGTCCCGCCTCGACCAGACCGATCGGCAGGTAGCGCTTGCCGCGGAAGATCGAGCGATCCGGCCGCATGGTCTCGAGCGACGGCCGCCCCTCGCCCTTGTAGGTTTTCTTCAGGGTGCCGTGGCGTGCATCGTCCAACAAACCGGCCCAGATGGACTCGGCTTCTCCGATCACCACGGCTTCGGCGTACTGCGCGACTTCGTTGGGGCGCAGCGAGGCATGGAAGCCACCCATCACCACCGGAACCCCGCGCGCCCGATAGTCGCTGGCGATCTGGTACGCCCGTTTGGCCGTGTAGGTCTCGACGCTGATCGCCACGAGGTCCGTCGGTTCGTCGATCGGAATCGTCTCCAGACGATCGTCGTAGAACTTGACCTCGATGTCACTGGGCGTCAGCCCGGCGAGCGTGGCAGCCGGCAGCGATTCCATCTGCCATGTCTTGATGTACGACTGCCCCGGCTTCCGGCCGACACAGGGATGTACGATGGTGACCCGGAACGGCTTCACGACACCGCCTGCGCGGGCTCGTCGGCGTACTCCACGGAAACCCCGGCCGGAGCGCGGCCGATGATCCAGTCGCAGTTGTAGAATCGCGACAAGTTGTGCGCGTAGAAGCGGTAGCCGAGGTTGGTGCCGATTCGCACGGGCCAGGGCGCGGGGGAGCGGCCGATGCGCCGGATGATGCTGGGAATGCTGTACGCGTGTTTCCACGCCGACTCGATGCCGGTCTGCAGTTCTTCGACACTCATGTGTTTCGGCTGGAAGACCACATGCTGCGCGTCGTACAGTTCCCAGTTGTAGGTGAGGATGCGCCCTTCCGATTCAAGCCGTCGATACAGCGGCGTGTTGGGGAATGGGGTGACGACGGCAAAGCGCGGCAAGTCGATCTTCGCCTGCACCGCAAACTCGGCCGTTTTCTGGAAGACATCCGGCTTGTCGTCGTCGAGGCCGAAGACGAAGCAGCCCTGCAGCGCGATGCCGTGCTCGTGCAGGCGCTCGACGACACGCCCGTAATTGTCGGGCGTGTTGAAGCCTTTGCGGCTGCCCTTGAGGTTCACGGTCGACATGGACTCGAGGCCCATCAGCAATCCTCGGCATCCGCTGCGCGCACACAACTCCAGCAGCTCGGCGTCGTCGGCCAGGAGCGTCGTGGCCAGCCCGTACCACTGGACCTTGAGCGGAATGAGCGCCGTGAAGAGGTCCTTCGCGTGCGCCCGGTCGGCAATGATGTTGAGATCGACGAAGATCAGCTTCTTCGCACCGTGACGACGAATGTCGGCGACGACATCGGCCACGGGCTTGTGGTACGGCTTGCGCCCCCACGCCGTGGGGACGACGCAAAACTCGCACGGATGGACGCAGCCGCGTGTCGCCTCGAAGACGTTGTTGGTCAGGAAATGGCTCGAGGGCAGCAAGTCGCGACGCGGAAACGGACGATCGGCCAGGCTGAGATCCGGGGCCATCGTATAGCGTGCCTTCAGTCGCCCGGCCACGACATCGTGCAGCAACTCCGGCCACGTGTCTTCGGCATAGCCCGTGACGATGGCATCGGCATGCGGCGCCGCATCCTCGGGGATCAGCGTCACGTGCGGGCCACCAAGCACGACCGTTACGCCCCGCGCCCGAAAGTGGTCGGCCAGCTCGTAGGCACGCACGGCGGTGCCGGTGATGACCGTCAGGCCGATCAGGTCGACATCGAGGTCCAGCGGCACGTCCCCGATCCCTTCGTCGATGCACTGGACGGTATGCGGGATGTCGGCCGGGATGAGCGCCGCCAGGGTGGTCAACGTCAGCGGCTGGTAGCGGAGCGACTTCTTCCAGATGCCGCCGCGATGACGATACAACGGACCCTTGGGTGAGATGAGCGCTATGCGAAGCGGTCCGACGCGCGGGGATCCATCGCGCTGGGGGACATCGTGCATTCGGTCTCCGCGTGTGGAGAAAGGGTCGTCACGTTCCACAGTAATGCCGTTGGGAGAAGGCCTACTCGTTGGATCATACCCCGCGCCGCGACAATGGCAATACGTCGCATGACGCACCTTTTGCAGTATTGCCCGGCCACTCGGATGTCTGCATGCTGAAGGCGTCTCTCATCCGAGGTATACGCGATGAAGGTGACGTTCATCAGGCCGAACATCGGCGACCGCCCTTCGACCGATGCCATGACGCCCCTGGTCTTTTCGATCCTCTCGGCCATGACACCGGCCCGTATCGATCGTGTGCTTTACGACGATCGCCTCGAAAGGATCCCATTCGACGAGCCGACGGACCTCGTCGCCATGACCGTGGAGACGTACACCGCGCGACGCTCGTACGCCATCGCCAACGAGTTTCGGCGGCGTGGGGTGCCGGTCGTGATGGGCGGGTACCATCCGACGTTTATGCCCGAGGAGGCCATGCAGTTTGCCGATGCCGTCGCGGTTGGCGACGCCGAAGGTATCTGGCCGCAGATTCTGGCCGACGCCGAGGCTGGCCAGCTGAAGCCGGTCTATCGGCAGGCCGGGTTGCAGCCGCTGGACTACGTTCAGCCGGACCGGTCGATCTACCGTGGCAAGCGGTACTCGCCCATTCCGCTGGTGCAATACGCCCGTGGCTGCAAGTTCGCGTGCGAGTTCTGCTCGATCAACGCGTTCTATGGCCGCGCGCTACGGCAGCGTCCGTTGCGCGAGATCATCCGTGAGATCGAAGGGCTTGAGCGCAAGCACATCTTCATTGTCGATGACAACATCTTCGTCGACGAGGCCAAGGCGACGGAGTTCTTCGAGGCCCTCATCCCCCTCAGGATCAGATGGTCCTGTCAGGTGTCGATCGACGTGACGCGCAATCCGAAGCTGCTTGATCTCATGCGGCGCAGCGGGTGCATCTCCGTCCTGATCGGCTTCGAGAGCCTGAACCCGGACAACCTGCGGCAGATGAAGAAGCACTGGAACGTGCGCCACCAGGATTACGACACGTCCATCGCGCGTCTCAAAGACATCGGCGTCATGATCTACGGGACGTTCGTGCACGGCTACGATCAGGACACTCCCGACTCCTTCAAGCGCAACGTGGAGTTTGCGCTGCGCCACAAGTTCTTCCTGGCGAACTTCAATCCGCTCACGCCGACACCTGGCACGGCGCTGTACACACGAATGAAGAAAGAGGGTCGGCTGATCAACGACCCGTGGTGGCTGGATCCCACTTTCCGTTACGGGCGCGCGACATTCCATCCCAAGGGGATGACGGCCCAGCAGCTGGAAGAGGGGTGCTATTGGGCACGTCGCGAGTTCAACACGGTGGCCAACGTTGCGCGCCGTGCCTGCGACTTGCGCGGCAACATGCGTTCACCGTACGCGCTTGGTGTCTACCTCGCGGCCAATGTGATCTCGCGCATCGAAATCAGGCGGAAGCAAGGTGTCGCCTTGGGGCCACGTGACCAAGCGCTGGTGCCACTGCGCGCTGCGCCATCGCTGCTGATCGATGAGCTCGGTCACCGGATCAGCAACTACACGGCGGCATCGGGACCGGTGCACAGCGCGCCATGAAAATCACGCTGATCAAGCCCCGCATGGGCACCCCCGACCAGACGTTGTACGTCGAGGAGGGGCGTATGGAGCCGCTGACGCTCAGCGTCATCGCCTCACTGACGCCGCCCGACGTGGACATCGTCATCTACGACGACCGCATGGAAGCGATTCCGTTCGACGACCCAACCGATCTGGTCGGGATCACCGTCGAAACATGGACCGCTCGACGCGCCTACCAGATTGCCGCCGAATATCGAAAACGCGGTGTGCCGGTCATCATGGGTGGGGTGCACGCCACGCTCGCGCCGGACGAAGTGCAGCAACATGCCGACAGCGTCTTCACCGGTGACGCTGAGCAGGGGTGGAGCGACGTGGTGGCCGATGCGAAGGCGGGCCGATTGCAGCGGCGTTACGTCGCAGCACCAGGGATCGCGCAGCGTTCGAACATCCTGCCGCGACGCGACCTGTACGCCGACAAAGGCTATCTGCCGATCTCGCTCGTGCAATTCAGTCGAGGATGTCACTTTGCGTGCAACTTCTGCGCGGTGTCGGCGTTCTTCGACAAGGCGCTGTTCCATCGCCAGCTGGACGGCCTGCTGGCCGAATTGGACGCGCGGCCGCACAAGCTGGTTTTCTTTGTCGACGACAACATCTGCGCGAATCGTGAGCGCGCCAAGGAGCTTTGCCGCGCGCTGATCCCGCTCAAGCTCAAGTGGGTTTCGCAGGCCTCGATCGACATGACGCTGGACCGGGAGCTGATGTCGCTGATGGCCGCCAGCGGCTGCCTGGGGCATGTCGTCGGCTTTGAAAGCCTGAGCGCGGTCGAGCTGAAGCGTATGCGAAAGACGGCGCCCAACCTGTCGGTGCATCACGATGCGCACTATGCGGCGCAGCTGGAAGTGCTACGCGATTTCGGGCTGCAGACGTGGGCGAGCTTCACCTTCGGTCACGACACGGACACCATCGAGACTGTCTGGCGCACGCTCGACTGGGCGATCCGGCAGAAGTTCGCGTTCGGCGCGTTCAACATCCTCAAGCCGTATCCCGGCACGCCGTTGTACGACACCCTCAAGTCCCACGGCCGCCTGTTGTGGGATGGGCATTGGTGGAACCATCCGGACTATCGATTCAATCACGCGGCCTTCGTACCGAAGCTGGTCGATCCTGACGTGTTGACCGAGGCGCTGGCCGAGGCGCGTCGCATCTGGAGTTCGCCGATGACCATGGTCAAACGGTTTCTCGATCCCAAGACGCACATGCGGTCACCCTATCGTATGGGCGTCTACTGGGCCTACAATCCGGTTTACGGTCGGGAGAACCGACGCAAACACGGCATGACGTTCGGGCTTACTCCCGAGACTCCCAGCTACGCGCAGTACCTGCAGCAGCAGGGATGAGCTGCGAGTTGTTGATGAGGTAGGCGACCGTACGCGCCGTCGGCACGGCATCGCGGGGCACGAGCACACGGGCGCGCCATTCGTTACCACCAACGGCGAGCAGTGGCGTGGCCCCTCGCTTCCACGCATTGAAGTCGCCCAGCACGGACGCGGCATGGACCGACGAGCCGCGGATCACGAACTCGACGATGCGCAGCGTGTCGAGGAGTCGCGTGGACAGCGGCGTCGCGCCCTCCATCGTCGCTGGTGTCGCGACGACGGGCGAGACGGGCACCACGGAGTCTCCCAGCACGAAAGCCGCCGTCTGGACATCGGCCACGGAACGGCCCATCAGGCCGTCCATCGATCCCACGCGCAGCATCAACATTGCTGTCAGGAACGCGGTCGTGAGCAGACCCCCGACGGGCGAGAGCAATCCGCGGCGCAGCCAACGCGAACGCGACACCGGTGCCGACAGTCGACGCGGGCGCGCCGTCGCCCGTACGGCCTCCATGATGCGCGCGCGTGCGGCCGGTGTGCTGGCCACCGGTTCACGCAGTGCATCGGTGACCCAGTCGGGAAGCGAAGAGAAGGTCGGATCAGGCATGGAGGTGTTCCGCGAGAAGGGAGCGCAGCCGGGTGCAGGCGCGCTGGACACGCATTTTGAGCGCTGAAACGCCGACCCCGGTGAGGGTCGCCATCTCGTCGTAACTGAGTTCTTCGGCGAAGCGCAGGACAATCGCTTCGCGCTGTTCGGGGCCCAACTGCGCCAGCGCGTGTACCAGTTCGGCGCGGCGGTCGCTCGCGTCCGTGCCGGGGCCGCCAAGAGCGTCGTCGCGGTCGAGCGGATGGGCCCCATCGTGATCGTCGAGCCGCGTATAGCGGGACTGTCGCGCCGCCCGTGTACGGCACTGGTTGACCACGATGCGCAGCAGCCAGGCCCCGAAGCGATCCTGTTCCCGGTACGACGCGAGGTGCCGATAGGCGCGCACGAACGCATCCTGCACCGCGTCCTCGGCCTCGTCGGCGTCTCCCAGCAAATGTGTCGCCGCGCGCAGACAGCGCGCATGGTGCCGGTCGACGAGCAGGGCAAAGGCCTCTGCGTCGCCGGTCAGCGCCTGGCGAACGAGTTGGGAGTCGGGGAGCATATGAACGAACTCGGGCAACGGGTCGGAACGTCACACGGCGTTGGTACCGCGTGTTACTCCGGACCGGGGACGGTGGTTCACCGCGCCCGACAGGGGCCAAACGCAGTCGTGACCATGGATCAGCTTGCACCCGATGCGCCGGAATCGCATGCTATTGGCGTCCATTCCGATGAGGAACTCCGTGGTTGACCGGCTCCGACTGACTCCGCCCTCGCGTCTCGGCGTGTGGACCCTTGCATTGGCCGGGCTGTGCGTGCTCCCGGTCTCGATGGCCGCGGCTCAGGCCGCCAAACCGCCGGTGACGAAGGCGGATAGCGCCAAGGCCAGTACGACCAAGGCGCCCGCCAAGCCGGCGCCTGCCAAGCCGGCCCCGACGAAAACGTCGACGACCACCAGCAAGCCTGCGCCGACGAAGACGTCGACCACAACGGCGAAGCCGGCCCCGGCGCCGACCAAGACGGCGACCGATTCCAAGGCAGCGCCGGCACCGGCGAAAACCGATGCCAAGACGGACGCGAAGCCGGCCACCACCCCGGCGACCACGCGCACGGCCGCGCCAACCACGACCCGCGCGGCCGCGAGCACGGGGAGCACCGGCGGCAAGCGCAGCGAGGTCGAGGCATACAGTCGGTTCGGCCTGTACGCCGGCGGCGCAACAGCCAGTCTGGGCTTCGGCGCGGGGCCGTCCGGTGGCGTGGTCTGGCGAGTGAAGTCGGCCAGCCTGCCGTTTGTGTTTCGGCTCGACGCGTCGGCCTCACGTTTCACCCAGCAGCCGCTCACCAGCGCGGGGGTCGTCGCCGGTGATGCCTCGCTGTTGCATGCGGGCGGTGCCCTTGGCTTCGAGCTCGTGCCCGGCAGCGCGTCGCAGTCGCTGCGTCCGTATCTCACCGTGTCCGGCGGCATCTACCGGTTCCAGGGCAGCGGACCGGCCGGCACCAACGGTGACATCACCGACGGCGTGTTCACCTCCACGAACGATGTGGCGCTCCTCGCGGGTGCCGGGCTGCGCATGGGTCAGCGTCTGTTTCTCGAGGCCCGCTTCGTGACCGTCGGTGATTTCCAAAGCATCCCGGGGGTGATCGGAGTGCACTTCTGATGAAACGGTTCATCCTGTTTGTGGCGTCGTCGGCGCTGCTGACGGCCTGTAGTGGTGGTGACAAGATCGTCGGACCCGACGGGAGCGGAGGGCCCATCGATACGCGTCTCAACGCGGCCGATTCGGCGTTCATGGCCAGTACCCTCGCCAGTGCCAGTTTCGACGCGATCAACAACCTGCGGCGGGTGCCCACGACGACGCTGCCCGCCATCTTCGCAAATCTTCCGCCGTGCAATCCATCGGTCGTTGTTGGTGGAACGGAT
>CAZMGX010000233.1:0-8113 GCA_964565915.1 uncultured Gemmatimonas sp.
GCGCATCGCGAACTGGATCGTCTCGAAGTTCTTCATCGGAAGCCAAACCGGTATATAGCAGCTCCTTGGTCGTGTAGTCGCGATACTCGTAACCTAGAACTACCACGTCTGGTGAATCCTCTGTGCTCATCCATGCGGCGGCGTCCGCCATGAAACCGGGGAGAAGCTCATCATCTGCATCATGAAAGTGAACCCACTCTGAGGACGCTGCAGCCAATGCGAGATTCTTCGAAGCGGAACATCCGACGTTTCGTGCGTTGCGGATGACCGTCGCGCCAAAGGAGCGGGCGACATCAACCGTACCATCGGCACTCGCATCATCACACACGATGATCTCATCGAAAGCTGGCGACTGTTCAGCAGCAGACGCAAGCAAACGCGGAAGGTGCGATTCGGCCTGAAAGGCGGGTATGCACAGCGCAATAGTTGGCCGGCGCGTCACGTCCCCTTCCGCAGGATTTTGCTGCTCAGCCGATGGAGCGCATACTTCGCGATTCCCTTAAGGGGCAATGCATCGAGCACGGCCATGTCACGGTAACGCGTCGGCGGGAACAGCGCATCATTTATCCATTTCAGCTCGCCGAACTCACGTCGCACGGGCGATTTTCGGAACAAGTTGAGCTTTGCTCGGGCGTGCGTCGCCGGTTCCAACACGGTACGGGCGGTGTGTGCGGCACACTGCCCAATCCGTTCGCGCTGGGTGTCCGACATTTGCTGAACTTGTTCCACTACTTTGGCCAATGCAGGCGAATTACCGCTAGGGAACGAGAATCCATTCACTCCGTGCTCTATCAGACCGGCCGCACCGGCACCGTCAGAGACGACAACGATCTTGCCCAATGCCATCGCCTCGGCGGCAACCAGATTGAACGTGTCCCACAGTGAAGGGACTACGATCGCCCGCGCGCCCATCATGCGCTGATACACCTCAACCGCGGAGAATTCTCCCAAGGGGGTCACGTGGCGGCGCCACGTGTCGCCATACTCACGAGTCAACCACGCATCTGTCGAGAGTCCCGTCTCGCCATGTCGCGTATCGCGACCGATCCAGTGCAGCGGGGGCGCGTCGGATCCCAGTTCCCTCCACGCCGCACAGGCGAGTTGAGGACCTTTCCAGAGCTGAATGCGACCGGCTGCAATCCAGTGATCGCCAAGTGCCGGCGGCGCGCCTTCAACGATGGGTGGCGTGAGAGGCGGCGGTAGATACTCGACGTGCTTGTCGAGCACGGATTGCCACCACGCGACGTTCGACCGGCTGTACGTGCAGAGCACCGGCGCATGACTCAGTACCGATCGCTCGAGGAGCAAAGTCATTGCCCCCTCACCCTCCCTGCCCGACACCGGTTCTCTGTCCGCGATCTGCCCGCAGCTGCCGTGAAGCTGCACCAGCACCGGCGACTTCGCACTCAGCACCCACGGGAGGAACAACATACCCCAGTCGGTCACTTCAACAGCGTCGTAGCCGTGGCCCTCGTTCGCCTGCTCATGAAGCGAAAAGGCGGCGGCAAGGTGACGCCGTAGCTCGGGGAACATCTCGAAGTGCCGAAATTGCGACAGCCATCTTTCGTAACGCGCGCTCTCCAGTGAAGTAACCGCAACTCCGTCAGCGGAATAGGAGGCTGCGCCGTGCGTAAACGCAGAGCCCTTGAGCACGTCGACGTGACAGCCTTCAGCCCTTAGGCCCGAGGCAAGGTCGCGGCAGTACCGAAGAATCCCGCCACCGAGATCCGGCGGGTACTCCGGCGTCACCAGAAGAATCTTCAATGCGTTCGCGGCGTGGGTTGGTTCAGGAGTCTAGCGGCCACGAGCAGTGAGGGCCTTTGACAGCACGCGCAGGGGACGCAGCATGGTCAACGACGTGCTGGATCGCCAATTCGGAGCGGTCGTCACATCCGTCTGATTCGGCAGAAGCGCGCGCCGCACGATGTAGCGAAGCCGATCAGCAACCGACTCCGTCATGCGCATCTGCATCACTGCACCAGAGGTGGTTCCCGCAAAGTCACCGCGGAACCCGCGATGATTCTGGCGCACCTGCGCGGCAATTTTCCTGGCGGCTCCATCGGCGAGCGCCCGGTCGCGAATGCGCTGCGGGACCAGCGATGACGCGGCTTCACCCGTCAGCAGGATCGCAAGGTTCACAGCGCGGCGCGCCCGAGCCACTGTCGCGGCGCGCTCGACCAGCGCCCAATCGAGTGGCCGCTTCTCCAGCAGCAAAGCAATGTCGCGAATCCACCCGGCATTGTCCCAGCAGTGCCGCGAATGGTGGATCACCAACCCTACGAACAGATCCTCGTTGCCGAGGGTGCGGAACTCCTGACCGATCAACCGCACGGTCTGCGCGCGACCAAACGCACCATCGAGATCGAACGGAAAGAAGTACGGCGGCGACAACGCCCAGTGCAGGTCCACGTCCGCTCGGCCCTCACACCGCAGCAACATCTCGTTGTTGCCGGGCAACGACAGCGCCACCTCACTATCAGGCCGATAGCCGACCGCCGCCAAGGCCGTCACCGCCCGCTCGATATCCGCACGGCGCACCAGCACATCCAGATCACCCGAGGCCACGCGATCCAGCCGCTCGTACAGCAGCGCCGCCAGCGTCGGCCCCTTGAACGCCAACGCGTCCACGCCGACACGCTCGAGGGCGGCCAGGACCACGTGCAGGTCGGCCGCCCTCTTGAGTGTGTGTGCTGCTTCTGGTGCAATCCCGGCTGCCACGGTGCTCAGAAGCGAAGGCTTACCGCCAACCGCGATCAGCGACGACTGGTCTGCTCCACCAACTGCCGCAGCACCGCCTGCGCGGCCACAAACTCGGCCGGCGGCGTACGCAGATACGCCGGCGACGCCTCGTCCACCAACGCGTTGAACGCCGACGACGCCGCCGCAATCCGACGCGACGTCGGATCGGTCAACATCGCCGCATACTGCGCCACGAAACGCTCGGCCTGCCTGGCCGAGGGGGCGCCGTCAGCCGTCAGCAAGGCATCCACCAGCTCGATGGCCGCCTCACTCGTCGCGCTCACGTTCGCCACCCGCTGCGCCGCACCCGCGCCCGCCTGTTGCACGATCGGCACCATCGTAACGGTCGGCACGCTCACCGGAGCCGCCGCCGGAGCGACGCCCGCCACATTCGTGAAGATCACGCTGCGCGGCGCATTGCCGGGAAGCGGCGCCCCGTTGCGACCGAACGCATTGCCAGGCGGCACACGCGGCGGACGACCGCCGACATCAGAGGCGTTCCCACGCTGTGCCTGAAGCGCTTCGGGAGCCGCGGCCATGGTCGCAACGGCGACGAGCATAAGTAAGCGACGCACTGGAATCTCCGTGGTTGGTTGGCCGGAATATACAGCAGGAACAATCAAAAACACGAACGAGGCAACCGGGGACGGCGCGTCACGTTGGTCCCCGCACCAACCCCGATCACGAAACGACGGGGGCTCTGGGCACTGCCAGTCATGTCGGTCAGGGCCGGCGAAATGACCACCGGCAGGCACCGCAGCGGAACGATGCTGGCAGCCACGGTCAGGTCCTGCCCATTCCAGTCCGCAATCAACCCGATCGCCTCGATCACCCGTACACCCACCGCCCCGAACGCATTGACGGTGCGCTTGTCGGCGAAGACATCGGTGATCCGGCGAAAGCGACCATCACCGGCACCCACCGTCACCCCAACCGCACTGAACGGCGCCCCGTCGTCCCGCACAAAAAACACCTTCGACGCGGCCCCGAAATACGCCTTCCCACCATCACCCTCGCGCCCTACCGTCACCACGCGCTCGGCACCCGACGCGACGGCCCACCCGTTCTCGAACAGATGGGACACCTTGAATGACAAGGCACCCACACTGAAGAACCCCGAACGGATCGTGGAGAACGACGCATACTCCACTTCCAGCGCAACCGTCCGTGCGCGCCCCAGCCCGAAGCCGACGACGGCCACACCGTCTTCCTTGTTCAACGTGCGGCTACCCGGAACCGGACGCGTATTCCGCTGGTACCCGACCCCGGCATACACCTCACCCCACTCGGGGCTGAACGCCGACGGAGTCGAACTGTTCATCGACGGGAACCTGCGGGGCTGCACCGGCACGTCCAGATATCCCGTACGCAGAGGGATCCGCCACTTCGCCCGAAGCGAATCCGCCTCCGAGGTCTGCGACCATGCGGTGGCCGGCGCCAACCCACTCAGCCCCATCACAAGGCCAATGCGCAGGGCGTTGGCCGTACGGCGAACCGCCTCGCGTTGTGACCGAGTCATGCGCACCTCATACGCCAACACCTCGGCGAGGTCGCACCGATTTATCCTCGACGCTGGGCTGCCGTGCCACGTGTCCGTCGTGCCGCATGAACCAGCGTTCCAACTCCGGCGCAATGACCGACTCCAACCGCTGGATGCTGTGGTGCGCCACACCAGCCGACGTACTCCACACACGCAACTGCAGGACCTGGCCGGTGGACGCGCGGTGGACCGGACACTCGAAACGGATAGTCGAGGGATAGTCCTGAACGCCCACCACATCTGCCGCCACATCCGTGCGGCTGGTGGTCGACTCGACCAGCTCGGCCTTCCGGATATGCTCGAAGTCCACCAAGGTGCGCACCAGCTCGTGCACCTCGGCCTCGGATTGTGCGTGCTTGATCTCGCGGGCGATGTCGATGATCCGGATCCGCTCACGCACCACGCGACGACTGCTGACCAGCCCCGAGTAGACCGATTTCCCCAGCGCAATGAATTCGGTGTAGCCCAGCCGCCAGATGGCGTACAGCAACCCGAAGTTGGCCGACACGATCGCGCTGATCACGATGGAGAGGGTCAGGTGCGGCGGGGCAAAACTCACCGCGAGACCGGTGCCGGCCACCACGAACGCCACCGTGCCCAGCACGGTCACCGCGCGCGGCACCAACAGCCCGATCGTGACCAGCTGATGATGGATGTGCCGACCGTCGGCCTTGCGGAAGGAATGCCCGCGCAGCCAGCGCCGAGCGATCGCCACGAACGTGTCCAGCACCGGGTAGGCCAGCGCGGCAATCGGCACCAGCACATGCAGGTGCCCCTGCCCGTCCGTCGCACTGGAAATCGAGCGCGTCGCCAGCAGGAAGCCGATGGTCATCGAACCGGCATCCCCCAGAAACACCTTGGCCGGATGCCAGTTGTGTCGCAGGAAAGCCAGCAGGCCACCCAGCAGTGCCGCGACGAAGATGAACCGGCTGGGCTCACCCAGATACACACCCGACAGCGCCATCGTGCCCACGGCTACGATCGCACAGATGACCGCGAGACCATCCAGGCCGTCGATGAGATTGAACGCGTTGGTGACCCCGACGATCCAGAACACTGCGAGAATCGGGGCGACGGCGCCGAGGTAGATGGGTGCGCCGCCCTTTGCCAAAATGATCGAATCGGGCAAACCACCGGTTTGCACCACAACCAGTGCGGCGATGAACTGCACGATGAGTTTCCCGCGCGGCGGCACGCCCTTGATGTCATCGGCCAGCCCGATCAGGAACACCAGCAGCGCGCCACCCAGAACGGCCTGCACCTGGGTGGTAGCGAACTGGTTCATGCGCACGCCCGACACCAACGCCACGACCAGCGACGCCAGCGCAGCGGCTGCCACCACCGCCACGCCACCGAGCCTCGGTACATCCGACGTATGCGCGCGACGGCCACCAGGCACGTCGACGGCTCCGACTGATACCGCCAGTCGGGAGATCAGCGGAATGCCGATGATCCCGACGATGAGGCTGACGGCGAACGCGATGGGCGCCCGCATATCCTCAAGGATCATCGCGAGGCGGCGACGCTGTTGTGTACGAACTCACGCACCGGCGCGGTGGCGCCGGTCATCTGGCCGTAGATCCACTCGTACGTTTGGGCCATGCCCGCGCGCAGCGAAATGCCGGGGGCCCACCCCAGTTCACGACGGATCATCTGGTTGTCGCTGGAGCGGCCGCGTACGCCCTTGGGCGCGTCCAGTTTGTATTTTCGCTGTACGGTCACGTCTGCAATGTCTTCGACGATGCTGACCAGTTGGTTGATCGACACCATCTCGTCGCTGCCGAGGTTGATCGGATCGACCACGTGGCTGTCCATGAGGCGCAGGATGCCTTCGATGCAGTCGTCGATGTACATGAACGACCGTGTCTGCTCTCCATCACCCCAGATCTCGATGGTGGGCGTGGCCGAGCGTTGGGCTTCGATGATTTTGCGGCAGATGGCGGCTGGGGCCTTCTCGCGACCGCCGTCGTAGGTGCCCCACGGGCCGTAGACGTTGTGGAAGCGCGCAATGCGACAATCGATGCCGAAGTCTTCGCGGAAGTGCCGGCACATCCGCTCGCTGAACAGCTTTTCCCACCCGTACCCGTCTTCCGGATCGGCCGGATACGCATCCTCCTCGGCCAGTCCGGGGATGTTGGCGTCCTGCTGCTTGTAACCGGCGTAGACACAGGCGCTGGAGGCGAAGAAGAAACGGGGAACGCCGACCTGGCGGGCCGCCTCCAGCAGGTGGGTGTTGATCAGGACGCTCAGCATGCACAGCGCCTTGTTCAACTCGATGAAGCCCATGCCGCCCATGTCGGCCGCCAGGTTGAAGCACACGTCGGCGCCCTGCAGGGCCTCCACACACGCTTCCCGGTATTGCAGGTCGAGCACGCGATTGTCGACGTCGCCGAAGCGCTGGTACCAGTGGGTTTGCGGCTTGCGGTCGACGGCGCGGACGCGCGTGAAGCCCCGCTGGCGCAGCTCGGAGACCAGCGCGCCGCCGATGAACCCCCCGGCCCCGCACACGACAATCAGGTCGTTCTGCTTCATGCCATCCTCAGTTGTGGATCATCCACGCACTCTTCCAGAAAACCGACGAACTCGTCGCGCAGTCTGCGTTCACTGAATCGCGTCTGCACGGCATCCCGGCCGCGCACACCGACCGCGTCGAGTTCCGCGCGCGAGGTGTTCCGCAGTTGCCTCAACAACGTAATCAGTCGATCGGTTTCGCCATGCCCGATTTGCCATCCGCAGTGTGTTTCCTGGAGAACATCACCCACGTGGCTTTTGGTCGGGCCGAGGAGCAGGACGGGTCGGCCAAGCGCCATGGCGCCGTAGAACTTGCACGGGTGGATAATTCCGACCATCGGGTCGCCCATCGATACCACGTGGACGTCGGCGGCCGAGAGCGAATAGCGGATCTGGTCGAGCGGCTGATACGGCAGCAGCAGCACGTTCTTGAGGCCGTGTGTTTCAACGAATACCTCGACGGCGCGTTTGCCCTGCCCGCCGCCGATGAAGGCGAACACGAACGGTTCGCTGGCCAACTCCCGAGCGGCGTTCAACAACGTGTCCAGCGGGTGCACGGGGGAGTGATTGCCGCTGAACATGACCACGAACTTGCCGTGCAGCTTATGGGCGGTACGAAACGGGTTCTCCTCGTGCTCGATGCGTTCCAGCTGGTCTTCGTGGGGCCACGGGGGCGCGATCCGCACACGCGGCCGGGCCGCCGGCACTTTGGCGATCAGGGTTTCGGCCATATACGGATCCAGTGCGATGATGCGCCGAGCACGACTCAGGAGGCGGCGGTTCATACGTTCCATCAGCGTCACGAGCGGATGGGATGGGGCGAACGCGCCGCTGGCGACGGCCTGATCCGGATTGATGTCCATCGCCCAGAAGGCGAATGGCGTGCCACGCAGTGCGGCGATGGCGAGGGCAATGGCGCCGGCAAATGGAGGCGAGGTGGAGATCAGCACGAGGTCAGCTTTCGGGAACCGCAGTGATCGCACCGTGCTCTGGATCACAAAGCTCAGTTGGCCGGCCAATCGTTGCGCAATCGAGCCTTTGCCGAAGGACGTGAAGGACAGGCGATGAATGTCGACGCCGTTCCGTACTTCGTGCCGTGGGAACCTGAGGTTTGGATCTTCGTAACCGGTTGCGGAGGTGATCACCCTGACGTCCCACCCCTTCGCGACCATCGCTTCTGCGGCGCCGGCCAGGTGCTGTCCAACCGATGCCGGGTCGGGGAGGAAGACCTGTGAAATCAGCAGCAAGCGCCGGCGGTGTGGCGACTCAGGCAACGACCACCACCGATCGCCGTGTGGTGGAGGTCGGGAGGCCATCCAACAC
>CAZMGX010000234.1:0-8109 GCA_964565915.1 uncultured Gemmatimonas sp.
GGTCTCCAGTCCTGGGTCCTGAGTCCTGCAGTGCTACCCAGGTCCTCAGTCAGAACTCCTGTTGGTCCCCTCGTCCATTGGTTGGGCCAAACTCCACAGTCCCGAGTCCCCGGTCCTCAGTCCGAAGCACCCTACTCCTTTCCGAGGAACGGGTAACGCCAGTCGAGCGGACTTGAGAACGTCTCCTTGATGTTCCGCGCGCTCACCCAGCGCATGAGGTTCATCTTCGACCCCGCCTTGTCATTCGTGCCCGAGCCGCGCGCACCACCAAACGGCTGCTGCCCGACGACTGCGCCGGTCGGCTTGTCGTTGATGTAGAAGTTTCCGGCGGCCTGACGCAGCGCCGTCGTCGCTTCGCGCACCGCGGCACGATCACGGGCGAACACGGCACCCGTCAACGCGTACGGCGACGTCTGATCCACCACCTTCAGCGTCTCGCTCCACGTCGCATCCTCGTACGGATGAACCGTGATGACCGGCCCGAAGATCTCTTCGCACAACATGCGATGCGCCGGGTCGCTCGTCTCGACGATCGTCGGCTGGACGAACCAGCCCTTCGAGTCATCGCACTCACCACCCGCCACGATCGTGGCGCTCTTCTTCGCATCGTCGAGGTATCCCTTGATGCGCGTGAACGCCTTCTGATCGATCACCGCCGCGACGAAGTTGCTCATGTCACGCACGTCGCCCTGCTTCATCTCGGCCATCATCGCCACGCACCGCGCCTTGACGTCGGGCCACATCGATTTCGGCACGTACGCACGACTGGCCGCCGAGCACTTCTGGCCCTGATATTCGAAGGCGCCGCGCACGATGCCGACCGCGACCGCCTGCGGGTCTGCACTCGGATGGACGACGATGAAATCCTTGCCGCCCGTCTCGCCGACGATGCGCGGATACGACCGGTAATTGTTCATGTTGCGGCCGATCGTCTCCCACATGCTATTGAAGACGCCCGTCGAGCCCGTGAAGTGCACGCCGCCCAGGTCGCGGTGCGTCAACGCGATTTCCGAGATCGTCGCGGCATCACCCGGCACGAAGTTGATCACGCCCGGCGGCAGCCCGGCTTCTTCGAGCAACAGGTAGATGTACCAGGCCGACAGCATCGCGGTGGCGCCCGGCTTCCAGAGCACCGTGTTGCCCATCAGTGCCGGCGCGCCCGGCAGGTTGCCGGCGATCGCCGTGAAGTTGAACGGCGTGACCGCGTAGATGAACCCTTCCAGCGGGCGATAGTCCAGCTGGTTCCACATCGTGTGGTCGGACAGTGGCTGCTCACCGTACAACTCCTGTGCGAACTGCGCGTTGAACCGCCAGAAGTCGATCAGCTCGCACGCGGCGTCGATTTCGGCCTGATGCACCGTCTTCGCCTGCCCGAGCATCGTGGCGGCCAGCAGCGTGTCGCGCCACGTGGTCGTCAACAGCTCGGCGGCGCGCAGGAACACGGCGGCGCGATCTTCCCAGCGCCAGCTCGCCCACTCGGCCTGCGCGGCCGCACACGCCGCGATGGCCTCGCTGACGTTGGCGCGGGTGGCCTTGTGATACGTGGCCAGTAAGTGCTGGTGGTCACAGGGCATGGTGACCGTGCCGACATCGCCGGTGTGGATGCGATGACCGCCGATGACGATCGGAATCTCGACCTGCTCCTTTTCCATGGTCGCCAGGCGCTGCTGCAGTGAACGGCGCTCCGGGGAGCCGGGGGCATATGAACGGACGGGCTCATTGACGGCAGGCGGCACGCGGCGCGTGCCGTCGAAGGCGGCAGAAGACATCGGGATCTCCAGAGGGACAGGGAAGAGGTCCCGGAAAGCTAGCGTCGGACGAACCTTGTAGTACCCTTCGCCTATGGCAGAATTGCATGCATCCGTTGGCACGCGCCGGTCGATCGTCGCCGCGGCCGTGATGATCGCTCTCCTAGTGACGACCGGCTGTGAGCAGTCGGCCGTGGTCTGGATCGACGACGCCCCGCAGGTCACGACGGCCCCGTCGCCGCTGGCTCACCCGCCGTTCGTGCCGATCGACTCGTCGCTCGCCGATGGCGGCGCGCAGTCGGAGTTCCTGCTGGTGCAGGATCTCATGCGCGAAGCCGGCGCGGCCACGCTGCTCACGCGCTCCCTGGTCGACATGGCGGAGTCACGCGACAGCGTCGTCAACACGAGCTTGCTGCCAGCCGTCGCCGTCGGCGCCGCGCCCATCACCGGACTCGGCGACGGCGATGCCCCGCTCGACTCGGCCCGGTGTGGCCGGTCGTTGCGGATTGCGCTGGCCCCGCAGCGCGGTCGTGTGGCCGTGTGGTGGTCGCGCCGGGCCGATAGCCGCGTGTGGCTCGTGGCTGCCTGGCGCGACACCCTGGCGTCGGAGGGCAGACTGTCGAGCTGGCGCGGGCCCATCGTGATCGATTCGCTGGATCAGGGGCCGGGCGATGCGCGGGCCGCCGAACGCGGCGCCGCCGGCTGCGCGCGCCCTACCCCCAGTCTCGTTGTCGACAATGTCCTGGGCTACGTGCACGTCGCGTATGTGCTGGTTGGCCCAGAGGGCCCCGGCGTGTTCTACGCGCACCAGATGGACCCGCGCGGTGCGTTCGAGTCGCCGATGGCAATCGTCTACGGCGAGCAACTCGGCAGCGCCCGCGTGGCGGCGTCCGGCAACCTCGTCGCCGTCGCATATGAAGATCCGAACAGCGGCGCCCGCCCGCGTGTCGGCCTCGCCGTGTCACGCACGGCTGGCCATCTGTTCGAGGAACGACTGATCGCCAGCGGCACCACCACCGTGGCGCGTGATCCGTACGTCGCCGTGCGCGGCCGAGCCATCGTCGAGGGATGGAGCGAAATCCCGGTGAATGGCGGCGAGCCCGTCTTCAAGGTGCGCCGCGCCAGCCTCCGCTGATCTCGTTACTCCCTACTCGTTACTCCGTACTCTTTACTCCCTACTCTCTGTTGCTCCCCTGCTCCCTACTCACCCTACTCGGATGTTCTTAGGCGCTCATTGCATCGACAACGGCGGCATTGCGATGTCCGCCCGTCGCGCCGGCCGCGGCGGCATGCACGCCCTGCAGATCTTCACCGCCGTCCCCAAGTACTACAACGACAAGATCTCGATCAAGGCCGATCGCATCGTGCGCTTCCGCGAGGCGCTGCAGCAGGCGGGCATTCGACCCGAGCAGGTCATCGTACACTCGGCCTACGTGCTCAACTGTGCGACCCCCGATATGGAAAAGTGGGAACGTGCCGCGGGCGGACTCGCCAAGGAATTCGAACGGTCAACCCTCCTCGGCGTCGGCGGGGTGTGCTTTCATCCGGGTGCGGCCACGGACGGCGATCGCGACGCCGCCATCGCCCGCGTCAGTGAAGCCATGCGTCGCGCATTAACGGCCGTGCCGAAGGGTTCGACCCGTCTGCTGATCGAGAACACGGCTGGGGCCGGCCTGACCGTCGGGCGGACCGCCGAAGAGGTTGCGCTCATGCTGCAGGGGATTCCCGCCGACCAGCGCGCACGCACCGGGTATGGCCTCGACACGTGTCACCTGTTTGCAGCCGGTCATCCGATTCACGAGTCGCGCGCGGCACTCACGCGAGTTCTCGACGAGTTCGAGACGGCGACCGGCGAGCCGCCGGCATTCTTCCACCTGAACGACAGCGAAGGCGCGTTCGGGTCGAATCGTGATCGGCACAAATGCATCGGGGAAGGACTCATCGGTACCGCACCGTTTGGCTGGCTGCTGCAGGACCGTCGTGCCCGCGGGGTGCCGCTGATTCTGGAGACGCCGCAGGAGCGTCCGGAGGTCGCGGACGATGATGACACGCCGGATCGGTGGGACGTGGACTCCATCGCGCTGCTGAGAGAGCTGGCGGAGTCGGGAACCTAGGCACCGCGGGACGGTGGACTTGGGACGGTGGACGTGGGATTGCGGACGAAGGACGTCGGCCTAACTGATGGACCGGGGACTGTGGGAGTGAGGAGTTGTGACTACGGTACTCACTGCGCAGACCTCGGACCTCGGACCGCAGACCATGGATTCGAGACAGAGGCGCGGCGCGTCCTCGGTCCCCGGTCCAGCCGTTGGTACCTCAGTCACAACTCCAAACTCCCACAGTCCCCGGTCCATCAGTTGGGCCAACGTCCTTCGTCCGCAGTCCCACCTCCACAGTCCTCCGTGTGCTCGTAGCCCGCGCGTGCCTCACGACCTGTCTTCTCTCGTGTCTGATTGCCTGCGCACCGGCCACGGACGCGACGGGCCACCGCGCCGCCGCCCGTGCGATGACGCGCGACACCGCGGTGCTCATCGAGACGGACAGCGGCCGCGTGCTCGCCGGTACGTTCACCCGCCCGGTCCGCGACGCGGCCGGCGAGACGCCGCGTACTGTCGTCGCGGCGCTGCTGTTGAGCGGCTCGGGCCCGCAGGATCGCGACGGCGCCCGCGCCGATCTGCCCGGCTACGCTCCGTTGCGCGACCTCGCCGAGTCGCTCGGGCAGAGCGGCTATGCCGTGTTGCGCGCGGACGATCGCGGCGTGGGCGGTTCGAGTGGCGAGTTCATCGGCACGACGACACTCGCGTTTGCGCGGGACGCCGAGCGCGCCATCGCGTGGCTGCGTCGCCAACCGGGCATCGACCCGGATCACATCGCGCTGGTGGGGCACAGCGAAGGGGCGCTGGTGGCGTTGCTGGTGGCGTCGCACGACACCACGATCTCCGACCTGGTGCTGCTCGGTGCGTCGTCGCAACCGGGGCGGGAGGTTGCGCGATGGCAGCGCGCGGCGCTGGTCGCGCACGATACGTCGGCATGGCCGGCCGAATCGCGCGCGTCGGTGCTGGCCGCCGCCGACAGCAATGCCGAGCGTGCCGCCTCCCGCGATGCCTGGCTGCGGACGTGGTTTGCGCTCGACCCGCGTGTGATCGCGCGCGGGGTGCGCGCCCGGGTGCTGCTCATTCACGGCGAGAACGACCATCAGGTGCCGAGCCGCCACGCGGGTGAGCTGGCGGCCGCACTGCGTGACGGTGGTGCCGGGGACGTGTCGGTGCAGCGGTTTCCCTCGACGAATCACCTCCTGCTCGAGGACCGCGATGGCGATCCGACGCGGTATGCACAGCTGACGTCGCGTCGCGTGCGGGGGGAGATCACCGGCGCGATCGCCGACTGGTTGCGCGTGCGCGCACCGCGCTGACGCCTCCGATTTTTCGCGTTTTCAGAGGGAAATATCACGGTTGTGCAGAACGCACATGGTCTCGTGGTGTGTGGCGGGGCCCGCTGTCAGAGGGAAAACACGTTCCCGTCAGAGGAGAAAATGTGCGATTTCAGAGGAGAAATGATGCATTCCCCTATTGCGCGCGGCATTGGCGATTGTAGTTTGTGGCGCGTCCGTGTAGCGCGTCCGCGCATTCGCGCGACAGACGGAGCGTTGTTCCGACCGACGCGATCCTACCGGTCTACACTCTCAGGAGATCCTATGGCCCCAGCGAAGAAGTCCGCGAAGAAGGCTGCGAAGAAGGCGGCCCCGAAGAAAGCTGCCGCGAAGAAGGCGGCTCCGAAGAAGGCTGCCCCGAAGAAGGCGGCCGCGAAGAAGGCTGCGCCCAAGAAGGCCGCCGCGCCGAAGAAGGCCGCGAAGAAGGCCGCCAAGCGCACGCCGAACGCCGCGTTCATGAAGGCCCTCACCGTCTCGCCGCAGCTGGCCGCCGTGATCGGCGACAAGGCCGTGCCGCGCACCGAAGTGGTGAAGAAGCTGTGGGCGTACATCAAGAAGAACGGCCTCCAGGACGCCAAGAACAAGCGCATGATCAACGCTGACGACAAGCTCAAGCCCGTCTTCGGCGGCAAGGGTCAGGTCAGCATGTTCGACATGACGAAGCTCGTTTCCAAGCACCTGTCGTAACTCCGGAGCGTTTCCGGCGTAAAGAGGGGGCGTGTCCCGACGGGATGCGCCCCCTCGCTGCACCACCATTCCTCTCTCTGCTCATTCGTCTCCCGTGGCCTCGAAGAAATCGTCACCTCAGGCGTCCGGCTCGGTCGCCGCCATGCGCGCCGGTCGCTCCGGCAAGTCCGGCGCCCCGACGCATTGGTGGGAGAACGTCAAGGCGGTCGCGGTCACGCTCGCCTTCTTTCTGATCTTCCGGACGTTCCTTCTCGAGGCCTATCGCATTCCCTCGGGCAGCATGATCCCGACCCTGCTCATCGGCGACTGGCTGTTCGTCAACAAGCTCGCCTACGGCCCCCACGTCCCCTTCACGGACATCAATCTGCCGGGGTACGCCGAACCCAAGCGAGGCGACGTCGTGGTCTTCAAATCGCCCACGCAGGTCGATCTGCCCGAAGATCCGAACCCGACACTCGTCAAGCGCTGTGTCGCGGTCGCCGGCGACACGATCTACATGCGCGGCGGCTTGCTGCACATCAACGGCCTGCCGCAGCCGCAGGGCTACCCGGCCACCGCCAACCCCAAGTCCGACGGGACGTTCTCGCACCCGCTCTTCGAGTGGCAGAAGCAATTCGAGTTGCGCGGCTCACGCTTCGGCGACCCGCCGCCGCAGCCCGCCCTCGACGACTGGGGACCCCTCGTGGTGCCTCAGGGGTTTCTCTTCATGCTTGGCGACAACCGGTACGACTCGAAGGACGGGCGCTACTGGGGACTGGTACCGCGCGAAAACGTGCGCGGCCGTCCGGTCTTCGTGTACTACTCGTACCGCTCGGGTGAAAGCGACCGCCCGCTGCCGTTCATCACGGATATCCGCTGGGGACGCATCGGGACCATCATTCGGTAACGCCAGCGTGTCCTTCGCGGTTGAAGGACAGTGTGGCCTCAACCCGGAGAAATCGTGTTCCCAACGCCCCAGATGACCCGACCCCTGCGCGCGCGCGCCGAGCGAGTGTTGATGCTGCTCGCCACGGCTGGCGTGCTGGCCGCCTGCTCCGACGATCCGATCCGCCCGCAGGTCCGTGTGCTCGACCAGGCCGAAGCCCGCTGGAGCACGTCGGGAGTGCGCGACGCGTACGTCATTGCGCAGGCGCGCGACTGCTTCTGCACGACGCAGGGCTCCTACGCCGTGACAGTGATCCGCGACACCATCACGAGTGTGCGCAGCCTGCTGACCGGTGACAACGTGCCGCAGAACCAGTGGACCCTGTTCCGCACGGTGAATCAGCTGTTCGCCGAGGTTCGCCAGGCGTTGCCGAAGGCAGGTGTCCTGCGCCAGGTCGAGTATGACCTCGGGCGCGGTATCCCGACCACGGTGTCTCTGGATCCTGTGCGGAATGCCGTCGACGACGAGATCGTGTATCGCACGACCTTCGTCGGTGCCGTCGGAGCGGGCGCCCCCCAGTGATCCTGCGCCTGATCACCGACGCGGAACCCCCGAAACCACGGCGCGTGCGCCGGAGCGTGCGCCGGAGCGTGCTTCACGCGCTCAGCCCGATCGCGCTCAGTGTCCTCCCGCTGCTCGCCGCGACGGCCGTCAGCACGTCGGCACAGTCGACCCGCGGCACCGTGCGCACCGATACCCTCTGGGCGCAATCACTCGGCGCCCGCAAGGCGCTCACGGTGTACCTGCCGCCCTCGTATGACGCGGCGCCGACGCGTCGCTTTCCGCTCCTGGTATACCTCCACGGCCTCTACGGCGGCGAACGCGATTGGGTCGACGCCGGACGCATCGATCGCACGCTCGACTCCCTGTTCGCGGCCGGAAAGCCCGAAGCCATCGTGGTGATGCCCGACGGTGACGACGGGTGGTACACGACCTGGAACCTGCTGCCCGACCTCGCTGCGTGTCGCGCCGACACCAAGCGCAAGGAGCCCGCCGATCGCTACTGCGTGCCGTGGCCGCATTACGACGACTACATCGCGCGCGACATCGTCGGGTACGTCGACGCGCGATATCGCACGATCGCCGACGGCAAACGGCGCTGGCGGCGTTACACCGTGCCGGCTGCCGGCGAACCGGGCGTCGAAACCTGGGAGGGCGATTCGTGGAAGATCGGTGGCGGTCCGCCGTGGGTGACGGGCACCTACGACATTGCCAGCAACCAGGTGATCTGGGGCACCGGCAATCCTGTCCCCATGTTCGATGCCACCTATCGCCCCGGCGACAACCTCTACACCAACAGCATGATCTCCTGGAATCCC